>NZ_LMHQ01000028.1:0-432631 GCF_001428225.1 Acidovorax sp. Root70
TCTTCATTCCCTTGCTGCACAAAACAGCAGGGTAGGTAAAACACCTGGCTCAGTTTTAGGTCGGCATCACACCAAAAAGTGGCTCAGTTTTCGGTCGGCGTCAACATGCGCCGAGCTATACACCGTCCGAGTTGCTGATGGAATTCAGCAATGATTGCCTGTTGATTTCAGGCACCTATGGCAGCAACGTCGATGAAGTGTTCATGAGCGCCTTGCGTGTCGGCGGACTTCGCAACGAAAACGATCTGCTTTCTCAGATCATCGCCATGCTTGGCGTGAAATACATCCCAGGGACGGACGGCCAAATATCGGTGAGCGACCTGTATTTAGGTAGCCAAGATCGCATTTCCATACCCAAGAGGTTCGACGACATGATCAAGGTCCTGCAGACCAATCGGGTCGTCCGGTGGGAGGATGAAATGGGGCAACTACTTGATGTAGGACGGATCACCCCCGAAGCCGTGACAGGGGCGCTGGAACGCATTGGTGGAGTCTCAGAGTTCTTGTCGGAATGGAGTGAGAAAAACCGAGCAAAGTGAGCGCCGCTCCCGAGAGGGATGACATGGTGCAGCCTCTCGGAAAGCAGGTTATGGACGGCTGGGCCGTCCATAGGCGACATAGCCGGTCGCCTGGACTCGTCTACCATTGATTTCCGTTTCTACACAAAACCGAGATTGCCCCAAGCTTGACGGTTGTGCGGGGGCGTTCTAACTATGGACAGTACAGCGTCCACCTCTGCCTTGCACCCACTCTGCTGGACTGTGCACTATCGAGAGGCCGGGAACTGTAGCTTTGCATGGTTTTCCCGATTTCGTGAGGCCAGAGCAGATTACTTTGTAGCCAGAACGGTGCCAACCCAAGTAGTCCTCGCGACTGACGCCATAGTGCTCTGACAGATACCCAACAGGATCAGCCGAGTATCGGATCAGATCCGTCGAAGTGAGATGCAGTGTGGTTTGGCCTGAGGCATTGTCATGGAACACGTAGAAGCCCACTTGCTTCGCTACAAGGTCTTTCACAACTTCTTCCAGATGTTCAACCATCTACGGCTCCTCGACCTACGACCTTGCTGGTCAAAATGCTTCTGCAGTAAAAACCGGTGAACTTTCACGGGAATGCAATTCTGCGCCAAGTCTGTACACCGCTGGCAATTGTGCCGCTGACAGGAACACTGCCGGTCGAATTTACCCAAGCGATGAACTGATCGACGCTATGAGTGGGATTCGTACTTTTGTAGACGGCTGCAAAACCAGAGATATGAGCTGCAGCGAGAGATGTTCCCCAGCCTGCAAGCAAATCGGTATCCGAAACGCGTCTTGCCCCATTGACACCAATAGCATTTTCGTCTCCACCAGGCGCCAAAAAAATTGGATACGTATACTGACTTAAAGCCGCGATATTTGACTTTGTCGCGAGCGTATATCCAATTTCATCGTTCAGCACAGAAGCAGCTTTTATTGAGTATTCACTACAAGCAGGATGCGAAAGCGCAGTTTGAATCTGGTAATTTCCTGTTGATGCAATAACAGGGACGCCTGCGGTCCTAAGTTGTCGAATAAGATTTCTGATGGCGATGCTGACATTGGCATCACAGTCGGACGGGTAACTGGCAACGGTGCCGATACTCAGATTGACAACCAGTGCTGCAGGCGAGGTGGGCGTAGCCCCACCGGCCCTCAGAAGTACCGACGAGAGCCCTTTTTCCAAGTCGTTCAAATAATATGTTTTTTTATTATTAATGCAATCATATGAGAAAATATTTATCGAAATGAGTTGGGCGTCTGGTGCAACTCCTTGCAATATTCCGCTGGCCACGTTTGGTGATGCGCGACCCGCAGCAACCGAAGCCATTAGCGTACCATGCCCGCACCGCTGCTGATCAATCAGCTGGCATCCGATGAGATCACTGTTTGGCTCACCCGCATTTGGCGTCCCCGCTGGGCTATCACCGAACAAATCCTTGTTTGGACATATAGACTTAAATCCTCCGGAGTTTGATCCAAAACAATCTTCGCCGACTACTTTCGTAGTGCCGTTAAAGAGAAACATCTCGTGAGTTTTTCGAATGCCGTCATCTAAAACGGCAATCGCTGCACCACTCCCCTTACTTTCAGAAGCCCATGCAACAGGCATGTTAATAGTCGGCATGCTCCTTTGTAGTTGCGACACACCCAATGGGCGGTTTTCACGCAACTCCAAAATTCGCGGATCATTTTTCGCGCGGAGTCTAGACAGCTGGTCCTTGGTAAGAATCATCTGAAACGACCCAATCGAATCCCCGACAGGATCGCTTTGTGGCATTTTTATATTGGCATCAGCAAGAATTTTTGTCATGGCTTCTCGATTTGCCATTGCCTGATTTTTTCCTCCACGGG
Organism: Acidovorax sp. Root70; assembly: GCF_001428225.1. Taxonomy (NCBI): domain Bacteria; kingdom Pseudomonadati; phylum Pseudomonadota; class Betaproteobacteria; order Burkholderiales; family Comamonadaceae; genus Acidovorax; species Acidovorax sp. Root70. The sequence goes on from NZ_LMHQ01000028.1 coordinate 2,376, forward strand.
AATTCCAATTTAAGTCAGGAGAGAAAAGTACCCCGCCGCGCAACGAAATGCTTACCTCTACCTGTCCTTCTTTTTCGGCCATATCGGATGCTCCTGCAGACCAGTAGGTGGTCCGAGGATCTTGATAGCCGATAGGCCGAATTCCTCGTACATCAGGATGATTTTGCAGGAGGAGCAGCTTTTTCTTGTCAATAGAGGTCGTTATTTTTATTGGTAGCGCATTGTCCAATGCCAGGGTAGATTCGGATCGGCCTGATTTTTGAAAATTTTCCCGAATTTTCTCAATCAGGGAATTGGCCTCAATGATCACTTCGCCGACATTTGTTATACGTGTCGAGCCATCTTGCAATAATTGATACTTCGCACTCTGAGTGCCAAGAATTATTTCGGCATCTACCTCTGATCTAGTGCGCAAAACTTTCCGGAGGGCTGTAAGGCTGCCATCCAGGTCCATAGCAGTAATGCGCGATTTGTCAGTGGGATCTATTGTAAAGGCTAGTGCATTCTGACTATTTTGAAGGATGCTAATTCCTGCTGCTTTTATATACACCCCGATCTGCCCACTCTCGCTCTCCCAACTACCTTCGGTAAATGCTGCGTTTCCTAGTTCCGCCTTTAATGCGCGTATGGCATCTGCATCTTTTTTAAAGTTATCATTTTTTTGCTCTTGCGATAATTTTTCAAGTTTCTGATGGCGTAGGGTGATCATCACTCGTACCTCGCCTTCCTCATTCACCGCATCTCTCATCCGCTTCAGGCTATCAGGGTCAACAGTCGCCGCTTGCAACATTCCCATGCCAAAAGTTAGTGCAATGGCTGACATCACAGATAGCAGGTGTCGCATCTATCGCTCCAGAGAAGTTTGTGGTCTACGAAAATCGTAGCTGCCAATCCTGGGATGGCAAGTTTTAAATGAGCGAGTTCACGAGGCTACTTCGCAGGTGTTCCTTGTTCGCACCCTGCGCGTAAGTGCCAGCGCCCGATCAGGATTGAGTGGACTTGAGGCCAAGGCCGTGGCTTGGGCAGATCCGTGCAAAGGCGTTCTACGTCGCGGCCATCCGCCACACCGGTTGAGGCTATGGTCGAAGTCACGTGTTCGCGACAACACTCAGGGGATCACTGAGCAGTCTCTTCGCTGGGTGAAAAGTCCCGTTACCGAGCGGAACTGCTAACCCGGTAAATCGCACGGAAAAAGAGTTGCCTATTTTTTAAGCAAAACTCTAAGTTGTTGATTTCATTGATGTTTGCAAACTGCTAACCCGGTAAATCGCACGCAAAAAGAGCTGACATTTGAAAACTTGCGCACGTCCAGGAGTGCGTCTTGGAGCACGAGCGAGGGCTCACGGTGGGTGAGCGCAAGGACTTCGACACGGGTTTTGACTCCGGCTGGTTTGCTCGGTAGAGGCTCAAAGTACCGATTCACTGCAAACGTGCCACACGCTGCTTGGCTGGGCGCTCAACAAGCGCATCGATGTAAGGATCCATGTCGAACGCAATCGTCCCCCGAAAATTCACGTGCTCGAAGTGCACGGGTCCGATGCGGCGCAGCCAGCTTTCATCTATGGGGTGTTTGGCCACCTTCCAGCGATCCACGACATCTTGCATCTTCATGGTGTTCCAGCTGATCACGACGTTGGTCAACAGGGTGTGCGCTGTTGAGATAGCCCGCAGCTCATCAGCCCTGCGCCCGCGTGAGACTCCTACACGTCCGTGGTACACAGCGCGCTGCAGCTGGTGTACAGATTCGCCCCTGTTGAGCAAGGCATGCATCTCGCGGCGAAACTCGGGAATGGTGAAATAGTCACACAAAAAGATCGTACGCAGCAACTTGCCCAATTCGTCTGCGGCAGCGTGCACGGGATCGCCCCGCGCCGCGCTGCCAAGGCGGGCGATAGCTTCTCCAGCTGTCAAGCGCCCTTGCCGGATAGAGGCAACCAGGTGCAGTAGGTCCATCCATCCGGCTCGAATCTTCCCAAGCGAGACCTTCCCAACGGTTAGGCGCTCCAAAGCTTCCGGCACAGTGTCCCCCCTGGCCAAGAACATCTTGCGTTCCGACAATTGGCGCAAACGGACGCACAGATCGAAGCCCAGCAACTTGGCGATGGCCATCGCTGCGTTGGTGTAGCCATGGGTGTCCACAGCAAGCAGGGATAGTCGGATCTGGTCCTCGCGCCGGGAACAGTTGTGCGCTTCGACACCATCCACCGCTGGCGCTGCTTGCCGGTCATTGATCACGATAGGCTGGTCATGAAACAGTGCCCAGGTATCAAGCATGTGCACATAGATGCCAACACCATGCTGCTTGCGGCGGTATTCCATACGCGCCGAGTGCAGGTACCGTGACGTGTCGAGCGTCATCGAATCAGAGGATGCTTTGTCGCCCTGGCCCCAGAGTTTGGCAATAGGCATGCTCTGCTGGAACTCAATGACCCGTGAGTTGGCCTCCCGCAAACGGCCACTCGCCTCCGCAGCACGCATGGCCATAGTGACCTGAGACACCTGCAGGCCTGGGATCATCGCGCATACACCTTTGGCAGTGTTCTCTGTTCCGTGTGTGTATAGGGCGCCGTAGACGGCCTTCAGTTCAGCCATGTCTTTGGCCCTGCGGCCTAGCAGCGCCTGGCTAAAGCCGCTTTTTGCGTCGATCTCGACCAGCATGTTGCCAAACTGGGCATCGCCGATCATGTTGAACATGCTCTCGCGTGTCTTGGTGACCTGGGGTTCGACTTCAAGCGCCTGAATCGGTGCAATGTGAATATGCCCCTGGCTGTCTATGGTCAAAGCCCCGTCCTCCACGGCCTGCACCAGTTGGCCGATGCCCGCTTTGACCCGTCCCAGCACGCGCTCTAGGAACTTATCGGGATTGTCCGTCAAGCTCAAAGCTCGGATCAGCGACTTGTGCTTCTCGGCCCACTGCGTTTCGGGTATCAGCTGATCGTCACGGTTGCGATGGCGGCTGCTGTGTTCCAGCCACAGCTTTCCGCCCTTGATCGCTTTCTTCAAAGAAGTCGCTGCGCTTGCTTTGAGAGCTGCAAGAGCAACCTTGCGATCAGGGCCTTCCAGCAGCGAGTGCCAGCTTGGGTCCGCAACCGACACATCAAACCCCTCGGGAAGGCTGCTGATGCCGCGTTTGGACAAATCGCGCAACGTCTTGAGCTGCTTGAGCGCCTTGTCCGTTTCCTCGCCTTTGATCTCAAGGACTCCGAGGGCATTGAGCAGGGCGGACATACGCGGCGCTTGTTCTTTCACCAGTGTTTCCCGGACAAATTGAGCCCGCGTACCGGCAAAGTTTTCTCCATTCTTGGGCACCAGATCGCGCATCGCCGCGACGATCTGAGCATCGGTCAACTGCGTGTCGTAGAGTATGTCCTTGAGCCTGACACGCTCAGCACGCAGATCCACAGCACTTTCGGCCTGCTTCTTTAGGACCTTGCCAGAGGCCTTGTGATAAAGATCTGTGAGACATCGCGCACCGATGTCTGCGGCGAGATCGGTCTGATCCAAGAGGGTGACATGCAGGAAAGAGACGATGCGCAGATCGCGCTGATCCTCAGAGAGAAACTTCGTCGCGGAGGGTGGACGATTGATCACCTCCTGGCTGTACGCCCTGAGACGATTCAATGGAATCGCCGACAGCTTCCACTTGTGAACTTGCAGTGACTTGAGGCACTCGATTTTCTTGGTGACCTCGCTCAGCGTGAGCTGCCCGTGCTTCCCTGGGGGTGTGCGCAGCCACTCCAGCACTGTGTGACCGCCGGGCCCTGATCGCTTTGAGAATGCGTGCGAGAGAGCCGCCTGAACCTGTTTGGGTGGCGCACAGGCGCGGACCGCTGCGATTGCTGCATTCTCCTGTTCAGCAAATGCCATGCGCGCCATGTCGCGCAGTGTCCGGTCACCAGGCAGGACGAGCCGTCGATCAAAAAGCCAGTGTTCTGACTGTTGGATAAGGTCATCGACCGATACCGCTGAGGCGGAAAGCTCCGCCAGGGCATCTGCCAGGAGCGGTTTTGTGGTGTCGTCGTCTACTACCGCGAAGCCGATACGTTCCCGAGCCCAGAGCTGGTGCTCATACCGCGTGTCCTTGTCCTTGTACAGCGAGGTCACCGAGGCGATGTCCGTCGCGTTCATGCCAAGCGCTGAAGTCAGGTACCGCAGCAGGACGGAGGGGAGACCTGAAAAGGCATCGGGGTGCCGCCCCGTAGCGCGCAGCATGACCAGTTGAACTGCAGCGCCAAGGCGTGCAGTCCCTCTGAACCTGGGCGGGCGCAGCTCCTGGATGTCTTCAATGCTCAGCCCAAAGCACTCTTCGACCTCCCGCTTAGATAGCGATTTGGGCAGGGTATCGGCGCCAACGAAACGTAGGTAGTAGCTAGACAAGCTGGTCCTCCCATGGCTGGCGCGGTCGCCAGCCTGCTGCAGTCTACGTATTCGCTACTGATAATTCCAGACAATAAAAAGGTGCGGGTTAACCCGTAGCTCTTAACCGGGTTTTCTGCACGGAAAGTGAGATCACCCCTGCCTGGCAGGTTTTGTATTTGGAGCGGGTGATGGGAATCGAACCCACGTTATTTGCTTGGGAAGCAAGAGTCCTACCATTGAACGACACCCGCGCAGCCTTGGATTATAGGCAGCATCTTGGGCGCCGCTTTTCCCCGCCCGGCCGTTGGTTCAAAAATCCGGCAGATCAAGAATCTGTTGAGTGCTGCCGGGTATTTGAGTGATTTTGGCTGGTAGTGCTTATCCAGTATGCGCTAGCAGCTATCAAAAAATGAGTTGATCGGGGTGGCTCATTTCTGGATGTCCCCCAGGCACAGGTACTTGATCTCCACGTAGTCGTCCATGCCGTGGTGCGACCCTTCGCGGCCGAGGCCCGACTGCTTGACTCCGCCAAAGGGCACGTGCTCGGTGGCCAGGATGCCGACATTGGCGCCGACCATGCCGTATTCCAGCGCTTCGGTCACGCGGAAGATGCGGCCCACGTCGCGGCTGTAGAAGTAGCTCGCCAAGCCGAACTCGGTGTTGTTGGCCGCGTCGATGGCTTCTTGCTCGGTCTTGAACTTGAACACCGGGGCGAAGGGGCCAAACGTTTCTTCGCGTGCACACAGCATGTCGGCCGAGGCATTGGCCACCACCGTGGGCTCAAAGAACTGGCCCGAACCCAGGCGGGTCAGACGCTGGCCGCCGGCCACCACCTGGCCGCCCTTGGCGAGTGCATCGTCCACATGGCGCTGCACCTTGGTGAGTGCAGCTTCCTCGATCAACGGACCCTGGTTCACACCGGCCTCGAAGCCGTTGCCCACCTTGGCCGTCTTGACCTTGGCCGCGAACTTGGCCACGAACTCGTCGTACACGCCTTCCTGCACGTAAAAGCGGTTGGTGCACACGCAGGTTTGGCCAGCGTTGCGGTACTTGCTGGCAAAGGCGCCTTCTACGGCGCTGTCCACATCGGCATCATCGAACACGATGAAGGGTGCGTTGCCGCCCAGCTCCAGCGACATCTTCTTGACCGTGGGCGCCGACTGCGCCATCAGGATGCGGCCCACCTCGGTGCTGCCGGTGAAGCTGATGTGGCGCACCACGTCGCTCGCGCACAGCACCTTGCCGATGGCGATGGAGTTGTCGCTGTCGGCGGGCAGGATGTTGAACACGCCAGCTGGGATGCCTGCGCGGATCGCCAGTTCGGCCGCAGCCAGGGCGGTGAGGGGCGTGAGCTCGGCGGGCTTGATGACCACGGGGCAGCCTGCGGCCAATGCGGGTGCGACCTTGCGGGTGATCATGGCCAGCGGGAAGTTCCACGGCGTGATGGCCGCGCACACGCCGATGGGCTGCTTGAGCACCAGAAGGCGGCGGTTGTTGTCGAACTGGGGCAGGGTCTCGCCGTTGATGCGCTTGGCTTCTTCGGCAAACCACTCGACGAAGCTCGCGCCGTAGGCGACCTCGCCCTTGGCTTCTGGCAGGGGCTTGCCCTGCTCGGCCGTCATGATGCGGCCCAGGTCGTCCTGGTTGGCCATGAGCAGGTCAAACCACTTGCGCAGGATGATGCTGCGCTCCTTGGCAGTCTTGGTCTTCCAGGGCCCCCAGGCGGCGTTGGCGGCGGCAATGGCGGCCTCCGCATCGGCCGGGCCCAGGTTGGCCACGTCGGCCAGCTTGAGGCCCGTGGCCGGGTCGTTCACATCAAAGCGGCTGTTGCCCGCCACCCACTGGCCGTTGATGAGACCGTCGGTCTTAAGCAGTGTGGGATCGTTGAGCAGGGCGAGGGGCGATGTCTTCATGTCCATGGGAGTGCTTCCGGGATAGGTGACGAAACAGAGAGCGAGCAGAAAAGGGAAGGGGAGCAGGGGCGGCGGTGGGCTGGCGCGTGTCTAGCCAAAGGCTAGCATGGGCCGGGCTGTAGCCTGCGTCGCCAAAGTGGCACCGGCAACAGGGGCATGGTGCGGGCGCGTGCAAGGTTGAACGCACCCTGCGCTGTCATGCGCGCCGGCCCCGCAGCCACTCCAGCGCCAGCAGCAGGCTGGTGGTGAACAGGATAAGCAGCGTGGCCACCGCCGCAATGGTGGGCGAAATGTTCTCGCGGATGCCGGTGAACATCTGGCGCGGGAGCGTGGCCTGCTCTGCACCCGCCAGGAACAGCGTGACCACCACTTCGTCGAACGAGGTGGCAAACGCAAACAATGCCCCCGAGATCACGCCCGGTGCAATCACCGGCAGCGTCACGCGAAAGAAGGTGTTGAACGGAGTCTCGCCCAGGCTCAGCGACGCGCGCACCAAGTTGTGGTTGAAGCCCGCCAGCGTGGCCAGCACAGTGGTCAGCACGAACGGTGCGCCCAGCGCCGCGTGAACAATGATGAGGCCGAGGTAGCTATCGGCGAGACCTAGCGGCGCAAAGTACAGGTAGGTGGCCACCCCCACCACGATGATGGGCACCACCATGGGAGCAATCAGGACCGCCATGAGCAGCCCCTTGAAGCGGAAGTCCGCCTGCGACAGGCCCACGGCGGCGAGGGTGCCCAGCACGGTGGCAATCAGCGTGGCAGCAGGCGCCACGATGAAGCTGTTGCGCGTGGCGCGGGCCCATTCGGCCGACTCGAACAGGTTGCGGTACCACTTGAGCGACCAGCCGGGGATGGGGTAAGCGAGGAAGGAGCTCTCGGAGAACGACAGCGGCACCATCACCAGAATGGGCGCCAGCAGGAACACCAGCACGGCCACGCACAGCGCGCGCACGGCCCACCAGCCGAGCTTGTCGGTCAGGCTGGCGTACAGGGGGAATTGAGGAAGGCGAAACATGGTGAGCTACTTTCTTTTGCTTCAGTGCGCGATCAGCCCAGACTCAATTCGGCCTTGCCGATGCGGCGGTACACGCCGTACAGCAGCAGCGTGGCGGCCAGCAGCAGGGCGCCCAGCGCGCAGGCCATGCCCCAGTTCACTTCCACATTGGTATAGCGGGCGATGTAGTAGCTCAGCATCTGGTCGTCGGCCCCGCCCAGCAGTGCGGGCGTGACGTAATAGCCAATGGCCAGGATGAACACCAGCAGCGCACCCGCGCCAATGCCGGGGTAGGTTTGTGGCACATACACCCGAAAGAACGCGGCGATGGGCGAGCTGCCCAGCGACACTGCCGCGCGCAGGTAGGTGGGCGGCACGCTCTTCATCACGCTGTACAGCGGCAGGATCATGAAGGGCAGCAGGATGTGCACCATGGCAATCACCACGCCCGTTCGGTTGAACAGCAGCGCCAAAGGTTGCTCAATGAGGCCCAGGCCCATGAGGCCGCGGTTGACCAGGCCTTCGGACTGCAGCAGCACGATCCATGCGGCCACGCGCACCAGGATGGAGGTCCAGAACGGCACCAGCACCAGGATCATCAGCACATTGGCTGAGCGGGCGGGCAGCGATGCCAACCACCAGGCCAGCGGGTAGCCAACCAGCAGGCACACCAGCGTGACTACGAGGCTGATGTGGAACGTGCGCAGCAGGATGCCGCCAAAGGCGCGCTGCTCTTCGGGCATGCGCTCGACCTGGCCCAGCGCGTCGCGCTGCAGGTCCACCGAGGCGAGCAGGTAGTCGGGCGTCCAGCGGGCGCCGTTCTTGGCAATGGCCCGCCAGAAGGGTGCCTCGCCCCAGCGTGGGTCGGCGCCCAGCAGGCGCTCCCGGATGGCGTCGGCAGAGCCCTCAAAAGGCAGGTCACGGTACGCCCCCATCACCATCGAGCGTGCACCGGGCACCTCGGAGTTGAGCCGGCGCGCCAGGGCGCCAGCGTCCGAGCGGTCGGGCAGACGGGCGAGATCGCCCACCAGCGCGGCGTAAGCCGCAGCCGGTGGTGCGTCGCGCCGGTCCCAGCCGTCCAGGGCCCGCATGGTGCCCGGCAGCGCGTTGGCCACTTCGGGGTTCTCCACCGCGCGCTGCAGCAGCGCGGCAATGGGCACCAGCAGCGTGAGCAGCAAGAACACCAGCAAGGGCAGCGTGAGGCCGAACGCCCGCCATTTGCGCCGCACCTCGGCGCGGGCCAGGGCTTTGCGCAGCGCGCCGGGGGCGTGGCTGTCCTGTGCGCGGAGCGGGGCCAATTCAGGGGCGTTCATGGCGATCACGCCGGAGGGGGCTTGCATGGTGGTGGGCTCTGTCTGCTGCGGGTGCGGGCTCATGGCTCAGGCGGGCGGGGCGGGCGCAGGCTGATTACTGCGTGGCCCAGGCGGCAAAGCGCTTTTCCAGCGCCTCGCCCTGGTCGGCCCAGAAGCCCACGCTGAACTGCAGGGCTTCCTTGGCATTGGTGGCCGAGGTGGGCAGGTCGTCCAGCACCTTCTTGTCCAGCGAGGCCAGGGCCTTGGTGTTGGCGGGGCCGTAGGCAATGTTCTGTGCGTAGGCGGCCTGCTGCGGGGTCTGCATGGTGAAGGCGATGAACTTCACGGCCGCATCCTTGTTGGGCGTGCCCTTGGGGATGGCCCAGTAGTCCAGGTCGTAGATGCCGCCGGGCCAGTAGATCTTGAGGTTGCGGCCTTCGCGGTTGGCGGCGTCGATGCGGCCGTTGAACACCGTGGTCAGCGCCACATCGCCTGCCACCAGGAACTGGGGCGCCTGGGCGCCGGCTTCCCACCACTGGATGCTGGGCTTCAGTTCAGTCAGCTTCTTGAAGGCGCGGTCGGCACCGTCCTTGGTGGCCAGCACCTTGTACACATCGGCAGGCTTCACGCCATCGGCCAGCAGCGCGAATTCGAGGTTGTAGCGCGCGCCCTTGCGCATGCCGCGCTTGCCGGGGATCTTCTTGGTGTCCCAGAAGTCGGCCCAGCTGGTGGGCGGGGTCTTGAGCTTGTCGCCGTTGTAGGCCATGACGGTGGACCACACAAAGATGCCCACGGCGCACTCGTTCACCGCAGCGGGCAGCAGGTCGGCCTTGGGCACGATCTTGCTGTAGTCCAGCTTTTCATACAGGCCTTCGTCGCAGCCGCGCGCGGCGTCGGGCGATTCGACTTCGACCACGTCCCAGGTCACCTTCTTGGCCTCGACCATGGCCTTGACCTTGGCCTGCTCGCCGTTGTATTCCACCGCCACGATCTTGTTGCCCACCTTTTCGTAGGGCTCGTAGAACGCCTTCTTCTGTGCGTTGGCGTTGGCACCGCCGAAGTTGACGACGGTGAGTTGCTGCTGCGCCAGGCTGGGCAGGGCCAGGCAGGCAGACAGGGCAGCGCAGGCGATCAGGCTCTTGTTTTTCATGGTGCGGATTCCTTGGGGTTGAGGGAAGGGGACGGGGAACAAAAAAACGGGTTCAGTGAACGGTGGGCACGGCGTAGATGCGTACGGACTCGGTGGGGAACTCCAGGAGCACGGCATCGCCGGTCTCGGGGTGCGGGTTGGCTTCCGCGCGGGTCAGTGGCAGCTTGACGGTGGCCTGTGCTTGGCCGGCGCCGATGTCGCACATCAGGCGCAGGTGGTCGCCGTAGTAGATGGCACGGGCCACGGTGGCGCGCAGGGCTGGGCCTTGGGGCGCGGCGCTGGCGGCATGCAGCGCAATGCGCTCGGGGCGGATGCAGGCCTCGGCCGGTGCGCCGGGTGCGAGGTGGTTCACATTGAGGCCGGGCAGGCGCTGGCCATCGGGCAACTGCAGCGCCCACGCCGTACCGCTGCCTTGCAGGGTGCCGGTGATGACAGTGCTGTCGCCCACAAAGCCCGCCACAAAGCGGTTGGACGGGGTCTCGTACAGCGCCTCCACATCGGCCAGCTGCTGGATGACACCTTCGTTGAACACGGCCACGCGGTCGCTCATGGTCAGGGCTTCGCCCTGGTCATGGGTCACGTACACAAAGGTCACGCCCAGTTGGCGGTGCAGTTCTTTCAGCTCGATCTGCATGTGCTCGCGCAGCTGCTTGTCCAGGGCGCCCAGGGGCTCGTCCATCAGCACGAGCTGGGGGTTGAACACCAGGGCGCGGGCCAGCGCCACGCGCTGCTGCTGGCCGCCCGACAGGCGCGCGGGCAGGCGGTCGGCCATGCCGGTCAGGCGCACCATGTCCAGCGCCTTCTTCACGCGTTCTGCCTGCTCGGCCTTGGGCACCTTGCGCACGGTGAGCGGGTAGGCCACGTTCTGCCCCACGGTGAGGTGCGGGAACAGCGCGTAGTTCTGGAACACCATGCCAAAGTTGCGCTTGTGCGGCGGCGTGCGCGTGATCTGCTTGCCGTCCAGAAGGATGTCGCCCGCGGTGGGTGACTCAAACCCCGCCAGCATCATCAACGTGGTGGTCTTGCCCGAGCCCGAGGGCCCCAGCAGGCTCAGAAACTCGCCGCGCTGGATGTCCAGGTCCAGCGCGCGCACCACAAGCTGCTCGCCGTCGTAGGTTTTTTGCACGCCGCTGAAGCGGACCAGGGGTTCTGCGTGGTTCATGGTGATGGGGCAATCAAGGAAGAAGGGATTCAGCCCACAGCCGCGAAGCTGTCGGCCAGGATGGCCAGGCCTTCGTGCAGCAGTTCGTCCGATGCAGTCAGGGGCACCAGGATACGGATCACGTTGCCGTAGGTTCCGCAAGACAACAGGATGAGCCCGCGCCGTGCGGCTTCGGCAACGACCTTCTTGGTCAGTGCGGCGTCGGGGTGGTGCACGTCGCCGTTTTCAAACAGCTCGATGGCGACCATGGCACCCAGGCCGCGCACGTCGCCGATGGCGGGTACTTTGGCGGCCATTGCTTTCAGGGCACTGACCAGCAGCGCGCCCATGTCCTGGCTGCGGGCCAACAGGTTTTCCTGCTCGAACGCGTCGATCACGGCCAGGGCCGCTGCGCAAGCCACGGGGCTGCCGGCATAGGTGCCGCCCAAGCCACCGGCCGCTGGCGCATCGATGACATCGGCACGGCCCACCACGCCCGACAGGGGGAATCCGCCCGCCAGCGACTTGGCGGTGATGATGAGGTCGGGTGCCACCGGCCATTGCTCGCACGCAAACCAGGTGCCTGTGCGGCCCGCGCCGGTTTGCACTTCGTCGGCAATCAGCAGGATGCCGTAGCGGTCTGCAAGGGCCTTGAGGCCGGTGATGAATTCGGGTGGGGCCACGTAGAAGCCGCCTTCGCCCTGCACGGGCTCGACGATGAAGGCTGCCACGCGCTCGGGCTCGATGTCGTTCTTGAAGATCAGCTCCACCGAGTGCAGGGCTTGCTCCACGCTCACGCCGTGCAACGGGTTGGGGAACAGGGCATGGAACATCTCGCCAGGGAAGGGACCGAACCCAATTTTGTAAGGCGCGACCTTGCCCGTGAGGCCCAGTGTGAGGTTGGTGCGGCCGTGGTAGCCGCCCGTGAAGGCGATCACGCCGGGTCGCTTGGTGTAAGCGCGGGCGATCTTGATGGCGTTTTCCACGGCCTCGGCGCCGGTGGTCAGCAGCAGGCTCTTCTTGGCAAACGCGCCGGGCGCCAGGGTGTTCAGGCGCTCGCACACTTCGACATAGGGCTCGTACGCCACCACCTGGAAGCAGGTGTGGGTGTACAGGTCCAGTTGGGCCTTCACGGCGGCGATCACGCCGGCGTGCAGGTGGCCGGTGTTGAGCACAGCGATGCCACCGGCAAAGTCGATGAAGCGGCGGCCTTCCACATCCCACAGCTCGGCGTTGCGGGCTTTCTGGATGAAGAGGTCATGGGCCTGGCCCACGCCCCGGGCCACAGCGGCATGGCGGCGGGTGATGAGGGCGGCGTTGGTGAAGTGGCGGTCTTGCTGCATGGTGTGGGCGATTGGGATAAAGGACGAAGAAGAGGATGAAAACCAAGAATGGGGCGAATTCTGGAAGTCGCGCCGCGACCCGTCCATGTACAGCGCAGCGCTGTTTGGCGCGCACTGTGCAGGTCTAGAATCCTGTACAGGCAATCCCTGATTTGGTGTGCGCCAAGCCAGTGCACAATTCGCCCCCTTTTTTGCTCTCCTGATGCTCACTCTCAGCCCGGATCTCCAGACACCTCTGGTCAGCCAGATCGTCGATGGTCTGCGGGGGCTCATTGCGGGGCAGGTGCTCAAGCCGGGCAGCAAACTCCCGTCCATCCGTGCTTTTGCCGTCGCGCACGGCGTGAGCGTATTTACCGTGGTCGAGGCTTATGACCGCCTGGTGGCGCAAGGCTGGCTGGTGTCGCGGGCCAATGCGGGCTTCTTTGTGAAGCGGCGGGGCGATGAGGGGGCTGCGCCCGGCACTGGTGCACCCGAGCGGGCGGTGCCCCGTTTTGATGCGCGCTGGTACCTCAAGCAAATTTTTGAAAACCGCAACCTGCCCATGAAACCGGGCTGTGGCTGGCTGCCGCACGACTGGCTGTTTGGCGATGCAGTCAAACGCAGCATGCGCCAGCTGTCCTCCGACGGTCCCGAGCTGGACGGCTACGGCCTGCCCCATGGCCACATGGCGCTGCGCATGGTGGTGGCCGAGTCGCTGGCGGAGCACCACCTGGCGGTGGACGCCGAGCAGGTGCTGCTGACCCAGGGCTCCAGCCAGGCGCTGGACCTGGTGGCGCGGCGGCTGGTCAAGCCCGGCGATGTGGTGCTGGTGGACGACCCCGGTTATCCCAACCTGCTGTTCATGCTGCGCTTCGCGGGCGCCCGGGTGGTGGGGGTGCCGCGCACCGCCACCGGTTACGATCTGCCCGCACTGGAGGCCCTGCTGGCCGAGCACCAGCCCACGGTGTTCTTCACCCAGCCGCGCCTGCAAAGCCCCACCTGCTCGTTGGCATCGGTGGCGCACCTGCACCGGCTGCTCCAGCTGGCTGAGCAGCATCGCTTCATGCTGGTCGAGAACGACATCTATGCCGACATGGACCCGGGTGTACGCCCCTCGCTGGCCAGCCTGGACCAGCTCAATCGCGTGATCTATCTGGGCAGCTTTTCCAAGACGATCTCGCCCAACCTGCGTACCGGCTTTCTGGCGGCGCGGCGCGATCTGCTCGATGAGCTGGTGCAGCTCAAGATGATCTCGGGCCTGACGTCATCAGAGATCACCGAGCGCATCACCTTTGGCGTGGTGACCGACGGCCGCTGGCGCAAGCACCTCAAGTCCCTGCGAGAACGCCTGGCCGAGGCTCACCGCACGGTGGGGCGGCGCTTGCTGAACCTGGGGTTTGAGCTGTTCCACGAGCCGGAGGCGGGCATGTACCTGTGGGCGCGCCACCCGGACCTGCCCGACAGTGCCGAGCTGTCGAAAGAGGCCACGGGCGTGGGCATCATGCTCGGCCCCGGTCAGCTGTTTCTGGTGGAGCCGCGCCCCACGGGCTGGCTGCGCTTTAACGTGGCGTTCAGCCAGGACGAGCGGATGTGGCGCTTTCTGGAGCAGCGCATCGAAATGGGCCAGCAGGTGGCGGAACAGGGCAATTCACTGCCCTGAGAATGCGATTTCTAGCGTTTTTGGCGCCATGCGCTAGTGCAATATGGCTTGTTTGCTATCAAATAGATAGTATTTGAGCCATCCCCACCCTGGGTTGAAGCGGTCAGGCGTGGAGGCTATCGGTCGATGATGCGCCGTGCAAACCGCTCCAGGTATTCCATCAACTGCTCCGCACCTGCCACCGCCTGGGCCTCATCGCCGCTGGCAATGCCCTGGGCCAGCTGCATGTGCGCGCGGGCGCCTTCCGACACTTCGCCTTCGTGCTGGTAGGCGTACCAGAAGCGGCGGCACTGCACGATGAGTGGCGCCACACATTTCACGGCCGAGTGGTTCTGACTGGCCTGGTGGGTGACGAGATCCAGTTCATGGTCTGCCAGCATGTAGTCGTCCAGATGGCCGCGTGCCGCAGCTTCCATCATGTTCTCGGCGCAGCGCACGATGGCCTGGCGCTGCGGCGCAGTCGCGCGGCGTGCGGCGTTGGAGGCCAGCAGCCGTTCCAGCACGCGGCGGGTCTGGATCACGTCCAGGTGGTCGGCCAGGTCGATGTGCGACACCAGCAGACCGCGCCGGGGCTGTTGCACGATGAGCCCGATGGACACCATGCGCAGCAGCGCCTCGCGCACCGGGGTGCGGCCCAGGCCCGTGCGCTCGGCGATCTCGGCCTCCACCACCGGGCTGCCGGGCTGCAGCTGCAGCGTGGAGATCATGGACTCGATGGCGTCGTAGGCCACGTCCGCCGCGCGCCGCTTGGGCGCGGGGTCTTTTGGGGGGGCGGGGCGGCGGAGTGTCATCGGTCGTGAAGGACGTTGCGGAGGCCGCATCTTATGGGATGCGGCCCTTGTGGCCCTGCGGTCTGTCAGAGGCTCGCTCCCACCTTGCGCAGCTCGGCAATCTGCGGTGCCTTGGGCAGCCACAGCTTGTCGAATTCCTGGATGACGCCGTCGGGGTTGAACGACGATGCCGTCTTGAACGCGATGGACGTGCCCTTGAATTTCTCGATCAGCCCGGCCTCGGTGGTCACGATGTCGTTGATCTGTGCGTCGAGCGACTGGGCCACCAGCTTGCGGATGATGTCCTTGTCCTTGGCGTCCAGCCCTTGCCAGATGCGGCCGGAGACCAGCGGAGCAAACGGCATGAAAAGCGCATTCATCTGCAGCAGCGTCTTGGCCACCTTGTCAAAGCGCTGGTTCCACGAGAACTCGATGTCGGCCTCCAGCCCGTCCACCTGGCCGTTGCTCATCGCATCGAACACCTGGGGCGTGGGGATGGGCGTGGGGGCAGCGCCCAGCATTTGATAGAAGTCGCGATACACGGGCGTGGGGTTGATGCGAAGCTTCATGCCCTTGATGTCGGTGGGCACGGTGATGTCCTTGGTGGAGAACACGGCGCGCATGCCGGTGATGCCCCAGCCCAGGCCAATGGTGCCGGTCTCGCGCGGCAGCACCTCCAGCAGTTTGGTGGCGGCGGGGTGTTTGACCAGCTTGGCCACGGCGGGCGTGGAGCGCACGAGGTAGGGCGCGTTGATGGCCGCGATGCTCGACACCCGCGAGCCCAGTTCGGCGGCCTGGATCCACCCCATGTCCAGCGCGCCGGACTGCAACTGCTGCATCATCGCCGCCTCGTTGCCCAGCTGGCCCGAGTGGAAGACCGTGACGCTCAGGCGGCCATCGGTTTCCTTCTTCAGCGCCTCGCCAAACTGCAGCGCGGCGCGGTTCCAGGAGTGGCCAGCGGGTGTGATCAGGCCCAGGCGGAACTCCTTGGCGTCGGCGGCCCGCACCAGGGCTGGAAAGCCCAGCCCTGTGACGGCGGCTGCGGCCACGGCGTGGCGCTGGATGAAGTGGCGGCGGGAGACTGGGCGGGCAGGCTGGGTCGTCATGGTGAACTCCGTGTGAAAGAACGTTGGGAGGGGGACGGATCTGTCGGACGGCATGCCCCGCTACTTGAGCAGGCCGAGCGACAGGCTGGGGAACAGCGACAGCATCACCAGCGCCACGCAGCTGATGATGAAAAACGGCAGGGTCACGATGAACATCTTTCCGGGCTTGGCTCCGGTGACGGCCGACGCGACAAAAAAGCTCAGGCCCACGGGCGGGGTCATCAGCCCCAGCACCAGATTGACGACGATCACCACGCCAAAATGGCGCGGGTCGATGTGATAAACCTCGGTGGCAATCGGCAGCAGGATGGGCGCGGTCATGATGAGACCGGGGATGCCGTCGATCACCGTGCCGATGACCAGCAGGATGACGTTGGCGAGCAGCAGGAAGGTGACCGGGTCGTGCGCCACCGTCTGCACCCAGGCGGCCACCATCTGCGGCACCTTGCCGTAGATCAGCAGCCACGAGAACACGGCCGCTGCGGCCACCAGGAACAGCACGATGGCCGAGTAAATGGCCGAACGCAGAAGGATGGCCGGCATGGCGCTGAAGCGGAATTCCTTCGTCACATACCGGCCCACCAGGGCCGAGACCAGCGCGCCCACGGCGGCCGATTCGGTGGGGTTGGCCACGCCACTCAGGATGGATCCGACGATGATGATGGGGATGAGTAGCGTGGGGCTGGCCTGCACCACGGTGCGTGCGCGCTGGGCCAGCGTGCGCTTTTCGCTGCGCGGGTAGTTGTAGACAAAACCCATGAGCGCGATCACGACAAAGAACAGCAGCGTGAGCAGCACGCCGGGCAGGATGCCTGCAATCAGCATGTCGCCCACGGCCACCTGGGCCAGCACGCTGTAGACCACAAACATCACCGAGGGCGGGATGATCGGCCCGAGCATGCCGCCATACACCGTGAGGCCCGCCGCAAAGGTCTTGTCGTAGCCCTGCTTCTCCATCTCGGGCACCATGACCTGCGACATGATGGCCACCTGCGCAGTGGCCGAGCCGATGATGGAAGACACCAGCATGTTGGCCAGGATGTTCACGTAGGCCAGGCCCCCTTTGACGGAGCCGATGAAGGCCATGGACAGGTCCACCAGTCGCCGCGTGATGCCGCCGCTGTTCATGATCTCGCCGATCAGGATGAACAGCGGGATGGCGATGAGGCCATAGCTGTCTACCCCGCCAAACATCTGCATGGGGAAGGACTGGAACAGCACCGGGCTGCCGATGCTGAGGATGTACACCGCGCCCGACAGGCACAGGCACACGCCGATGGGCACACCCACCATCAAGGCGGCGAGGAAGAACAGGGTGGTGATCATGGTCGGGGCTCGGGTGGGTTTGCAGGGGTGGATGGCGTTCAGTTCACGGCGTCGGCGTTGACCACGTCAAAGCCCGCGTGCTGCACACGCTCTGCGGCGCCCATGTCTTCCAGCAGGTTGGCCAGCGCATGCACGCTGAAGGTGGCCGAGAAGATCGGCAGGATCAGCTGCAGCACCCAGGTGGGCCAGTTCAGCGTCTGGGTGCGCTCGGTGTAGAGGAAGTTGAAGCTCTCGGCCGCAAACTCCTTGGCGTCAAAGCCGTAGCGCGCAATGCCGATGGGGTCCATCCACACCCAGCACATCACCAGCATGGCTAGGCCAAACAGCAGCACGCCGGATGTGGCCACCACTTTGAACGCCTTGGCACCCCGCGCGCCGAGGTGGTCGGTCAGCATGGTCACGGCAAAGTCCATGCGCAGCCGCGTCATGACCGAGGCGCCCACAAAGGTCAGCCAGACCACCGTGTAGACCGCTGCTTCGTCCACCCAGTAAATGGGCATCCCGGTGTAGCGCGTGACCACGTTGAGCAGGATCAGCAGTACCAGCAAGGTCATGAGGGCGGTAAGCAGGTGCCGCTCAACGCGCAGAACCTGCGTGGACAAAGTCAGCACCCAGCGGATGGGGGCACGCGGCGATAAAGCTTGCGGGGCAGGGGGGTTGTGGGGCGTGGGCATGGTGGGGGGCTGGGGAGCAGGGCTTGCCGTTGGAAAATGAAGTTGTGTGATTTTTAATATCTGACAAATATATTTAAAAGCAAGATAGATGCCTGCGGGGTACGGGTAAGCCCTGAAAAGGGTGGCGAGGGAAAACTGACGGTGTGCCCGTCAGCTCAACGGGGTGAAGGGGTCGTCGGTGGGTGCGGTGTTGCAGGCAGCCAGCGTGCCTATGCGCGCTGGCGCCAACAGGTGCCGTGGGGGCGAGGGTGTCCAGCCAAACAGGTGCTGCGTGGCTGCGCCGCAGATGCGGCCTTGGCAGGCGCCCATGCCGCAGCGTGTGTGGAGCTTGGCGTCGATCCAGCCCTGGCGCTCGGTCAGCGCGGCGTAGGGCACGTCCTCGCAGCGGCACACCAAGGTGTCGGGCTGCGCCAGTGTCTTGAGCGCTTCGTTCAGTGGAAAAGAAGCCTGCAGCACCTGCGCAAAGCCTTCCCACCGCGCCAGCTGCGGGCGCAGCGCCTGGGCGTGTGGCACCTGTCCTGCCGCGGCATGCCCTGCCATGGTGCCCTGGACCAGTGCACGTTCGCTCCCGCCAAAGCCGGTGCATTCGCCCGCAGCGAATACCCCGGGCACGCTGGTGTGCATTTGCGTATCCACAGCCAGGCCCTGGCCGCCGCTCAGTGGTCCACCCAGGTCGCAGCCCAGCATCTGCCCGAGGTGGGTATTGGGCACTAACCCGAACCCGCAGGCCACGCGGTCGCAGGCCAGGGTCTCTTCGGCGCGTTGGCTTTTGCGCAGTCTTACGGTTTGCACCTGCGTGGTGCCTTGGACTTCCAGCACATGCGTACTGGCGCGCAAGCGGGGGTGAAGCAGCGTCAGGGCCTGCGCCGCCTTCGTGGGCCAGCGCGGCAGTTGCGCCGCAAAGCCAGCGAGCGCGCGCCACGGCGCTTGCTCGGCCACGCGCACCACGGTGGCGCCCGCTTGGGTGGCGGTGGCAGCAGCGGCCAGCAGCAGCGGGCCTGTGCCGGCGATGACGATGCGCTGGCCCCGCACGTCGAGCCCCGCCTTGATGAGGGCCTGCAATGCGCCCGCACCCGTCACTCCGGGCAGCGTCCAACCTGGAAAAGGCAGCAGCAGCTCGCGGGCTCCGGTGCACAACACGATGCGCTGGCTGTGCTGGGTCCAGCCTCGGTCCGCGTCTTCCAGCAGCAGGGCCGAGGCCTTGTCGCCGGGTTGCGGGTCACCCAGGCCCACCACGCGGGTGCCGGTCAGCAGGCGGACGTTGGTGTGCCGGGTCAGTGCCGCGCGGTTCTGTTGCGCCAGGGCGGGCAAGACCACTTGGGGACCATCGCGCCAGATTTGCCCGCCGGGCAGCGGGTTGTCGTCCACGATGGTGATCGATGCACCGCTGGGCGCGGCCGCGAGGGCCGCAGCCATCCCTGCAGGGCCTGCGCCGATGATGAGGATGTCGCAGCGCTCGTGCGCCGAGTGTGGCTCGGTCATCGGTTGGGTCACGGGCTGGTTCATAGCGTGGCGTTCCCTGGGGCTGTGCCGACATCGGTGTGTATCGACATGCCTTCGGTGCAGACCGTCTGGCACGCCAGGTGGGTACGGCCATGGATGCGGACCCTGCATTCGTGGCACACGCCCATGCCACACAGCGGCGCCCGCGCCGCGCCAGTGACGGAGGTGCGCGTGGTGCCGGGTGTTTGCTGTGCCAGCGCGGCGGCGACGCTGGTCCCTGCAGGCACCTGCAGGGGCGCGCCATTCACGACGATGTGCACCAGGGCGGAGGCGGGGGCGGTCATGGTGTGCTCAGGCCCGCAAAGCGGGCAGGTGCGTAGGGCGCGGGGTTGATCGCTGGCGTGCCCCCGGAGATCTGCGCTGCCAGCAACTGTGCGGTGGCCGGTGCGGTGGTCACGCCCAGCCCTTCATGCCCCACGGCCAGCCACAGGTGCGGGTGTTCGGGGTGCCCACCGATCAGCGGCAGGCTGTCGGGTGTGGCGGCGCGAAAGCCCGTCCAGGTGCGGATGGCGTTGAGGTCTGCCAGGCCCGGCAGGTAGTCGAGCGCACGTTGCAGCATGCGCGCCATCACGGTGTTGTTGACGGTAGGGTCGGTGGTGTCGAACTCGCGCGACGAGCCGATCAGCAACTGCCCCGTGGGCCGGGGCTGCACGTTGAAGGCCACCGAGGTGCCGTCGCTGTGGTGGGCGCTGGTGATGTAGCCGAGTTCCACCAATTGGTGGCGCACGGTGCCCGGGTAGCGGTCGGTGATGACGAGGTGGCCCTTTTTGGGGCGCAGCGGCAGGCCGGGGCACAGCTGCGGGGCGTGAATGCCGCTGGCCAGCACGATGGCGCCTGCGCTGCGCTGGCTGCCGTCGCGCAGGGTGACGGTCTGGCCGTCGATCTGCGTGGCTTCGGCCTGTTCGACCACCACGGTTCCATGCGCTGCAGCCTGGGCCACCAACCACTGGGCGGCACGCGGGGCATAGACCACGCTATCGCCTTTCACCTTCAGCGCGCCCGCCAGACCGGTGCGCAGCGCGGGTTCTGCGCGGGCGAGGGCGCCGGCATCCAGCATCTCGCAGGCCACGTCTTGTGCTTGCAGAGTAGCGCGCTTGGCGTGCGCGGCTTGCAGTTCTTCCTCATTGGCGGCCAGCCAGAGCGTGCCGCAGGCGGTGAAGGCGCAGCCCGCATCAATCTGCGGTGCCCAGGTGTGCCAGAGGTCCAGCGACGATTTGCTGAGCGCCAGTTCGGCGGGGTTGTCATCCATCACCACCAGATGCCCCATGCCCGCAGCCGTGGCACCGCCGAGGCGCGCATCGATGATCCGCACCGACAAACCAACCTGTGCAAGCGCATGGGCACAGGCCGCGCCGACGATACCAGCGCCAATCACAAGGACATCGGTGGTTTGCATGGAGCCTGTGCGGTGGGAAAACGCGGTTTACAGCCGGATGCCCCAGCCGAACGGGTCGCTGTCTTCGATCAGCAGCGTGGCCTCCGCGCTCATGTGGGCGCGGCCACGCAAGGTGGGTATGACCTTGCCATCGCCTTGCAGCGTGTAGCTGGCTTCGAACTGGCTACCGATGATGCTGGCTTGGCGCCAGGGGGTAGCCGGTGCCAGCTTGCCGTCGGCCGCCAAGCAGGCCACCTTGGCGCTGGTGCCAGTGCCGCAGGGGGAGCGGTCGTAGGCCTTGCCGGGGCACAGCACGTAGTTGCGGCTGTCGGCATTGTCGTCGTCAGCAAAGAGTTCGATGTGGTCAATCTCGCCGCCGTTGTCGCCGCGAATGCCCTGGTCCCTCAGGGCCTGCTGCACGGCGCAGGTGTAGTGCATCAGCGCGTCCAGGTTGTCGCTGGCCACGCGCTGGCCGTGGTCCGAGATCAAAAAGAACCAGTTACCGCCCCAGGCCACGTCGCCCACCACGCGGCCGTAGCCGGGCACCTCGACGGCCAATGCGTGGTGCAGCCGGTAGGCCAGCACGTTGCGCACGCTGACCGAACCATCGGTGTGCAAGGTTGTGGTGACGGTGCCCACGGGCGTTTCGATGCGGTGTTCTCCAGGCTGGATACGGCCCAGGTAGGCCAGTGACGCCACCAGCCCGATGGTGCCGTGGCCACACATGCCCAGGTAGCCGCTGTTGTTGAAGAAGATCACACCCGCTGCGTTGGCCGGGTCTTGCGGTGCGCACAGCAGCGCGCCCACCACCACATCGCTGCCACGTGGCTCCAGCACGGCGGCAGCGCGCCAGGCATCGTGGCGCTCGGCCAGCAACGCGCGCCGCTCGGCCATGGTGCCAGTGCCCAGGTCCGGAAAACCGCCAATGACAAGCCGGGTCGGCTCGCCGCCGGTGTGGGAGTCGATCACTTGGATGCGTTGCATGGTGTTCTGGTCGTGGTGGGCAGAGGAGTAGCCTAGTCTGTCATGCGACGGATTGGTACTGGGTGGGACGCGTTGCCAAGGCCTTGCGTACCACGCTCTCGACAAACGCGCGCTCTTCACCCACCAGCGGCAGGCGGGGGCGGCGCATGTGTTCGGTGCCCACGCCCACCAGTGCGTCGATGAGCTTGAGGTTTTGAACCAGTTTGTTCGATACATCCAGGTGCAGCATGGGCGTCATCCACTGGTACAGCGGCAGCGCCTCGGCAAATTTGCCTGCCTTCATCAGGTCGTACAGTGCCACGGTCTCGCGCGGGAAGGCGCAGCCCACACCGGCCAGCAGGCCGTCGCAGCCCAAGGCCAGGCCTTCGTAGGCCAGGTCATCCACGCCCAGGAAGAGCTGGTAGCGGTCGCCCACGGTATTGCGCAGGTCGGTGATGCGGCGGATGTCGCCCGTGCTTTCCTTGATGGCGGCAATCCATTCGCAATCGGCCAGCTCGACCATGTGCTCGGGCTTCAGGTCCACGCGGTAGGCGACAGGGTTGTTGTAGACCATCAAGGGGCGCTGGGCAGCGCCCGCCATGGCGCGCACGTTGGCCATGGCCTCGCGGGCGTCGGCCACGTAGATCACCGAGGGCATGACCATGTAGCCCGCCACGCCCAGCTGGTTGCCGCCGTCGATGTAGCGCAGCGCCTCCCGGGTGCTGGTTTCGGACACGTTGGCCAGCACGGGCACACGGCCGTCAGCGGCTTCGAGCGCGATCTGTGCAACCTTCAGCTTTTCTTCCAGGCTCAGCGTACTGGCTTCGCCCAGGGAGCCGCAGGTCACCAGGCCATGGATCCCGTTGCGGATCTGGAAGTCAATGTGGCGGGCCGTGCCTTCGGCGTCGATGGACTCGTCGGCGTGGAACTTGGTGGTGATGGCGGGGAAGATGCCTTGCCAGCGGGGTTGTGGGTTCACAGGGTGCTCCTTGGGTGCGGTGGGCGATGAAGTTATTAATATATTAACAAGATATTTAAACCATGCAAACGAATTTTTGGGCAAACACAACCGATGGCCAGGTGAACAAGGGGCAGGGGCGGGCATGGAACATCGCAAACCGTAGGCCGCCAATTGCTGTCGCGGCGCCGCAACGGCCTAAGGCCTGCAAACCTATAATGAAAGGTTGGTCCCCATAGGGGCAGCGACAGGCAGCGCACAGGCGCGGGTCCTGCGGTCTGCCTGCTCCGTGCAACCACTCCACAACACCATGAGCACTCCCACTTTTTCTGTCGCTGACATCCGCAAGTCCTTCCTGGACTTCTTCGTCTCCAAGGGCCACACCGTTGTGGCGTCCAGCCCCCTAGTGCCCGGCAACGATCCCACGCTGATGTTCACGAACTCGGGCATGGTGCAGTTCAAGGACGTATTCCTGGGTACCGACAAGCGTTCGTACAACCGCGCGGTGTCCGTGCAGGCCTGCCTGCGTGCCGGTGGCAAGCACAATGACCTGGAGAACGTGGGCTACACCGCACGCCACCACACGTTCTTTGAAATGCTGGGCAACTGGTCGTTTGGCGACTACTTCAAGCGCGAGTCGCTCAAGTGGGCCTGGGAGCTGCTGACCGAGGTCTACAAGCTGCCTCCGGAGCGCCTGCTGGCCACGGTGTACCAGGAAGACGACGAGGCCTACGACATCTGGACCAAGGAAATCGGCCTGCCGCCCGAACGCGTGATCCGCATCGGTGACAACAAGGGCGGCCGCTACAAGTCCGACAACTTCTGGATGATGGCCGACACCGGCCCCTGCGGTCCGTGCAGCGAAATCTTCTATGACCACGGCCCGCACATCGCAGGCGGCCCTCCTGGCAGCCCTGACGAAGACGGCGACCGCTTCATCGAGATCTGGAACAACGTGTTCATGCAGTTCGACATGGACGAAACCGGTGCCGTAACGCCGCTGCCAGCGCCCTGCGTGGACACCGGTATGGGCCTGGAGCGCTTGGCAGCCATCCTGCAACACGTGCACAGCAACTACGAGATCGACCTGTTTGATGCGCTGATCAAGGCCGCTGGCCGCGAGACCGGCGTGGCCGACCTCAACAACAAGAGCCTGCGCGTGATTGCCGACCACATCCGCGCCACCGCGTTCCTGGTGAGCGACGGTGTGATCCCCAGCAACGAAGGCCGTGGCTACGTGCAGCGCCGCATCGTGCGCCGCGCCATCCGCCACGGGTACAAGCTGGGCAAGAAGACCCCGTTCTTCCACAAGCTGGTGGCTGACCTGGTCCGCCTGATGGGCGATGCCTATCCGTCGCTGCGCGAGCAGGAGCAGCGCATCACCGACGTGCTGAAGGTGGAGGAAGAGCGATTCTTCGAGACGCTGGCCAACGGCATGGAAATCCTGGATGCGGCCCTCGACGGCGGCGCCAAGGTGCTGCCCGGCGACGTGGCCTTCAAGCTGCACGACACCTACGGCTTCCCGCTGGACCTGACCAACGACGTGTGCCGCGAACGCGACGTGGAAGTCGACGAAGCCGGTTTCAAGGTGGCCATGGAAAAGCAGAAGGCCCAGGCCCGCGCTGCTGGCAAGTTCAAGATGGACAAGGCACTGGAATACACCGGTGCAGCCAACCAGTTCACGGGCTATGAACATCTCGCAGAGACTGCAAAAATCATAGCAATCTATGTAGATGGTACTAGCGCTGCGGCGCTAAAAGCTGGCCAAAACGGCGTGGTGGTGCTCGACACGACCCCCTTCTATGCCGAAAGCGGTGGCCAGGTGGGCGACGAAGGCACCATCACCAGTGGCTCCGCCCGTTTTGCGGTGGGCGACACGCTCAAGATCAAGGCCGATGTGTTTGGCCACCACGGCACGCTGGAAGAGGGCACGCTGAACGTGGGCGACACGGTGCAGGCGCAGGTCAACACCGCCGTGCGCGCCGCCACCATGCGCAACCACTCGGTGACGCACATCATGCACAAGGCCCTGCGCGAAGTGCTGGGCAGCCACGTGCAGCAAAAGGGCAGCTTGGTCAACGCCGACCGCACGCGGTTTGACTTTACGCACAACGGCGCAGTGACTGCCGTCGAGATCCGAGAGATTGAGCGCCGCGTCAACGAAGAAATCCTGGCCAATCTGCCCACGCAGGCGCGCGTGATGGACATCGAATCGGCCCAGAAGACCGGCGCCATGATGCTGTTTGGCGAGAAGTACGGCGAAACCGTGCGCGTGCTGGACATCGGCTCCAGCCGCGAGCTGTGCGGCGGTACGCACGTGCAGCGCACGGGCGACATCGGCCTGTTCAAGGTGGTGGGCGAAGGCGGCGTGGCCGCAGGCATCCGCCGTATCGAAGCCGTGACAGGCGCCAACGCCTTGGCGTACCTGCAGAACCTGGAAGACACCGTGAACCAGGCTGCCAGCACCCTCAAGGCGCCGGTGGCCGAGCTCAACGGCCGCATCAGCCAGGCGCTCGACAACGCCCGCGCGCTCGAAAAGGAAGTGGCGGCCCTCAAGGGCAAGCTGGCCTCCAGCCAGGGCGATGAGCTGGTGAACCAAGCGGTGGAAGTGAAGGGCCTGAAGGTGCTGGCCGCCGCGTTGCCGGGTGCCGACGCCAAGACTCTGCGCGACACCATGGACAAGCTCAAGGACAAGCTCAAGACCGCTGCCATCGTGCTGGCTGCGGTGGATGGCGACAAGGTGCAGATTGCTGCAGGCGTCACTGCCGACAGCGTGGGCAAGCTCAAGGCCGGCGAGCTGGTCAACTTTGTGGCCCAGCAAGTGGGCGGCAAGGGTGGCGGCAAGCCCGACATGGCCATGGCCGGCGGCACCGATGCCTCCAAGCTGCCTGCAGCGCTGGCCTCGGTGACGGGCTGGATCACGCAGCAACTGGGCTGATGCCTGGGGTTGCCACAGCGGCCCACGCCGCTGTGGTGTGGCAGCCATGGCTGCCAAAAAGAGGGTGACGGAACGCGGGCTTTCACCCTACAGTGCAGCGCATGGACACCTTGCGCGACAGCCCCCGAGACCCGCCGCCGTCCGCTGTTCTCCGGGGCGGTGCGGCGGCTTCCGTGGGGCAAGACACTCACCTGCCGTGGTGGCGCCGCATCACGATCCCGTTTGAGGTCCTGATCGCGACCGTGGTTGTCACCGCCATGCTGCTGCTCACCGCGCTGCTGGTGTACCAGGTCAGTACCAGTGCTCGCCAGGCCATCATCTCGGCGTCGGACGAGAGTGCGCAGCGCATCAGCCAGCTCATCGCCGAACGGGTGCACCGCATCGTGGACCCGGCCGACGCCACCATTCGCCTGCTGGCGTTCGACCCGGTGGCCTCGGCGTCCACCTTGCCCGCGCGGCTGCGGCGCCTGCCCGTGCTGGCTCGGCTGCTGGAGCAGAACCCGTTGCTGTCGGCAGTGTTCATCGGTTACCCGGACGGGCAGTTCTTGTTGGTACGACCGGTGCGCAACGATGCCTTGCGCCTGCGGCTGGACGCACCGCTCAAAACCGCCTACCTGGTGCAGTCCATGGCCCGCGAACGCGGCGGGGCGGGCATGGTGGGGCGCTGGAGTTATTACGACGCTGACTTGCGGTCGATCGACTCGGCCGTCCGTCCCGAATACCGTTACGACCCCCGCACCCGGCCCTGGTACGCCGAGGCGCTGGAGCAGAACACCCAGATCCTGACAGCGCCCTACGTTTTTTTCACCACGCAGGAGGTCGGCATCACCCTGAGCCAGCCCAGTGAGGACGGGCGGGCCGTGATGGGCCTGGACGTGGCCCTGACCGACCTGGGGCACGAGATCAGCGGGCTGCGCCTGATGCCCCGCACCGAGATCGCCGTGGTGGACAAGGACCGACGCGTGCTGGCCTACCCTGACATGTCGCGCGTGCTCATGAGCGACGGCAATGCGCCCGGCCTGCGGCTGCGTGCCATGGATGACCTGGGCGTGCCCAGCCTGCTGGCGCTGCAGGCGCTGGGCCTGAAGGACGGCGAGTCCCGCCGCCTGCAGGCGGGTGGCGAGGAATGGCTGGGCCGGTCGCTGCCGTTGGCGTCCATGCGCTGGCAGGGGCTGCAGATTCTGATGGCGATCCCCACCAAGGAACTGCTGGCCGAGGTGAACAACAACCTGCGCCAGCAGGTGTGGCTGTCGGTGTCGCTCATCGGCCTGATGTTGCCTTTGGGCTGGCTGGCGGGCCGGCGCGTGGGGCGCAGTCTGTTCGGACTGGCGTCGCAGGCACGGGCGCTGGCCCGGTTTGATTTCCGGCGGCCAGAGCGCCGGGTATCGCCCGTGCGCGAGGTGCGTGACCTGGGGCAGGTGATGGACCGTATGTCCTACACCATCCAGGAGTTTCTGCACATCACCCACCACATCAGCGCCGAGTCGCGCACCGACCTGATGCTGTCGAGCGTGCTGTACGAGCTGGTGCGTGCCACCAGTTGCACGGGGGGTGCGGTGTACCTGGTGGACCCACAACGCGCCGGTCTGTTGCGCGCGGCCCGCCATTGTGAAGACCCGGAACAGCAGTCGCGCTACCCCGAGCACCTGGCCATGGTGCATTTCATCAACCCCACCGAGCCGCAACCGGGCGACCAGCACGAGGACGACGACGAGACCGAGCCCGCACGCGTGTTGCGGGTGCAGCTGCGCACCCGCGATGGACAGCCCCTGGGCCTGCTGGTACTGCGGTATGTCGCTGACCAGATGCAGGACGACGCGCATTTCCGGGCGTTTGTCGAGAAGCTCTCGGGCACGCTGTCGGTCGCCATTGAGACCCGCAGCCTGATCGAAGGGCAGAAGAAGCTGCTGGACGCCGTCATCCGCCTGCTGGCCGATGCGATCGACGCCAAGAGCCCCTACACCGGTGGTCACTGCGAGCGCGTGCCCGAGCTGGCCGAGGCGCTGATGGAGCGCATGTGTGCGGCCAAGGAGGGGCCGTTTGCGCAGGTCACCATGACCGATGCCGAACGCTACGAGTTCCGCCTGGGCGCCTGGCTGCACGACTGCGGCAAGGTCACCAGCCCCGAGCACATCATCGACAAGGCCACCAAACTGGAGACGCTCTACAACCGCATTCACGAGGTGCGCATGCGCTTTGAGGTGCTGTGGCGCGACGCGGAGCTGGACTACTGGAAGCAGCACGTGTCGGGGGTAGACCCGGTGCGCCTGCAGCGCGAACTGCTGCAACGGCGCGAGCAGCTGCAGGACGATTTTGCCTTTGTGGCCCGCTGCAACGTGGGCGGCGAGTTCATGGCCGGGGCCGACATGGCCCGCCTCAAGGCCGTGGGGCGCCAACTGTGGCAACGGCATTTTGACGACCGCCTGGGCCTGTCGGCCGCCGAGAAGTTGCGGCTGGCTGCTGTGCCCGCGCGCCCGCTGCCGGCCAATGAACCTCTGCTGGCAGACCGGCCCGAACATGTCGTGCCCTGGGGGCTGCGCAAACCACCGGTGGAGGCGGGCAATCCGGCCAACCACTGGGGCTTCGACATGGCGCTGCCGCCCTGCGAAGCGAACCTGGGCGAACTGCACAACCTGTCCATCGAGCGGGGCACGCTCACGGCCGAAGACCGGTTCAAGATCAATGACCACATCGTGCAGACCATCATCATGCTCAGCGGCCTGCCGTTTCCGCCACACCTGGCACGCGTGCCGGCGATTGCCGGGTCACACCACGAAAAGCTGGATGGCACCGGCTACCCCCGACGCCTGAAGGCGGCTGAGCTGACGCTGGCCGACCGTGTGATGACACTGGCCGATATCTTTGAGGCGCTGACTGCGGCCGACCGGCCCTACAAGCCGCCCAAGACCCTGTCCGAGTCGCTCAAGATCATGACCCACATGGTGCGCGAGCGGCACATCGATGCCGAGGTGTTCCGCTTTTTTCTGACCAGTGGCGTGTGGCGCGACTACGCAGAGCGCTTTCTGGCGCCTGCGCAGCGCGATGAGGTCAACGTGGCGGCGATCCTGGAGTCGCTGGGCTGAGAAGAGGTGTGAACCAACCTGCCATGCCCGCTCGGCCGTCCCAGATTGAATAACGCCGTCCGAGGCCTCGCAGCCTCGCCCACGTACCGGCGGCGGTTGACGCCTCGGCGGGGTCACCACTCGCGGTGGGGTCAGAACAGTTCGACGTCGTCGTTGGCCACTTTGGTGGCCAGTTGGCCGCTGGCGACCAGGGCGTCATAGAAGCAGACCTGGTTGCGGCCGTGTTCCTTGGCGTAGTACAGCGCCTGGTCGGCCTGGCCCAGGATTTCCACGGGCGAGCCGCGCGTGGTGCCCACAAAACCCAGGCTCACCGTGACCTGGCCCACCTGCGGGAAGTGGTACTCCTGCACGGCCAGCCGGAAGCGGTTGAACACCTTGTGGGCGGTGCTCAGCGTGGTGGAGCGCAGCAGCACCACAAACTCTTCGCCGCCAAAACGGAAGATGCGGTCGTGGCTGCGGAACGAGCTGCGCAGGATGTTGGCGATGAGGATCAGCACCTCGTCGCCATACAAGTGGCCGAAGCGGTCGTTGACCTGTTTGAAGTGGTCGATGTCCACCACCGCCAGCCATTGCTGCACAGGCTCGTTGTCGCTGGCGCCGGCGCCTTCATCGGCCGCAAAGGACTCGGTGACCGCGCCCGAGCGGCTGGCCAGCCCGCTCATGGTGTAGCGGGAGAACTGCTCGTCAAACGTCTTGCGATTGAACAGGCCGGTGAGCGCGTCTCGCTCGCTGTAGTCGAGCAGGCTCTGGTAGTTCTGGTACACCTGAAACACGCCCATCAGCACGTCCAGCTTGTGGGCCGAGAACGGGCGCGACTGCGTGATCTCCAGGCAGGTGCTGACCTTGTCGTGCATCCACACAGGCAGCCACAGCATGTAGCGGCCCCGACGGGGCGAAGCCAGGGCGCTCTCGCCATGGTTGTCCACGCAGTCCCGCAAGGCGGGGTACTGGTCCAGAGGCTCGCGGCGGGGGTCTGCCGCGGCTTCGGAGTCGGTGGAGACCAGCTGGCCGTTGTCTACCCAGGTGCGGGGGCGCACATGGGGCACGCCGCCGTCCGTGAACAGCTCCAGGGCCCTGACCTCGATGATGCTGCTGAGCTTTTGCACCGTGGACAGCACCGACACCTCCAGCCGCAGGTGGTCGCGGTGGCCGGTCATCTCCACCAGGTTTTGGAGGATGGGCTTCATGGGGGCGGTCTGGCGGGCCGGTCGGGGCATGTCGGTGGTCAGTTGCGGCGCACGAAGACCACGTCCCAGACGCCATGACCCAGCCGCAGGCCGCGGTTCTCGAATTTGGTCAGGGGGCGATAGTCGGGCTGGGGTGCAAAGCCGGTGGCGGTGTTTTGCAGCAAGGGCTCGGCGCTGAGCACCTGCAGCATCTGGTCGGCATAGGGTTGCCAGTCGGTGGCGCAATGCAGGTAGCCACCAAGCTTGAGGCGGTCGGCCAGCTTGGCCACCAGTGGTGGCTGGATGAGGCGGCGCTTGTTGTGCTTCTTCTTGTGCCAGGGGTCCGGGAAGAAGATGTGCACGCCGTCCAGGCTGCCCTCAGGCAGCATGTGGTCGATGACCTCCACCGCGTCGTGCTGCAGGATGCGGATATTGGTCAGTTCCTGCTCGCCGATGCGCTTGAGCAAGGCTCCCACACCGGGTTCGTGCACTTCACAGCACAGAAAATTGTCGTCGGGCCGTACGCGGGCGATGTGGGCCGTGGCCTCGCCCATGCCAAAGCCGATCTCCAGCACCAGCGGCGCGCTGCGGCCAAAGGCGGCGGGGGCGTCCAGGGGGGCGGGGGAGTAGGGCAGCACAAAACGTGGGCCAAAGTCTTCAAAGGCCTTGGCCTGCCCCGTGGTGGTGCGGCCGGCGCGGCGCACAAAGCTCTTGATGGTTTTGGGGTGGGTCACACCGGCGGGAGCAGTGCCCTGCACGGTGGGCGCTGTGGGTGTGGTGGCTGCGGCGGGCGCAGCACTGGTGGGGGCGGTAGCTGTTGTCAATTCGGTCACGGTGGGCCATTGTAGTTTCGTCGCCACGCCGCCACCCAGTGTGTCAGTGCGTCGGCAATGCAAATGTTGTGCAGATTTGCCACAGCGGGCAGGCCCAGTGCCAGCGCGGCCTGTGACAGGGCCTGCAGGGAGTGCTGCAGGTCCAGCGCCTGCGCGCCGTTTTGTTTGGAGAGTTTCTCGCCGTTGTCGCCACACACCAAGGGGGTGTGCAGGTAGCGCGGCGTGGGCAGCCCCAGGGCCTGCTGCAGCAGGATCTGGCGGGGCGTGTTGTCCGCCAGGTCTTCACCCCGGACCACATCGGTGATGCCCTGGTCGGCGTCGTCCACCACCACGGCCAGTTGGTAGGCCCATAGCCCGTCTGCGCGGCGCAGCACAAAGTCGCCCACGGCAGTCGCGACCTGTTGCTGCTGATGGCCCAGGCGGCGGTCCTCCCACTGGAGCACTCCGTCTGCTACTGAATATGTAGCACCCCGGGCATGATCCACTAGCGCAATCGGCTGTTTTGGCTTGAAGTCGGAGACATTGAAGCGCCAGGAGCGCCCCGTGCGGCCGTGCAGACCTCGGCGGCAGGTTCCCGGGTAGGGCAGCGCGGCATGTCGCTCGCGGGCATGGCCCTGTGCGGCATGGGCGTCCTCGATGTCCTTGCGTGAACAGGCGCAGGGGTAGGCATTGCCCTGCGCGACCAGCTGGTCCAGCGCGTGCTGGTACAGCCCGCTGCGCGCTGACTGCCACTGGGGCGGTGCATCGGGGTGCAGGCCACAGGTGGCCAGTTGCTGCAGGATGAAGGCATCGGCCCCCGGCACGCAGCGGGGCTGGTCCACATCCTCGATGCGCACCAGCCACCGACCGTTGTGTGCGCGTGCATCCAGCCAGCTGGCCAGCGCGGCCACCAGAGAGCCCGCATGCAGCGGGCCCGTGGGGGAGGGGGCAAACCGCCCCACATAGCGCCCCTCAGCGCGTGCTGCGGGGCTGCCCTCATCGTGCGGCGTTGCGCCCACGCCCCCCGTCATGCCACGGCAAGTGCCAGTTCCAGGCCAGACACAAAGGCGTCTTCCAGCCGGTGGCCCAGGCACCAGTCTCCGCAGGCACCCAGCCCGGCCTTGGCGTCCCACAGGTGGCTCTTGCCCAGGGGGTGGGTGGTTTGGGCATAGCGCCAGCGGCGGGTGTCGGCGTGCGCGGGCTCGGCACGGATGCCGGTGACCTCGGCAAATGCCTTGAGCAGCTTGGCCTGCACACGGGCTTCGTCGTCTTCGAGGTGCTCTGCCGACCAGGCGGGGCTGGCCTGCACCGTCCAGCGCTCCACCACGTTGCGGCCGGGCTTGGAGGACTCGCGTGCCAGCCAGGCAATGCGGTGGTGGGTGCTGCGCGCGGCGTTCCACTGGGGGCCCAGTGTTGTCAGGCCAGGGCGAACCGCCTGGGGGTAGGCGAGCATCAGGGTCCAGCAGGGAGCGATGGCCACCTTGGACATGGCGTCGGCCAGCGGGGTGTCCAGCCCCGAGCCGGAAATCAAGGCCTGCGCGGGCACCGAGGGCTGGGCCAGCAGCACCGCGTCAAAGCCCGCATACACATGCTGCTCGCCGCCAGCGCCTTCAGTGCGCAACTGCCAGCCCGGCGCGTTCACGGCGTCGGGTTCGATGCGCGTGACGCGGGTGTGGGTGACGAGCTGGCCTGCCTGGGCCAGCGGTTCGGCCCAGGTGGCCACCAGCGATTGCATGCCCGGGCTGGCCACCCAATGGGCCTCGCGGTGGGGCAAGCCCACGGCGGCCACGCGGCCTGCGGCGTCCAGCACCTGGACCGAATTTGCGCTCCAGCGCTTGCAGATGCCGGGCACGGTGTCGATGGCACGGGCAAAACGCGGGTCGCGCACCGTGAAATATTGGGCGCCTGCATCAAAGTTGCCAAACGGGCTGTCGATGGTGGAGGTGCGGCCGCCAGCCTGGTTCGATTTCTCGAACACCGTCACGCGGTGGCCGGCCTGCACCAGGGTGCGGGCGCAGGCAATGCCTGCCATGCCCGCGCCGATGATGGCGAAGTGGCGCTGGGGTTTGCCGGAGGGGGTGGCGGGAGCTGCGGGGACTGCGGATTCGGCGGCGCTGGTGCGTCGGAGCCGTTTGGCGGGGAGGGGATCAGGTTTGCTCATGGGGGCCTTTCGGTGACGGTCGGCAAAAGAAATGCGATGCAAAACCAACAGGAACCACTCTACACGCGGTGCAGGCCTGTGCGCACTTGATCGGGGTCAGAAATGATGGTGGTTTTCCAGCAGAGCGCGGCGTGTGGTGGGGCTTTGGAGCTGGTTCAGCCACCACTGCAGCGCGCGGCCCGGTGCGGTGAAGCCCGGGCCGCCCCAGGCGTAGTGCACGCGCACGTTGCGTTCAGGGCGGGCCACGCGGCGCGCTACCAGCCGCCCGGCCTCCAGGTAGGGGCGCACCATGGGTTCGGGCAAGAAGCCGCCACCCAGGCCGCGCAACTGCACGCGCACCTTGGCCTGCATGGTGTCCACTGTCAGCACGTCCTGCCCGCCCAGCAGGCCCATGGTGGCGCCGCCGCGCGTGGCCGAATCGGCCACGGCGACGGCACGGTGTTCGAGGAGCATGGCGTCAGAGATGGGTTCGGGCGCCGTGGCCAGCGGGTGGTGGGGCGCCACCACATAGATGAAGAGCACTTCGCCCAGCGTGCCCTGCTGCAGTCCCGCCACGCTGGTGCCCGCCACCGACACGCCAATGGCCAGGTCGGCCCGGCCGGAGGTCAGCGCCTCCAGCGTGCCGGTCATGATGCCGTCGCGCAGTTTCAGGCGCGTGGGGGGCTTCATGGCGTAGAACGCATCCACCAGCTCCAGCAGGGTGTGGGGCGAGATGATGCCGTCGATGGAGAGTGTGAGCTGCGGCTCCCAGCCCGTAGCCACCCGGCGCACACGGTGGGCCACGGCGTCGATGTCCTGCAGCAGGCGTGCGCCTTCGCGCAGCAGTTCCACCCCGGCCTCGGTGGGACGGGCCTGGCGTGCGCTGCGGTCAAACAGCAGCACGTCGAGCGCGTCTTCGATCTGGCGCACGCGATAGGTGAGCGCGCTGGGCACCAGGCCCAGTTGCCGCGCGGCGGCGGCAAAGCTGCCCGCCTCGGCAATCACCTGCAACATGGTCAGCGCATCGGGGGTGAGGACATCGCGGGCGTTTTGCATGGTAGTGCCATGTTAATTCAGATTATTTGAACATTCCCATCAATCCGCCTGTGCCTGCTGCGGGCGTCGCAGTCCTACAGTTGAGTCTTGAAAGGAGCACTCACATGCTGACTGTTCGTAAATCGCAAGACCGGGGCCACGCCGACCATGGCTGGCTCAATTCCTTCCACAGCTTCTCGTTCGCCGGCTACTACGATCCTGCCCACATGGGCTTTGGCAACCTGCGCGTCATCAACGAAGACCGCATTGCGCCGGGTACCGGGTTTGGCACCCATGGCCACCGCGACATGGAAATCATCAGCTACGTGCTGTCGGGCGAACTGGCCCACAAGGACAGCATGGGTAACGTCAAGGGCATCCCGCCCGGTGACGTGCAGCGCATGAGTGCAGGCACCGGCGTGCAGCACAGCGAGTTCAACCACGCTGCGGGCCAGACCACGCACTTCTTGCAGATCTGGATCGAGCCCAATGTGCGCGGCATCCCTCCCAGCTACGAGCAAAAGACCTTTGCCGAAGCGGAAAAGCGCGGCGCCCTGCGCCTGGTGGCGTCGCCCGATGGCGCCCAGGGCTCGGTCAAGATCCATGCCGATGCGGCCTTGTATGCAGGCCTGCTGAATGGGGACGAGTCCGTCAACCTGGCGCTGAACCCGGCCCGCAAGACCTATGTGCACCTGGTGCGCGGTGCGCTGACCGCCAACGGCCAGGCCCTGTCGGGCGGCGATGCGCTGCTGATGGAAAAAGAAACCACCTTGTCGTTGACCGATGGCCACGACGCCGAGGTGCTGGTGTTTGACCTGGCCGCCTGATCTTTACTTCGTAACCACTTTCACTCAGGAGTTCTCCACCATGTTCACATCCCTGCAAAACCCTCTGGCCCTGGCATCGCGTCTCCTGCTGGCCGCCCTGTTCCTGCCTGCGGGCATCAGCAAGCTCACCGGCTTTGCCGGTACCGTGGGCTACATCACTTCGGTGGGCCTGCCCATGCCCACGGTGGCAGCAGCCATTGCGGCGGCTGTTGAAGTGCTGGGCAGCCTGGCGCTGATCTTTGGCGTGGGCACCCGGTTTGCTGCCCTGGCTCTGGCGTTCTTCACCCTGGTGGCCAGCTTCTTCTTCCATGCCTACTGGAACCTGCCCGCCGACAAGCAAATGATGCAGCAGCTCTTGTTCTTCAAGAACGTGGGCGTGACCGGCGGCCTGCTGGCCCTGGCAGCGTTTGGTGCCGGCGCCTGGAGCCTGGACGCACGTAGCTCGGACCGCTGATCGCACTCGCGTGAATATCGCGTGAATGAATGGGCCTGCAGCCCGCGGGGCTGCGGGTTCTGGCATTCAATTCGCCCTGGCTGATTGTTTTCCCCTTCCTTGTTCCCCTATCGTTTCAACAGGAGTTTTCTCATGGCACAGATCGCAGTTGTCTATCACTCGGGTTATGGGCACACGCAACGCCTGGCGCAGGCCGTGGCCGAGGGCGCAGGCGCCCAGCTGGTCGCCATTGATGCAGACGGCAATTTGCCCGAAGGCGGTTGGGAAACGCTGGCCGCGGCCAGCGCCATCATCTTTGGCTCGCCCACCTACATGGCCGGCCCCAGCTGGCAGTTCAAGAAATTTGCTGACGCCTCGTCCAAGCCCTGGTTCAGCCAGGCGTGGAAGGACAAGCTCTTCGCCGGCTTCACCAACAGCGCCAGCACCAATGGCGACAAGCAGGTCACGCTGGACTACCTGTTCCACCTGGCTATGCAGCACGGCGGCCTGTGGGTGGGCAATGGCATGATGCCTGCCAACTCCAAGGCGGCCACGCGCAACGACGTGAACTGGATCGGCTCGTTCAGCGGCGCCATGTCCCAGTCGCCGTCCGACGCCTCGGCCGCCGAGATGTTCCCTGGCGACCTGGAGACGGGCAAGCAGTTCGGCCAGCGCGTGGCCGACGTGGCCCGCCGACTCGACCGTTAAGGTCAAGCCCCCTTTTGGCGCTACAGTGGCGCGCCCCAATACAACCAGGAGAACACCCCATGGCAGTTGAATTGCGGCGCGTCCCCGGCGCGCCCATGGCCCAGACCGTGCACATCCGTGCGCACGACCTCGTGGCCGATGGCAGTGTGGAAGAGGGCGGCACCGACAGCGGCCCCAGCCCGCACGACCTGTATGACGCTGCCCTGGGGGCCTGCAAGGCGCTCACGGTGTTGTGGTACGCGCGCCGCAAGGGCCTGCCGGTGGACGATGTGCAGACCGTGGTCGAGCGCGACGCATCGGCCGAACGCACGGGGGTCTACCGCCTCGCGACCCGGCTGCAGGTCAGCGGTGACCTCACCGATGCCCAGATCGCCGAGCTGGAAACCGTGGCGCAGAAATGCCCTGTGCACAAGCTGATGACCACGGTGACGACCGAGATCAGCACTTCGTTGGAGCGTGCATCATGAGCGATACCCCCAGCTTTCTGCCCCTCACGGGCCATGCCAAGGACCTGGGCGGCGGTTTCACCGTGCGCCGCCTGCTGCCCGCTGTGCAGCGCAAGGCCGTGGGGCCCTTCCTGTTCTTCGACCACTTCGGTCCGGTGACCGTCGCTCCGGGCGACAGCCACGACGTGCGGCCCCATCCGCACATTGGCCTGGCGACGGTGACCTACCTGTTCTCGGGCGCCATCATGCACCGCGACAGCCTGGGCTACGTGCAGCAGATCGAGCCCGGCGCCATCAATTGGATGACGGCGGGGCGGGGCATCGTGCACTCCGAGCGCCGCCCGGAGAGCCTGGCAAACCAGCCGTATGTGAACCACGGCATCCAGCTGTGGGCTGCGCTGCCAGTGGCCCACGAAGAAGCCGACCCCTCGTTTGTGCACACGCCAGCTGCGGCCATCCCACAGGTGCAGGTGGATGGGGCCAGCGTGCGGGTGCTGATCGGCGAGGCATTTGGTCAGACCTCGCCGGTGGCCACGTACTCGCGCACCTTGTACCTGGACGTGCAGCTGCCCGCTGGCGCCACCTTGGAGATCCCGGCACTGGTGCCCGAGCTGGCGGTGTACACCGTCGATGCCCCCGTGGCGCTGAACGGCGATGAGGTGCCTGCGCACATTCTGGCCGTGGCGGAACCTGGCCAGCCCCTGCGTTTGACGGCGGGTGAGGGCGCCGTGCGCCTGATGGTGATTGGCGGCGAGCCGCTGGATGCGCCGCGCCACATGTGGTGGAACTTTGTCTCCAGCCGCAAGGACCGCATCGTGCAGGCCGCCAGCGACTGGGAGGCACAAGCGATGGGCCAGGTGCCGGGCGAGGTGGAATGGATTCCCCTGCCGGAACACCGCTTCAAAGCGTGATCAACGCGTGATGTTTGGATAAAAATGGGCTGTAGTGCTAGTAGATAAAGCGCTGGCAGCTCATGATTTGATAGCGTTTTCTGCGGCCGCTGCGGGAGCGTCGGTGGCAAGCCCGGTGTCCAGCACCCGGCGCTCGTCGAACACAAAACACCCGCCGTGGTAGTGCGCGCCGTCGGTCAGCTCAAAGTATTTCAGAATGCCGCCTTCCAGCTGGTAGACATGCGACAGGCCTTCCTCGCGCATGAGAATGGCGGCCTTCTCGCAGCGGATGCCACCGGTGCAGAAGCTCACCACTGTCTTGTCCTGCAGCTCGCTCCGGTGCGCTCGCAAGGCGGGGGGGAACTCAGTGAACTTGTCGATGCGCCAGTCGATGGCATTGTCAAAAGTGCCTGCGTCCACCTCAAAGGCGTTGCGGGTGTCCAGCG
The DNA here is from genome assembly GCF_001428225.1 of Acidovorax sp. Root70. Lineage (NCBI taxonomy): Bacteria > Pseudomonadati > Pseudomonadota > Betaproteobacteria > Burkholderiales > Comamonadaceae > Acidovorax > Acidovorax sp. Root70. Next base: position 39,806 of record NZ_LMHQ01000028.1, read on the forward strand.
TGACCACTTCGCGGCCTTCATCGTCGTGCCCCTGGTCCAGCCAGCGGCGCAGCGTGACAGGGTCCACGGCGGGCGCACGGCCCGCGGCAGGGCGGATGGTGGGGTGGTCCATGCGGATGATCTCGCGCTTGACCTTGACCAGCATCTTGCGAAACGGCACTGTGGCCGACCAGCTTTCCTTGGGTTCCAGGTCGGAAAAGCGGCTATCAGTGCGCAGCTGTGCGACAAAACCCCGCACGGCGTCGGCTGGGCCCGCCAGAAAGAAGTTGATGCCTTCCTCCGCCAGCAGGATGGTGCCCTTGAGCTGGGCGGCCGCCGCACGCTCATGCAGCACCTCGCGCAGCGCGGCGGCATCGGGCAGCGGCACAAACTTGTAGCAGGAGATGTTGAGGACGGTGTCGGTGGTGTTCACGGCAGTAAAAAAGCACAAAGGCCCGCTGGCGGGCCTGTGGGTCACGGTGGCCGGGCTGCGCATTGCGCTGCCGGTGTTCGGGTCAGGCCGCGGGTGACAGCAGCGTGGACTCGATCTTGTTGGCCAATTGGGCAATCGCCAGGGCCGCAGGGCAGCCCGGGGTTTGCAGCAGCAGCAACTGGCGGCGCATGACGGCGTCGCGCACTGAGGGGTCGGCCGGGATGTCGCCCATGTGGATCAAGCGCATCGGGCGGCCGGATTCGGTGGAGACAAAACGGTCCAGCACCTGCTGCAGCTGGCTGGTGATGGCACGGCCATCGCCGGGGCGCGCGGCCTGGTTGATGACCATGCGCACATGCTGGCGCTTTTGCTGCATGGCCAGGACCTTGATGGCGGCATAGGCGTCGGTGAGCGAGGTGGGCTCGGGGGTGGCCACGATGAGGACCTCGGAGGCCAGCGACACCGAGAAAAGCACCACGTCGGAGATACCAGCGCCAGTGTCGAGCAGCACCACGTCGTAGCGGGGCGTGAGTGCCTGGATCACGTTCAGGAACTGGTTGCGCACTTCGGGCGTGAGGCGCGAATACTCCACCATGCCCGAGCCAGCCAGCAGCACATCAAAGCCACCAGGGGCGGCGATCACGGCGTCGTCCAGCGCGGCCTTGCCGGTGAACACATCGTGCAGGGTGATTTTTGGGTGCAGGTTCAGCACCACATCCAGGTTGGCCAGGCCCAGGTCGGCGTCGAGCACCAGCACGCGCTGGCCCCGGCGGGTGAGGGCCGCAGCCAGGTTGGCCGATACAAAAGTCTTGCCGACGCCCCCTTTGCCGCTGGTCACCGCAATGATGCGGGCGCCAGAAGCAGCCGAGGCCAGGGGGGCGGCAGGGCCTGCAGGGGCTACAGGCGTTGTGGGTTGGGGGGACAGCGCGTCGCTCATCATCTAACTTTCAGTAGGCGCTGCCTGTTGGGTTGGGGTCCAGTGGAGGCAGATCGCCCCAACCCGAGGGGGTGTAGAGCGGGCCAAACAACAGGCTTTTCTCTTCGGCACTGACGGTGCTGTCGGGTTGTTCCTCGATGCTGACATGGTTGCGGCCCGATGCCTTGGCCTGGTAGAGCTGGTGGTCGGCCCGGTCGGTCCAGAGCAGGGTGGTGGAGCGGATCCACTGCATGGCAAACGCGCCACCAATGCTCACCGTCACGTTCAATTCCACCGTCGGGGAGATGCGGATGGCCGTATTGGCCACCGCACGCCGGATGCGCTCTGCCACGACCCGGCCAAAGGCAGCCTGGCAGGCGGGAAGCACCACGGCAAATTCTTCGCCGCCGTAGCGAGCCAGGGTGTCCATCGGGCGCACACAGGCGCTGAGCGTGCGGCCCACCGACTGCAGCACCACGTCACCGGCCAGGTGGCCATGGGTGTCGTTCACTTTTTTGAAGTGGTCAATGTCCAGCATCAGCAGCAGGGCGGCTTCGCCCGAGCGGGTGACGCGGTCGATCTCGCGTTCCAGCACGGCGCGGAAGTGCCTGCGGTTGGCCAGGCCTGTGAGGGGGTCTTTGAGCGACAGCTCGCACAGGCCGTCAATCAGGCCTTGCAAGTACAGCGAGGGCACCTCGCGGTGCAGTGCTGCCTCGCTGCCGCCGGCCTGAGCCACCAGAGCGTGGGCAGTATCCAGGCGAAGGTCGCGCAGATCTACCAGATGAGAGGCCGCAGAATCAGACACAAATGGGAACAAGAAAAGTTGGGCAAGTGTACCAGCGCGCCAGCAAGAACAGGGCCAACGCAGGGCGCGCGCTGCGTCGTTGAAATGTGGTCTATGCCCTGGGCACGGGCTCCGGAAGCTGCTGCAGTGCCACCAGCGCCTCGGCGTCAGTGCGGTACATGGCAAGGCCCGGGCGCAGCTCCAGCAGTCCGGCCTGGCGCAGCACCTGTTCTACCGGCAGCTTCAGTCCGCTCAGGTGCAAAGTGCCGCCTCGCAGTTCCATCTGAGTCAGCAGTTGGGCAAAGGTTTCCACGCCGGTCACGTCGATGCGGTTGATGGGCTGCGACAGCAGGCACAGGTGCACCACCTCGGGGTGGGCGGCCAGGTGTTCGGTCACGCGCCGCTCCAGGGCGCTGGCGGAGGCAAAGTCCAGCTCCGCGTCCATGCGCAGCGCCAGCAACCGGGGGGCCAGTGGTGGCAACTGCCACAGGTGCCGGTCGCGCAGGCTGCCGTCAGGGTGCAGACCCACCTCGATGATGCGCGGGTGCAGGCGCTGGTATAAAAAATGGCTCAGATTCATCAGCAGGCCCACCAGCACGCCCCAGTACATGCGGGGTGCGGTGGCCAGGGTCAGGGCAAAGGTGACGCCGCCGATCACCGCCTCCACCCGCGACACGCGCCATAGCCGCAGCAGGGTGCCCGGCTTGATGAGGCTGGTGACGGCGGTGACCACCACCGCCGCCAGCACCGACTGCGGCACGTGGTACAGCGCGGGCGTGAGCCACAGCAGCACGACCAGCACCAGGCTGATGGCGAACAGCGTTGCCCAGCCCGTCTTGGCGCCCGCATAGAGGTTGATGGCCGAGCGCGAGAACGATGCGCTGGTGGCAAAACTGCCGCACAGGCCGCTGCTGATCTTGGCCAGGCCCTGGCCGATCAGGTCTTGGTTTTCGTTCCATTGCTCCTTGGAGCGCTGGCTCTCCACCTTGGCGCTCGATGCGGTTTCGAGAAAGCTCACCAGCGTCACGACCAGCACCGGCATGACCAGTGCGCTGAAGCTGGACCAGGGCAGGGCGCCCGGCCAATAGGGGGCTGGCAAGCCCGAGGGCAACGCGCCCACCACCGCGCCCCCGGCGTCGGCGTAGCCCAGGGCCCAGCTCAAGGCGCCTGCCGCACCCACCACCACAATCGCGGCCGGAAACTGCGGCAGCCAGCGGCGCGCCAGCATCAGCAAGGCAAGGCTGCCCAGGCCGAAGCCCGCCGCCATCAGGTCAAACAGTCCGGGCGACGGCGTGGATAGCAGTGCGCCCCAGTCGGCGGCCCGCAGCCCGGTCAGTGCCGCGAGCTGCGACCCCAGGATGAGCAGTGCCGCCGCTTGCGTAAACCCGTTGAGCACGGGCGAGGTCACGAGGTTGAGCAACCAGCCAAAGCGTGCCATGCCCATCACCATCTGCAGCAGACCCGACAGCAGTGCCATCCAGGCTGCCAGTGCCACCCATTGCGCGCTGCCAGGCTCGGCCAGTCCGGTGAGCGAAGCGCCGATCAGCAGGCTGGTGAGCGCGGTGGGCCCCACACCGAGCCGGGTGGACGAGCTGAAGAGCACCGCGACCAGCGCCGGAATCAGCGATGCGTAGATGCCGGTGACCAGCGGCATGCCTGCCAGTGCGGCATAAGCTACGCCCTGTGGCACCAGCATCAGGCCCACCGTCATGCCTGCCCAGAACTCGCCCTTGAGCAGGTGCCGGTCGGGGCGAGGCCATTTCAGAAAGGGAAGCCAGCGTGCGAGCGATTGCAGGGTCATGCTGCCGATTGTCGCGCGCCGCCGGGGGCGGCGAGTGACGGGCGAAGGGACAGGGCAGAGATTGCGGGTTCAGGCGCCTCCGTCCTACAGACACTTCGGTGGTGTCCGACCCGCAGTCCCAAAACGGCTACCTACAGTTTGCACCTGTACCAACCGCAAGGAGTGACTGCATGAATTCCCATAATCTGATCGACCGACCCACCCATCGCATTGCCAGCATCCTGGCTGTGAGTGCACTGGCCCTGGGATTGGCAGCCTGCAGCAAGACCGAGGAGCCTACAGTGGGGCAGCGTCTGGACTCTGCCGTCGAAAAGACCGAGCAGGCAGCCGCCGACGCCCGCGTGAAGGCCGAGGGCGCCATGCAGAAGGCAGAGACCAAGATGGAGCAGGGCGCTGCCAACGCAGAAGCCACCGCCAAGGATGCTGCCAATACGGCCAAGGGCGCGATGGACGATGCCACCATCACCGCCCAGGTGAATGCCGGCCTGGCCAAAGACCCCGATTTGAGTGCACTCAAGATCAACGTGGATACGGTCAATGGCAAGGTCACGCTCAACGGCCCCGCACCCTCCAAGGTGGCCCGGGACCGCGCCGAAACCATCGCCAAAGGCGTGAGCGGCGTGACCTCGGTGAACAACCAACTGGTCGTGACGGCGGGTTGATACCCCGCTGACCGCCCCACTGCGGCGCCCGGTGCCGCGCTACCATGGCTGGCATGAAAGACCACGACATTGATCTTGCCACTCGCATCGTCCACCACGACTACCAGCCTCCGGCCGGGTTTGTAGCCCCTCAAACGGGGGTGTACAAGGCCTCCACGGTCATCTTCCCCAATGTCGCGGCCATGCGCTCGCGCGAGTGGAAGGACAAGAGCGGCTACACCTACGGGCTGCACGGCACGCCCACTACCTTCATTCTTGAAGAACGACTGTGTGCGCTGGAAGGCGGCCTGCAGTGCGTGCTGGTGCCCAGCGGCCTGGCCGCCATTGCCAATGTGGGGCTCGCCCTGCTCCAGCCTGGGGACGAGGTGCTGATCCCGGACAACGCCTATGGCCCCGGCAAAGACCTCGCCAACGGCGAGCTGGCGCGGTTCGGTATCACCCACGTGTTCTACGATCCGCTGGACCCTGCCGATCTTGCGGCCCGTATCACCCCGGCCACCCGGCTGGTCTGGCTGGAGGCCCCGGGTTCGGTCAGCATGGAGTTCCCCGACCTGTGCGAGCAGGTACGCATCTGCCGCGCTCGTGGCGTGACGACCGCGCTGGACAACACCTGGGGAGCGGGCCTTGCGTTTGCACCGTTTGACCTGACCGGCGATGGCAGCCTGGGTGTGGACATTTCGGCCCACGCGCTCACCAAGTACCCCAGTGGTGGAGGTGACGTGCTCATGGGCAGCGTCATCACGCGCGACCTGGGCCTGCACACGAAGATCAAGCTCACGCACATGCGGCTGGGCCTGGGGGTGGGGGCCAACGACGCCGAGGCCGTGCTGCGTGCGCTGCCCAGCATCGGGCTGCGCTACCGCGCCCATGATGAGGCTGCCCGCAGCCTCGCGCGCTGGTTGCAGCAGCAGCCAGCCGTCGTGCAGGTGCTGCACCCCGCACTGGAAGGCGCACCCGGCCATGCGCACTGGAAGGCCCTCTGTGGTGCAGCGCAGGGCGGCCAGGGGCTTGCAGCCGGCCTGTTCAGTGTGATGATCGACGCCCGTTACACGCAGCAGCAGGTGGATGCGTTCTGCGACGGCCTGCGACTGTTCAAGCTGGGCTACAGCTGGGGCGGCCCCATGAGCTTGGTCGTGCCCTACAACATCGCCAGCATGCGCAGCCGCCCACCGGCCCATTTGAAGCCGGGCACGCTGGTGCGGTTTTCGATCGGGCTGGAGGCCGTGGAGGATCTGCGGCGCGATCTGCAGCAGGCGATGGAGCGCGCTTTCCCGCCAGCCTGAGTCCGGCGGGGCGCGAATGCGTCGTTGTCCGCTGGCGTTGGAACCCGGGCGTGCATGAGCGGAACGCGGGCGGGATACGGGCTTTCCTCAGTGGCGCTGCGGCGGCGCCGGGCTTAGTGTGGCGGCATGACCGTGACATCGTCCAAGCCCGCCCCCGATGCGCCGAGCGCGCCTGGTGCTTCAGAGTCCCAACACGCCGAGGCCATTGCCAGTCGGGTGAAGGCCCAGACCGCGCAGCCTGTACAACTGCAGCCCTTGCGCTTGGCCGACCCCTTCCGATGGTTGCGGCGCGGCCTGGAGGACGTGCGCGCTGCGCCAGGCATCGCTGTGTTCTACGGCGTGTGCTTCTGGATCATGGCCGTGGTGCTGGGCTGGGTGTTCCGCACGCGGCCCGAATACACCATGTCGCTGGCCAGCGGCTGTCTGCTGGTGGGCCCGTTTCTGGCCATGGGGCTGTATGACACCAGCCGCCGGCGCGAAGCGGGCCTCCAACCCCAGCTCAGCGAGTCGCTCACCTGCTGGGACAGCCACATGGGCAGCATGGGCATGCTGGTACTGGTGCTGGTGGTGCTGGAGCTGCTGTGGGGCCGTGCGTCGCTGGTGGTGTTTGCGGTGTTCTTCAATACGGGTATGCCGTCGACCACCGGCGTGCTTCAGGCAGTGTTCAACCCGCAAAACTGGAGTTTTGTGGCGGTGTACATGGTGGTGGGCGGCGTGTTTGCGGGGCTGGTGTTTTCGACCTCGGTGGTATCCATCCCCATGATCCTGGACCGTGACACCGACGCGCTGACTGCGGGCATCACCAGCATGCGGGTGGTGATCGAAAACACCGGGGTGATGCTGTTGTGGGGGGCGTTGATCACCCTCATCGTGGCCGCCTCGCTGTGGTTCTGGGGCGTAGGCCTGGTGCTGGCGGGGCCCGTGCTGGGCTTTGGCAGCTGGCATGCGTACCGGGCGTCCGTCATCCCGCTGCAGCGCCCCCCAGCGGGGGCCTGAAAACCCCGTGCTGTTACAGTGGGTCTCAACTTCAGGAAGCTACTACCTTGGCAACACCCAACTACGGATACGAAAAACGCCAGCGCGAACTCGCCAAAAAACAAAAAAAGGAAGAGAAGCTGAGGGCCAAAACACAGCGCAGGCCGAACGATCCGCAAGGGGATGACCAGCCCGCTGACGACCAGCCAGCGGGCGATGCAGGTGATCCCGGGCAGCCCTCCGCAGGCGCCTGAGTTCTTGGCTGCGTTTTAGCGCAGCAACTTTTTCAGCTCTGGCCACACGTTGGCCAGCATCTGCGGATGCGCTTCGGCGCGGGGGTGGATGCGGTCGGGCTGGAACAAGCGCGTCGGGTCCGGCCCGTCCGCCACCCCTTTCAAGAAGAATGGCACCACCGCTGTCTTGTGGGTCTGCGCCACGCTGGTGAACAGGCCCGCAAACTTGTTGGCGTAGTCGGTGCCATAGTTGGGCGGCACCTGCATGCCCACCAGCAAAACCTTGGCCCCGGCCTTTTGCGCCGTCTGGGTCATCCAGGTCAGGTTCTCTTCGGTGTTCTTGAGCGGCAGGCCGCGCAGGGCGTCGTTGCCGCCCAGCTCGATCACGACGTGCGTGGGCTTGTGCTGGGCCAGCAATGCCGCCAAGCGCGAGCGGCCGCCCGAGGTGGTCTCGCCGCTCACGCTGGCATTGACCACGGTGGCCGCAAGCTTGTCTTGAGCCAGCTGCTTTTCCAGCAGCGCCACCCAGCCCGTGCCGCGCGCCAAGCCGTATTCGGCGCTGAGCGAATCTCCCAGCACCAGGATCACGGGGGCGCGTCCGGCAGCCCCGGCCTTGGCGGCGGCCTGCGCAAAGGCGGTGGGCGCACAAAGCCCCACCACCAGGCCGATCGATGCGCTCAGGATAAAGTGGCGCCGTTGCTGCAGATTGCGAATCAAAGTAAAGAGCCTTTCATGTCCGAATCCTCCCCACTGCCCAAGACGCCGCCAGCCACCCCCATCATTGCCGTGGAGCATGTGTTCAAGTCGGTGACGGATTCCACCGGAACCCTCGACATTCTGCGGGATATCGATTTCCGTCTGGCTGCCAGGGAAACGGCGGCCATCGTTGGTGCCTCGGGCTCGGGCAAAAGCACGCTGCTGTCCATCATCGCGGGGCTCGATACGCCCACCCGCGGCACGGTGCGGCTGGACGGCCATGACCTGTTCGCCATCGACGAAGACGCGCGGGCCGCGCTGCGTGCCCAGAAGGTGGGCTTTGTGTTCCAGAGCTTCCAGCTCATGGGCAACCTGACGGCGCTGGAGAACGTGATGCTGCCGCTGGAGCTGGCCGACCGCCGCGATGCGCGCAAAGCCGCCACCGAGATGCTGGCACGCGTGGGGCTGGGCCAGCGCCTGTCGCACTACCCCAAGGTGCTGTCGGGCGGCGAGCAGCAGCGCGTGGCCCTGGCCCGGGCGTTTGTGGTCCAACCCGCCGTGCTGCTGGCGGACGAACCCACGGGCAGCCTGGACTTCGCGACGGGCGAAACCATCATGAAGCTCATGTTCGAGCTGAACCGTGAGTTGGGCACGACCCTGGTGCTGGTGACCCACGACCGCGCGATTGCTGCGCAGTGCGAGCGGCGCATCACCATCGACGCAGGGCGCGTGGTGTAAGGGGTTAGCGGGATTATTTGAGCTTTTTAGACCGCAGGCGCTAGTGGAGCATACGCAAGCAGCTATGAAATTGATAGTGCTCTGAGGGAGGGTGTCGCGCCCAGCGGATAATCCCCCCATGTCCAGCCCCAAAGTTCTCTTCGGCTTTCACGCCGTGGGCGTGCGTCTGAAGACCGCGCCGAAATCCATCATCGAGATTTACTACGAAGCCACGCGGCGCGATGCGCGCATGCGCCAGTTTCTCGACCGTGCCCGCGAGGCCGGTGCCCGCCTTATTGAAGCCGACAGCGTGCGCATTGCCAAGCTGGCTGGCAGCCACGGCCACCAGGGCGTGGCCGCGCGGGTAGAGCCCGTGAAGGTAGCCACCTCGCTGGATGAGCTGCTGGAGGATCTGGAAGCCGCTGGCATCGAGCAGCCCCTGCTGCTGGTGCTGGACGGCGTCACCGACCCGCACAACCTCGGCGCCTGCCTGCGAGTGGCTGACGGAGCGGGCGCGCATGCCGTTATCGCCCCAAAGGACCACGCTGTGGGCATCAACGCCACCGTGGCCAAGGTGGCCAGCGGCGCGGCCGAGACCATGCCGTACTTCATGGTCACCAACCTGGCGCGCACCCTGAACGAACTGAAGGAGCGCAACATCTGGTGCATCGGCACCAGCGACGATGCGCCCAAGACCATCTACCAGGTGGACCTGAAAGGCCCCGTGGCCTTGGTGCTGGGCGCCGAGGGCGACGGCATGCGCCAGCTCACGCGCAAGACCTGCGACGAGCTGGTCAGCATCCCCATGAAGGGCGCGGTCGAAAGCCTGAACGTCTCGGTGGCCAGCGGCGTGTGCCTGTACGAAGCGCTGCGCCAGAGGACTTGATCCTCGGCCCTTTGGTTACTTTGGCGCCACAGCCGAAAGCACCATGCTGGACACCGTGAAAGCCTGGGTCCGGCAAAGCCAGCGCATCGCCGTGTTGACGGGCGCCGGGGTCAGCGCCGAGTCGGGCGTGCCCACCTTCCGCGATGCGCAGACGGGGTACTGGGCACAGTTCCGCCCCGAAGACATGGCGACCGAATCAGGCTTTCGCGCCCACCCGCAGCGCGTGTGGGACTGGTACCAGTACCGGCGCGACCTGCTGGCCAGCGTGTCGCCCAACGCCGGGCATCTGGCGCTGGCGGACTTTCAGCGCCGCCACCCCGACCGTATCACCCTCATCACCCAGAACGTGGATGGCCTGCACCAGCGCGCGGGCAGCACTGGCGTGCTCTGCCTGCACGGCGACATCTTCCAGGACCGCTGGCTCGACACCCCGCGCAACTGCTGCGTCATCGACCATGCAGTGGCCGGCCACCCGCCGCACTGCGACCGCTGCGGCAACCTGGTGCGCCCGGGCGTGGTGTGGTTTGGGGAGTCCTTGCCGCTGGCGACATTGGAAGCCGCCGAGCAGGCGGCCACCCAGTGCGACCTGATGCTGGTGGTGGGCACGGCCGGTGCGGTGTACCCCGCCGCGGGCCTGGCCCACCAAGCACGGGCCGCCGGTGCCAGGGTGGTGGTGCTCAACCCCGCGCCCAGTGCGCTGGACGAGGTAGCGCAGGGGGTGCTGTGCGGCACGGCGGCGACGGTGCTGCCGCAATTGCTGGGCGAATGAGGCCGGGCAGGGCATAAGTGCGCTCGGGGGCGCACGAGTAATCACCAAGGGTGTCGCCTGGAAGACCCACGAGGCTCGGTAGAAACCCTGGTTTGTGGTGCTCAAGGTGCCTGTTGTCGCCCAGCGGACAGGCGCGAAGGCGCGGTGGCCGGTAGCCTGCCCCACCTTTGTTTTATCCGCCTTCCACACCATCATGAGCCGTCGCCACTTTCTTTTGCGTGCCACCCAGGCCGTTGCCGCCACTGGTCTTCCCGCATGGGCCCACACCGCGATGGCGGCCGAAGAGGCCCTGACCGCTCGCTCCGTCACCCTCGGCTGCTCCATTGCCCTGACGGGCCCGCTGGGGCAGGCAGGTATCGAGCAGGTGGCGGGCATGAAGGCCGCGTTTGCCGAGGTGAATGCCGCCGGTGGCGTGTTGGGCCGCGAGATCCGCATGGAGGTCAAGGACGACGGCTACGTGGCTGCGCGCACCCTCAAGAACGTGACCGAGATGGTGGAGGCGCAGTCGGTGTTCGCACTGATCTCGCCGCTGGGCACAGCCAACACCGCGTCCATCCTGCCGCTGATTGAGTCCAAGGGCATCCCTACCGTGGGCCCGGTGACGGGCGCCACATCGCTGCGTGCAGCGGCCAACAAGCACGTGTTCTTCCTGCGTCCCAGCTACCGCGAAGAAACCCAGCGCCTGGTCAAGCAGATCGTGGACATGGGCCTCAAGCGCATTGCGGTGGTGTACCTGGACAACCCGTTTGGCAAAGAGGTGCTCAAGGACATGTCCGCCGCGCTGGACGAGATCAAGGTCGAGCGCGGTGGCGAGTTTGCGCTGGCCGTAGACGGCAAGAACGGCGCCGAGCTGGCCGACAAGGTGGCGGCCGAGCGCCCGGGCGCCGTGCTGCTGGCCACCACGGGTACGGCCAATACCGCGTTTGTGCAGGCCTTCCGTGCCAAGGCGCAGGGTGTGCCGCTGGCCGGCTTGTCCGTCACGGTGATCTCGTCGGAGCTGCCCAAGCTGGCGGCCTCCACGCGCGGCTTGGCGCTGGTTCAGGTGTTCCCCGATGCCAATTCGCAAAAATCGGTGGCGGTGCGCAAGTTCCAGGCCACGATGAAGGCCACGGGCGGGGACCCGGCGTTCCTGAACAGCAACAGCGCGCTGGAGGGCTGGCTCAACGCACAGATCATGATCGAAGGCCTGAAGAACGCGGGCAAGGAGCCCACACGCGAGCGCCTGCGCGCCGGGCTGATGGCCATCCGGTCGCTGTCGTTTGGCGACTTTAACGTGGGCTTTGGCAACAAGGCACCTTACATCGGCTCGGATGCCATCTACCTGGCGATCTACGCAGAAAACGGCCGCCGGATCAGTTGATGCGCTGACAGGACGCCGAGTGAGCAGCAAAACCGGCAGACCCTAACCAAAAAGGCCAGCGCATGCGCTGGCCTTTTTTGATATTCGCACCGCAGGGTGCGATGCCGTGCCCAGGGGCTTTGAACAGGGTACTTAGACCAGCCCCAGCGCCCCCAGCAATGCGCCGGCGCCCAGCATCCACAGCAGGTGCAGCTTGGTGCGCCAGACCAGAACCGTGGCCACGGCGGTCAGCAACCACAGGGGCCAGTCGGTAGTCCATTCGCCATGCGCGCGCGCCAGCACCCAGGACGTAGCCACCAGCAGGCCGATCACGACCGGGGCCATGCCTTGCTTGAACGCGCGCACCCCGCGCCGCTCTCGGTTGCGGTGGCCCCAGCGCGTGGCCGTCCAGGTCAGCAGGCTGCTGGGCAGCATCACGCCCAGCATGCACACCGCCATGCCCAGTGCGCCCAGCAGCCAGCCGGTCACGCCCGGGCCGCCGGCGTTGATACCTACGTTCCAGCCCAGCAGGGCAATGAACAGCACGTTCGGGCCCGGCGCCGCCTGGGCGATGGCGATGGAGGCGTTGAACTGCGGGTCGGTCAGCCACGCCTGGCGCTCGACCAGGAACCGGTGCATGTCGGGCGCGGTGGCAATGGCGCCGCCCACGGCGAGCAGCGACAGCGACAGGTAGTACAGAAAGAGGTTGAGCCAGTCGCCGGGGCTCAGGGCCATCAGCGGTGCGGTGAGGGGGGCGGCGGTGCTCATGGCGCGAGCTTTCTCCAGGTCAGCAGACAGGCCGCCCCGCCGATGACCGGCAGGATCCAGAACAGTGGCCAGCGCAACCAGGCCATGGCCATGATGGTCAGCCCGGTGATGGCCAGGCACAGGGGACGGCCCAGCGGATGGTTGCGGATGGAGGCAAACAGCTTGATGCCCACACCGGCAATCAGGCCAGCCGCCACGGCCCCCATCCCACGCAGCGCCCCGGCCACGGCCGGTTGGGCAGAGAACTGTGCATACACCACCGCCAGTGCCAGCACCAGCATCAGCGGAAAGGTCAGCATGCCCGCCAGCGCCGCAAATGCGCCGCGCAGGCCAAAGTAGCGGTCACCGATCATGATGCTGAGGTTGACCACGTTGGGGCCCGGCATGATCTGCGCCACGGCCCAGTCCTCGACGAACTCCTCGTTCGTCATCCAGCGCTTTTTCTCCACCAGCTCGCGCTGCACCACCGCCAGCACCCCTCCAAAGCCCTGCAGCGCCAGCCAGGTGAAAGACCAGAACAGATCGGCCGGATTGCGGGGCTGCGGGCGCGCAGGCGTTTCGGTGTTGGGGGGTGAGGCTGTGGCGGGTGCCATGGATGAAAAATTGAGTGAAAAGTGGCTGATGCGCCGGTGATTCATGCCTTCACAGCTATCATTGTGATAGCTATCCAGTGATGCGGTGGCCCCCGCGATGTTACGCGCGCGCCAGGCGGTACGCTGGCGCCGGGGCGTCGCCATCGGGCAAGCCTGGGGCGGTCAATGGTGCATGCGCGTACGGTGGTCTGCCGCTATGCTGCCGGGTGGTATGCCTGAGAGCGTGCATCACTTCACAAAGAGACAAGGACACCCCATGAAACTCATTCGCTACGGCCAGCCTGGCGCAGAACGCCCCGGCCTGGTGGACGCCCAGGGCACGCTGCGTGACCTGTCCATGCTGCTGCCAGACATTGGCCCCGCACAGCTCAACCCCCGCACCCTGTCCGCGCTGGCCGCCATCGATGCCAGCCGCCTGCCTGCGGTGTATGGCTCGCCCCGTCTGGGCAGCCCGGTGGGGGGCGTGGGCAAGATCGTGTGCGTGGGCCTCAACTATGCCGACCACGCCAAAGAAGCGGGCATGCAGCCACCCGCCGAGCCGGTCTTGTTCATGAAGGCTGTGACCGCGCTGAGCGGCCCCAACGACGATGTGCGCATTCCCCCCGGGGCCACCAAAACCGACTGGGAGGTGGAGCTGGGCATCGTCATCGGCACCCGCGCCCGCCATGTGGCCGAGGTCGATGCATTGAGCCATGTCGCCGGTTATGTACTGGCCAACGATGTGTCCGAGCGCGCCTGGCAGATCGAGCGCGGCGGCCAGTGGGACAAGGGCAAGAGCTACGACACCTTCGCGCCCATCGGCCCCTGGCTGGTCACAGCCGACGAGGTGGCCGACCCCCACGCCATCGACCTGTGGCTAGAGGTGAACGGTCAGCGCGTGCAAAACGGCAGCACGCGCAATTTCATCTTTGGTGTGCCCACCGTGGTGTCTTACATCAGCCAGTTCCTGACCCTGGAGCCGGGTGATCTCATCCTGACCGGTACCCCTGCAGGCGTGGGCCTGGGGCAGAAGCCCACCCCGTGGTTCCTGAAGACCGGTGACGTGGTGCGGCTGGGCGCCACGGGGCTGGGCGAGCAGGTACAAAAATGCGTGGGTGGCTGAGAGGCGGGTGAGAGGCAGAGCCGCCCCGGCGGTGCGCGCAGCGGTGATGCTGCACGGATGTGCAACGGCGGCACGACCGGCCTGACCCGCTGCTACTCAGCGGGTCAATCCAGCCGGCCCTTGAGCGCATGCCCCATGTTGCGCCAGCCGGCCTGTTCTCGGTACTTGACTTTGAAGGTCTTGAGGTCCGCCTGGCTTTCATACTTCACCCTGAAGATGCTGAAGGTGGCCTGGGATTCGTATTCCACAAAACACCAGACCGCGTCGCCTTCGGCCTGCTCTGGGTGGGGCATCTCATACCAGCACAGGTCGGCCTGGTTCTCATAAGGCACTTCAAACACCTTTGCGCCGGCTTTGTGGGCCTGCGTTGTCACCAGAATTTTTGCCATGCGCAATCTCCTGTGAGGGGGACAACCGACGGTCGGCACCTTATTGGGCCGAACTCCACCATGCTGCGCAGCGGTAGATACCCACCCCACTGCGCGACATGCAGGGCAAGACGCAAACGCAAAACGCAAAACGCAGCGATGGCCGTGGATGCCGCGAGGGCCCGCAACGCTGCAGGGAGGTTATTCTCGGCTACCAGGACGCCAGCTGCCGCTCCCGTGCCGGGCGGTGGTCCTCCCGCCCGCTTGCCCGCTACGCTGCCAGTCGGCTCCATTGCATAAGGACCTGCCTATGAACTCCGCCACGCGCCGCCTGCACCTTGAGGGCCACCGTACCGACCGCATTGGCTGGCTGCGTGCCGCCGTGCTGGGCGCCAACGATGGCATCGTTTCCACCGCCAGCCTGGTGGTGGGCGTGGCGGCTGCGCAGTCGAGCCAGTCCACCATCGTGATGACGGCGGTGGCCGGGCTCGTGGCGGGTGCCATGTCAATGGCTGCGGGCGAGTATGTGTCGGTGCACTCGCAGGCCGACACCGAAAAGGCCGACCTCGATCGCGAGCGCGCCGAGTTGGCTGCCGACCCCGCCGCCGAGTTGCGTGAGCTGACAGCCATCTACGTGGGCCGGGGCCTTACCCCCGAACTCGCCCAGCAGGTGTCGCAGCAGCTCATGGCGCACGACGCCCTGGGCGCCCATGCGCGGGACGAGCTGCATGTGTCCTCCGCCCTGGCAGCGCGCCCGGTGCAGGCCGCCATCACGTCGGCCGCCGCCTTCGCTGTCGGGGCTGCGTTGCCGCTGGCTGTGGCGGCTGTGGCGCCTGCAGGCAGCCTGCTATATTGGGTAGCGGGCACTGCGTTGGTCTTTTTGGCGCTGCTGGGAGCGGTGGCGGCCCGCACAGGGGGCGCGGGCATGGCGGTGGGCGCCTGGCGCGTGACCTTCTGGGGCGCACTGGCCATGGCCATCACGGCGGGCGTGGGAGCGTGGTTCGGTGCGCCTGTGTGAGGATCACCAACTGGCCCCACAAACCGGTGGCCGTGCGGTCACCCCTTGCGCGAAAATTTGAATCAAATCGACCTGTAGCGCCGGTAATAACTACTCGGTCAGCTATCAAAATAAGAGTATTTCGATATCAGCCCATGGCACGGTGACCGGGGAGCTGGCCCAGCACCGTCATACCGGCCAGCCGTTGCCGCACGGTGGCTTGCACGGCCGGTGGCGCGTCGTGCAGCAGCGCCGGCCAGTCGGCATGGGCCTGTTTCACCACATCGCGCAGCAGCGCCAGGTGCCGGGGCACCCGCAGCAGCCCGGCGGATTTCATCAGGCCTTCCATGTCGTCCCAGGTTAGTGCCCGCAGGGTTTTGTCGATGGCGCGGTTCACCGCGTATTGCTGGTCGGGCACGCCTTCAAAAAACGCGGCCACGCACACGGGGTCGTACACCGGGGCCAGCTGCGGCACACGGCCGTCGGGGTAGACCAGGGCCCAGTTCTTCAGGTGCGCGTCGGTGTTGCCCATCAGGATGAACGCCACCATGCGCGCCAGAAACTCGCGCGTGTCCTGCACCGGTTGGCGGCTCAGGCGGTTGAGCACGCGCAGCATGGTGGCCCAGTCCTGCAGCACGCCTTTGCCGTGCGACTTGCCGTATTTCTGGCGCGGCGTGTAGCCCAGCACCTGGTTGAACTCCTCCATGTGCACGCGGGCGCCGCCAGGCAGGTGGTCAAAACGTTGCACGGCCAGGATGTCGTTGAATGGGACGGCGTCGGGCAGGTCGGCCTCGGCGCGGGTGATGACGCGCACGTCGGCGCAATGCAGGCCCAGTGCCTTGCACAGCTGGTAGCCCGTGTACTCGTTGGCGACCAGATCGGGGTGTGCGGTGGTGGGCAGCTTCAGGATCACGCTGCCCGCCGCGCCCTGGCGGTGCACGGTGTAGCGGCGGCCGTCCTGCACCGCGCTGAACTTGGCCACCACGCCGGGCAGCGAGGCGGCGTCTTCCACCGGGAACTCCACAAACCCCGGCTCCAGCACATCCAGCCCCTGGGTGGTGTGCCAGTAGCGCACCACGTCCGGGATGCCGTCTTGCGCAGGCACGGGCTCCACCTCCAGCGCGCCCATCAGGTCGTGGCCTGCGGCGGCCAGCAGCTCGAACTCGTCGTCGGGGCTGCAGCCCCGCTCGCGCGCCAGCCGCTCGCGGTTGTGGCCCTCGGGCAGCAGGTTCTGAAAGTACACCGGCCAGCGCCCATCGGTGCGCACCAGCCGCGCATCGCGCGCCGACGCCAGGATCTGCTGCGTGGCGGCCTCGTCCGCGCCCTGGTAGCTGAGCGACAGGGTGGGGCGCTGCGGGTTGCGGATGTAGCTCTCGTCGAAGGACACACGCAGGATGTCGCCGTACTGCGAGAGGTAGCCAATCGCTTCACGACGGCTTGCTGTCGTACCTGACTCGCTCGCGCTGCCGTCCGCCTGCGGGGGGCGGTGCAGGTACAGGCGCAGGTAGCGGATGGAGGTGCTCATGGGGCGTGGGCCTGCCAGTGCGGTGGGGCGTCGCCAGGGTCAGCGGCGCAGGCTGTCCACGACCGAGGGTGGCGCATCCACCCCCTCGGGCTGGCCCAGAAACTTGCCGCCGGACTGAATGAACGCCTCCAGGCCAGGACGCAGGCTGCTGGGCACGGCAATGATGTCCATACCCAGCACCCGCGCCATTTCGGCCAGGGTGGAATAGCGGGGGTCCAGATCGCCGCCCTCGGTGCGCTGCACGGTCATGCGGGAGAGGCCTGCGCGCTCGGCCAGCTGGGCCTGGGTCATCTGGTGGGCTTTGCGGGCGGCGGCGAGGGTGGGGATGAGATCGGTTGACATGATGCTATTTATACTCTTTTTATGTTTAAAGAGTAAATAAATATACAAATTATCGCCACCTGACTCGGCTTAGGGCGAAGCCAATGGAGGCAATACCTCGCTGCGCTCTACGCAAAACCGCTGCGCTTCCTGCACCAGCCACTCCCGCACCAGCTCCATCGCCGGGCTAGGGTGGGTGGTGGTCACAAACGAATACGCCGCGCGCGATGGCACGCTGCACCCTAGCAGCGGCACCAGGCGCCCGGCCTTTACGTCCTGCAGCACCAGCGCGGCGCGGCCCATGGCAATGCCCTGGCCGGCCAGCGCGGCGCCCAGAGCCAGTTGCGACAGGTTGAACTGCTGGCCGCCCGCCCAGGGCGGGGGCGGGGTGCCCCTTTGCGCAAACCAGTGTTGCCATTCCTCATAGGTGTCGGCGCCGTCCCACGCGCTGCCGTCGTGCAGCAGCCAGTCGCCGTGCAGGTCCTCGGGCGTGGTGATGGGCGCGTGCCGGGCCAGGAACTCGGGGCTGGCCACGGGGATGAGCCATTCGTCCAGAAACACGGTGGCGTTCAAGTCGCGGTAGCCGCCCAGGTCAAAGCGCACGGCGGCCTCCACGCCGTCGCGCACCATGCGGGTGCGGTCCAGCGTGTGGAACTCGCCAAACACGCGCAGCCCGGTGTGCGGGTGCTGGCGAAAGAAGTCGCCCAGCCGGGGCGTGAGCCAGCTCATGGCGAATGAGGGCGAGCAGCTCAGCGTGGCTGTGGCCGCCTCGGCCGGTTGGCGCATCTGGGCCAGGGTGCTTTCGATGGCGTCAAAACTCTCGCGCAGCACCACGGCCAGCCATTTGCCCTCGGGCGTGGGCACCAGGGCGCGCGGGGTACGCAAAAACAGGGGGCGGCGCAACCAGTCTTCGAGCTGCTTGACCTGCTGGCTCACCGCCCCCTGGGTGATACACAGCTCGGCCGCCGCCTTGGTAAAGCTGCCGTGGCGGGCCGTTGCATCAAAACTGCGCAGCCAGGCGAGCAGGGAGGGAGAGAGGCGAATGTCCATTATTAATACTAATGCTTTGCTCAATATAAATGGCTTGTGACAGGCGCGTGACGGGCGAAGAATGTGGGCAAGACATACCGAGATGAATGCGCCATGACACTTGCCGAACCTTCAACCGCTGTGGATGCCCTGCTGGCCACCCGCCTGCGCAACGCCCAGCCTGCCCTGTGGAGCAACCCGGCCCGGCAGGCAAGGCCCGCCGCGGCGCTGCCCGCAATAGGGAGAACCATTAGTCTGGATGATACGAAAGCGGCGGCCGAACGCTTGGCACGTTTTGCCGGACTCCTGGCGGATGTGTTCCCCGAGCTGGCCGCAACAGGTGGCGTGGTGGAGTCGCCCCTGCTGCCCGCCGACGCGCTGCAACCCACGCTGGGCATGGCCGAACACCAGGGTCGCTTGTTCATCAAGGCCGACCACAGCCTGCCCGTTGCAGGCTCCATCAAGGCCCGGGGCGGCATGCACGAGGTGCTGGAGTTCGCCGAGGGGCTGGCGCTGCAGCATGGGCTGGTCGAGCCCGGTGGCGACTACCGTGCGCTGGCTAGCCCGCAGGCGCGCGAGGTGCTGGGCCGCTACCAGGTGGCGGTGGGCTCCACGGGCAACCTGGGCATGAGCATTGGCGTGGTGGCATCGGCCCTGGGCTTTCAGGCCACGGTGCACATGTCGGCAGATGCCAAGGAATGGAAAAAAGACCGCCTGCGAAAGCGTGGCGTGTTGGTGGTGGAGCACGCGGGCGATTACGAGCGTGCCGTGGCCGCAGGCCGCGCCGAGGCGGCCAGCAACGCGATGTGCCACTTTGTGGACGACGAGCAATCCTTCTCGCTGCTGCTGGGCTACAGCGCGGCGGCGCTGCATCTGCAAAAGCAACTGGAGGAGCAGGGCGTGGCGGTGGATGCCGAGCACCCGCTCATCGTTTACCTGCCTTGCGGCGTGGGCGGCGCGCCCGCAGGCATCACCTTTGGCCTGCGGCAGGTGCTGGGGCCGCATGTGCACTGCTTTTTTGCGGAGCCGGTGCAGTCGCCGTGCTTCATGGTGCAAATGATGGCCGATGCAACGCAAGGTGTGGGGCAGCACCCCTCGGTCTACGACTGGGGCCTGACCAACCGCACCGAGGCCGACGGCCTGGCCGTGCCGCGTGCATCGCTGCTGGCGGCCGAGCTGATGCGGCCACTGCTGTCGGGCGTGTTCACCGTGGCCGACGACACCCTGTTTGCGCAGCTGGTGCGGGTGCTGGACGCCTTGGGCGAGCGCATCGAGCCCTCGGCCGCCGCAGGCTTCAGCGGCCCGGCCATGTTGACCGGCACCACGGCCGGGCAGGCCTGGCTGCGCAGCACAGGCATCGATGCCGTGTTGCACCAGGCCACGCACCTGGTGTGGACCACGGGTGGCCTGCTGGTGCCCGATGTGCAGTACCAGGGCTTTGTGCAGCGCGGGCGGGCCGTGCTGGCTGCGCAGGCCTGATTGCTGAGCACCTTCTTCTCTCTTTTTTTCACTTTTGTCTGGAGCCACGCCATGAACCGCAAGCAACTGCTTTTGTCTGTCGCCGTCTGTGCTGCCTTGGGGGCCGCTGCGTGGGCCCCGGCCATGGCGCAGGAGGCCGCCTTCCCCACCAAGCCCATCACGCTGGTGATTCCGTTTCCGCCCGGTGGTGCCACCGATGTGCTGGGCCGCCTGATTGGCAAAAAGCTGGGCGACAAACTGGGCCAGAGCGTGGTGATCGACAACCGCGCGGGGGCAGGCACGGTGATTGGCGCGACGTCGGTGGCGCGGGCAGCGCCCGATGGCTACACGCTGCTGATGAGTTCGGGCACCACCTTCACCGTCAACCCCGCCGTGCGCGCCAAGCTGCCGTATGACCCGGTCAAAAGCTTTGAGCCCATCGGCATCACGGGCCGCACGGGGTTGATCCTGCTGGCTAACAAGGATGTGCCTGCCAACGACCTGAAGCAGTTTGTGGCCCTGGTGAAGGCGGCTCCCGACAAGTATTCGTATGGCTCTTTCGGCACGGGCACCACGTCGCAGTTTGCGGGCGAGATGTTCTTCCACGCGGCGGGTCTGAAGATTCAGCATGTGCCCTACAAGGGCAGTGCGCCCGCCATGACCGACCTGCTCGGCGGGCAGATCCCGTTCACTGTCGATACCGTGTCGGCCGCGCTGCCGCAGCTCAAGGACGGCAAGATCAAGGCCATTGCGGTGACATCCGGAAAACGCTCGGCTCTGCTGCCCAAGGTGCCCACGCTGGCCGAGAGCGGCTACCCGGGCCTGGAGATGGACACCTGGCTGGCCATGGTGGCGCCGCGTGGCCTGCCACCGGCCGTGAAGTCGCGGCTGGAACTGGCGCTGGCCCAGGTGGTGTCAGACCCCGAGACGCGTGACAAGATGATCGCCGTGGGGTTCGAGCCGTCCTATGCTTCGTCCAAGGTGTTGGCCGAGCTGATTGACAAGGAGTTGCCGCTGATGCGCGCCATTGCACAGCGTGCCGCCATTACTGCAGACTGAGCCCGTGTGACCAGAACAAGGAGACAAGCCCGAGATGACCACCACAAACCCCCAAGCCCTGGTTGAGCTGACGGCCAACGAACTGCGCCACCGCATTGGCACGCGCGAGATTTCGCCGGTGGAGCTGCTTGACGCCTGCATTGCCCGCATCGAGGCCGTCAACCCGCATGTGAATGCCGTCACTTCCACTTGCTACGACCGCGCCCGCACCGAGGCCAAGGCGGCCGAGCAGGCGGTGCTGCGTGGCGAGCCGCTAGGCCTGCTGCATGGCCTGCCCATGGGCGTGAAGGACCTGGAGGCCACGGCGGGCTTGCTGACCACCTATGGATCGCAGATCTACCGCGAGCACATCCCAGTCGAGGACAACGTGCTGGTGGCGCGCTTGCGCGCCGCGGGTGCCATCGTCACGGGCAAGACCAATATCCCCGAGATGGGCGCCGGCGCCAATTCGCGCAACACGGTGTGGGGCGCCACGGGCAATCCGTTCAACCCGAACCTGAACGCCGGGGGCTCGTCGGGCGGCTCGGCCGCTGCGCTGGCGTGCGACATGCTGCCGGTGTGCACGGGCTCGGACACGGGCGGGTCGCTGCGCATTCCGGCGTCCATTTGTGGTGTGGTGGGTTTTCGGCCATCGCCCGGTGTGGTGCCCAGTTCGCGCAAGCTGCTGGGCTGGACGCCGATTTCGGTGGTGGGCCCCATGGGCCGCACGGTGGAAGAAGCCTGCCTGCAGCTGGCTGCATCGGCGGGCATGTCGCCCGGCGACCCGCTGAGCTACCCGCTGGACCCAATGAGTTTCTTGCTGCCTGAAGCAGTGGATTTGAGCCGTTTGCGCGTGGCCTACACCGAGGACTTTGGCGCCTGCGCTGTGGACAACGGTATCCGCGCCGTGTTCCGCAACAAGGTGCAGTCCATGAAGCACTTGTTTGCGCGTTGCGACGCCATCGACATCGACCTGGGCGATGTGCACCGCTGCTTTGACGTGCTGCGTGCCGAGGCCTTTGTGGCCAGCACGCGCGAGGCCTATGAGCGCGACCCTGCCAGCCTGGGCCCCAACACCCGCGCCAACTACGAAATGGGCGCCGCCATGACGCTGCTGGACAGCGCCTGGGCGCAGGCCGAGCAGACGCGCATCCTGGCGCGGTTCCAGAAGCTGTACGAGGACTACGACATCATCCTCGCGCCCACCACACCCGTGTCGCCGTTCGCCTGGACCGAGCTGTTCGCCAGCCATATCAACGGCGCGCCGCAGGCCAACTACTACCGATGGCTGGCGCTGACCTATGTGACCACACTCACCACCCACCCGGCGCTGAGCCTGCCGTGCGGGTTGGACGACGCCGGCATGCCGTTTGGCCTGCAGATCGTGGGCCGCTTCCGCGCCGACCGCCACACGCTGGGCGTGGGGCATGCGCTGGAGCAGGCGTTCAAGGGCATTGCAGGGCTGGCACGGCCCCGGCCCGACATCGCCAAGCTGACGCAGACGCGCGCCGTACCTGCGCTGACCTCCATCGTGACCGTGGCACCAGACCCCCGCGACGCCCGCACTCTGCCGCGTGACGACCGTGCGGCATCGGCCGCGCAGGTGTCAGCCGTTTGAAAAGGAGTCACCGATCATGCAAACCGTAGACACCATCGTGATTGGCGCGGGCATTGCCGGGGCCTCCGTGGCCTGGCAACTGATGCAGCCCGGCGCCGCAGGGCAGGGCGCCAGCGTGCTGCTGCTGGAGCGCGAATCGCAGCCGGGCTACCACACCACCGGCCGCTCGGCCGCGCTCTACATGGCGACCTATGGCACGCCCAACATCCAGGCGCTGACCCGGGCCAGCCGCGCGTTTTACGATGCGCCGCCGCCTGAGTTTGGCGCAGACCCCATCCTCTCGCCCCGGGGCGTGGTCTACGTGGCCGGGCCGGACCAGCTGGACTTGCTGAAGCAAACCTACGAGGAAGCGCATACGACCTCGCCCAATGTGCAATGGGTGGGGCGGGCCGAGCTGCTGGCGATGCTGCCTTGCCTGAAGCCCGAGGCCGTCGCCGCAGGCATGAGCGAGCCTGAGGCGGCCGACATTGATGTGAACACCCTGCACCAGGGCTACCTGCGTGGCCTGCGCCAGCGCGGCGGCCAGGTGCTGACCCACGCCGAGGTCACGGCCGTGCGCCGCGAAGGCGATGTGTGGCAGGTGACGCTGGCCGATGGGCGGGTGTTTGCTGCCCCCACCATCGTCAACGCTGCAGGCGCCTGGGCCGATGTGGTGGCGGGTCTGGCAGGCGTGGCGCCCATCGGGCTGGAGCCGCGTCGGCGTACGGCGTTTACCTTCTCCGTGCCCGAGGGCATGGACGCCACCCACTGGCCTGCCGTGGTGGGCGTCGACGAGAGCTTTTACTTCAAGCCCGATGCGGGCCAGTTGCTGGGTTCACCCGCCAATGCCGACCCGACCCATCCACACGATGTGGTGCCTGAAGAGCTGGACGTGGCCACCGGGATCTATCACATCGAGGAAATGACCCATTTCCAGATCCGCCGCCCGTCGCACACCTGGGCCGGTCTGCGCTCGTTCGTGCCGGATGGCGACATGGTGATCGGTTGGGACAACCATGTGCCCGGCTTCTTCTGGCTGGCAGGGCAGGGCGGGTATGGGATTCAGAGCGCGGCAGGTGCTTCGTTGCTGGCGCGGCAGCTGTTGCGGGGCGAGCCGCTGGCCGAAGAACTGATGCGCGAGGGCGTGGTGGTGGAAGGGCTGTCGCCGGCGCGTTTGCGCTGAACTGCCGGCGGGGCGGCAGTCGGCCCCGGGCCTTCAGGCGAAGGTGTTGACGTTGGTGCCCAGCGTGCCGCTGGTGGCCAGCGCAGGCTGGGGCATGGACTGCTGCATGGCGTCGATGAGGGTACTGGCCGACACGGCCTGCATGTCGAGCGCCTTTTTCAGCACCACCATGTTCAAGGCGTCCGACGTCTTGGCGCTGGCCAGGCTGGTAGCGGTGTTGACGATGCTGTTGGTCAGGGCGACGTCCATGGTGACTCCTTGGGGCAATGGAAGATTATCGGCACGGCTGCGCGAGGCTTGAGCGCTGTTACATGTGCAGCTATTTCTGGCTGGGACGTTTGCTAGTCCAGCGCAGGAACCCCATGGGCGGGGCAGTCGGCCAGGTCGGAGACACGGGTATGGGGCAGCTGGCGGGCCGCGTCACGCAAGGCGGTGCGCAGGCCTTCCTCCAAGGTTGGGTGATAGAACGGCATGCCGAGCAGGTCATGCACCGGCAGTTGCTGCTGCACCGCCAAGGCCAGCAGGTGGGCCAGGTGCTCGCCATCGGGGGCATACAGTTCGGCGCCCAGCAGGCGGCCACTGCCATGGTCTGCATACACACACAGGCGCCCGTGGTTGCGCTGGGCGGTGCGGGCGCGGCCTTGCGTTGCGTAGCTGGCGGTGCCCGTGATGGTGTGGTGTGGGTCCATGTCGGCCACGCGCGGCCCCACGATGGCGATGTTGGGGTCGGTAAAAACGATGGACAACAAGGTGCGGCGCCGGAAGCGCGTGGGGGCGATGGCCAGGGCGTTCATGCCCGCGATATGGCCTTCGTCGGCGGCCTCGTGCAGCAGCGGGGTGTGGGTATTGGCGTCGCCGGCCAGAAACACTGGCAAATTGTCTATTTGCTGGGTTTGCGGGTCTACCGTGGGCAATCCACGCCGGTCCAGAGGCACGCCCAGCGTCTCCAGGCCCAGGTCCTCGACATTGGGCACCCGGCCCATCGCGGCAATGACCTGATCCACGACCACACGGTTGTTGCCGCTGGAGACTTCGATGCCGCCAGGCACTTCGCGCAGTTGCGCTTCGGCTCCCATGTGCAGCACCATGTTCTGCTTCAGCAGCGCCGCCAGTTCGGTGTTGAGCTCCGGTTCGCTCAGGCCCGCCAGCGTGTGCCCTGTGGTGAAGGCGGCCACCTGCAAACCCAGCCGGGCAAGGGCTTGCGAAATCTCCGCACCAATCGGGCCCATGCCGATCACAGCAATGCGCGGGCCCAGGCTGGGCTGCTCGAACAGCGTGTCGGTGGTGAGCATGCGGTCGCCAAACGCCAGCCATTCGTCTGGCACGCGTGGGCGTGACCCGGTGGCGATGATGATGCTGCGAGTCGCGTAGGCCGTGCCGTCGATGTCCACCGAATTCGGCCCCAGCAGTGTTGCGCGCCCTGACATTTGGGCCTTGCCCAGCCCGCTGGTGGCTTGGAGGGCGCCCGCCACAAAGTCGTCGCGCAGGGCGCGCACGCGCTGCAGAACGGCGGGCAGGTCGGCGGCCAATGCGCTGGCGCCCCGCAGGCCAAATTCTTCGAAGGTGTGCCGGCGGTGAAAGGCATTGGCCGCCTCGATCAACGCCTTGGACGGCATGCAGCCCACGCGGGCGCAGGTGGTGCCCCAGGGGCCTTCGTTGACGATGAGGTAGCGGTCGGTGCGCTTGCGCACTTCACGCAGGGCGGCTAGGCCCGCTGTGCCTGCTCCGATGATGATGGTGTCGAGCGGTTGGCTCATGAGGCGCCCTCAGAGTCTGAAAACCCGCAGTGTGAAGTGCAAACCGCCGCTCCGTTGTAGGCGCACAAGCCGTTTTTTGAGGCTGGGTTGGGTGCAGGCTTGCCTTGGGGCCGGGCCCTGAATGCCTTCAGGGCCAAGGTACGGAGGGCAGTCAGGCCTCGGGTTCCGTCCAGCCCACGCGGCCTTGCCCGTGGTCGTTGATGCGCTGTACAAAAGGATCGGCCTGCGTCTGGGGTAGGCGCAGTTGCAGGGTGACCAGGGTGCCATGTTGCACGGCCACCAGTTCGGCGCCTGCTGCCTCGATCTCACGGCGTAGCAACCCCTCCAGTGCATAGGGCACTAGGCATTGCAGCGTGGTCATGCGCTGCAGTGTGACCTTGGGGGCGGTGAGCAGTGCCTGGGCAATGGTGTCGGTGTAGGCGCGCACCAGGCCACCCGCGCCGAGCTTGACCCCGCCAAAGTAGCGCACCACCGTGGCCAGCACGCCTTCCAGGTCTTGGTGGCGCAGCACGTCCAGCATAGGGCGGCCGGCGGTACCGCCAGGCTCGCCGTCGTCCACGGCGGCCGACTGGCCCCCGGCCAGCAGGGCCCAGCAGATGTGGGCGGCGCCGGGGTGCTGCTTCCACAGCGCGTCCACCGCGGCCTGCGCACTGGCGCGGTCGGCCATGGGTTGTACGCAGCCGATGAAACGGCTTTTCTTGATAAGGAGTTCACTGTGCGCGGGCGCAGTCAGGGTCTGGGGCATGGGGCGGAGAGTGTAAGGCGGCGCCCGTTCGAGTCGGCCCACGGCCGACCGTGAAGAAAGTCACAGGCCTTGCCGCGGACGAGGGCTGAACACCACGAACGCCGCTCGGAACGTGCGTTCTGTCACACACGCAATGGGCATGCGTTCCTACACTGCGGGCTTGTTGCTGTGGCCTACGCTGTTGCTATGCATTTGAAAGCACCCTGGCCTGCAGAAAAAGGAACCGCCATGTTTGCCCACCCATTTTCCGCCCCCTTGTCTTCCACCCTCGGCGGCCACCTGTTTGGCCGGTTCACGGCTTCTTCGGCCCCCGTGTCCTCCGGCGGTGGCGTAGGGGCGTCGGTGGCGGATGCTGCAGCGGCCAGTCTCGCGGCGGACGAAGGAGATGACGGCGCACCAGACCTTGCGCAGCGTGTGCGCGAAGTGGGTGAGTGGTAAAAGGGCAACCAGCCACCGATTGCAGGCTCGGCGCTGGGGCGACCTCGGTCTGCGGGGGGGCCGCCTCCCGCCTCAGGGCGAGCAGGTACGGCTCACGTCAAAGCTTCAGCTCCCAGGTCTCGCCCACCAACTGTTGGCCAAATCCTTCGTAGGGCTCGGTCTTGACCAGTTCAAAACCTCGCTGCGCATAGATGCCCCGCGCAGCCGTGAGGCAACTGTTGGTCCACAGCACCATTTTTTTGTAACCTTTTGCACGCGCAAAGGCCATGCACTCGTCGGTCAGCCGTGCGCCCAGGCCCAAGCCCCGGGCCTTGGGGCTGAGGATCAGCATGCGCAATTGGGCGGTGGTGGCGGACTTGCGCACCACGAACACCGAGCCCACGCGCTCGCCATCGAGTTCCGCGATCCAGGCTTTCTCCCAGGCGGGTTGGAACTTGCGCAGGAACTGCGCGGCGATGTCCGCCACCAGGGCCTCAAAGCGGCTGTCCCAGCCGTATTCGCGCCAGTAGATCTCGCCATGCTGCTGTACCACCCAGCCGATATCGCCGGGCAGCGGGTCGCGCAACACGGCAACGCGGGTGCCCTCTGCTGGGTTCAGGGTAGGGGACAGCAGGGTTTCAATCCGCTCCATGGCATCCACCACCTCCTGCCGCCGTGCGGGGGGCAGGGGGGCCAGCAGGGCGGCGGCTTCGTCGCGCGAGCGCTGTTGCAGCGGCTCGAACGCTGCGCGCCCGGCGGCGGTAAGGGTGACCAGGCTCTGCCGCGCGTCCTGCGGGCTGGCGCGGCGCTCGATCCAGCCCGCCTGCTCAAAGCGCCGCAATATCCGGCTGATGTACCCGCCGTCCAGCCCCAGCTCGCGCGCGAGTTCGCTGGCCACGGGGGCTTCGCGATGGGCCAGCTCGTAGAGCACGCGCACATCGGTCAGCGACAGCTTGCTGCCCAGGTACGGGTCCAGCACACCAATGCGGCGGGTGATGAAGCGGTTGAACCGCCGCACCGCCTTGACGGCACTGGCGGGCACAGGGGCCGCAGGTGCGGGCGGCTGAGAAGAGTCACGGGATACCGTCATAAGTGCCTTTGTCATGCAATTGATTGACTTTGGCAAGTATATGCTTGCTGGGAGTCAAGACCTCCTTGGTGCAGGGGCAAGGCAGGCACAGCGACAAAAACGGCCTGCCGCCGTAAAATCGCCGGTTACCCACCACAGCCGCGCCCCACGATGCCCCGTTAAACCACGGGGTGGCCGCCCTCCCACTGCATGAACGCCCCCGTTGACGTCTCCTTTTTTGCGCGCGCCGCAAAGCCCTTGACCAGTTACCGTCCGTACTGGGCCAAGCGCTTTGGTACGGCTGCGTTCCTGCCCATGAGCCGTGCGGAGATGGAGAAACTGGGCTGGGACAGCTGCGACATCATCCTGGTCACGGGCGATGCCTACATCGACCATCCGAGCTTCGGCATGGCCGTGATCGGCCGCACGCTGGAGGCCCAGGGCTTTCGTGTCGGCATCATCGCGCAGCCTGACTGGCAGAGCGCCGAACCCTTCAAGGTGCTGGGCAAGCCCAACCTGTTCTGGGGCGTGACGGCGGGCAACATGGATTCGATGATCAACCGGTACACCGCCGACCGGAAGATCCGCAGCGACGACGCCTACACCCCCGGCGACATTGGCGGCAAGCGCCCTGACCGCGCAGCCATCGTCTACAGCCAGCGCTGCCGCGAGGCCTATAAGGACGTGCCCATCGTCCTGGGCGGCATCGAAGGCAGCCTGCGCCGCATCGCTCACTACGACTACTGGAGCGACAAGGTGCGCCGCAGCATCGTGGTGGACAGCAAGTGCGACCTGCTGCTGTACGGCAATGCCGAGCGGGCGCTGGTGGAGGTGGCCCACCGCATTGCAGCGCGTGAGCCGGTAGAAAAAATCACCGACGTGCGCGGCACGGCCTTTGTGCGGCGGCCCGACGACGAAAGCGGCAAGGGCTGGTTCGAGATCGATTCGACCACCGTGGACGAGCCCGGCCCGGTGGAAGCGCATATCAACCCCTACATGACGACCAGCGAGCAGGCTGCAGCCCAAGGCAGCAGCTGCAGCAAGGAGGAGGGGGGTGCTACTGATTCTGTAGCGGTTGGTGCACAGTCCACCGGCGCTACCGATCAAAATAGCCCCAATCCAACCATCCAGGCGATCCAGTTCGTCGCCAACCCTGCGCTCAAGACCAGGCTCAAGGTGCCCCCGCGCGAGAAGACGGTGATCCGCTTGCCCAGCTATGAGCAGGTGAAAAGCGACCCCGTGCTCTACGCCCACGCCAACCGTGTGATGCACCTGGAAACCAACCCCGGCAACGCGCGCGCCATGGTGCAGGCGCACGGCGAGGGCGTGACGGCGCGCGACGTGTGGCTCAACCCGCCCCCCATCCCGCTCACCACGGCCGAGATGGACCACGTGTTTGACCTGCCTTACGCACGCGGCCCGCACCCCAGCTACGCCGATGAGAACGGCAGCCACGACCATGGCACCAAGATCCCTGCGTGGGAGATGATCCGCTTCTCGATCAACATCATGCGGGGCTGCTTTGGCGGCTGCACGTTCTGCTCCATCACCGAGCACGAAGGCCGCATCATCCAGAGCCGCAGTGAAGACTCGATCATTCAGGAGATCGAGGACATCCGCGACAAGGTCAAGGGCTTCACCGGCACCATCAGCGACCTGGGGGGGCCCACGGCCAACATGTACCGCCTGGGCTGCCGCAGCCCAGAGATCGAAGCGGCCTGCCGCAAGCCCAGCTGCGTGTTCCCCGGCATTTGCCAGAACCTCACCACCGACCACGGCCCGCTGATCAAGATCTACCGCCGTGGCCGCGCGCTCAAGGGCATCAAGAAAATCCTGATCGGCTCGGGCCTGCGCTACGACCTGGCCGTGAAATCGCCCGAGTACGTGAAGGAGCTGGTGCAGCACCACGTGGGCGGCTACCTCAAGATCGCGCCCGAGCACACCGAGCAGGGGCCGCTGTCCAAGATGATGAAGCCCGGCATCGGTAACTACGACCGCTTCAAGCAGATGTTCGAGAAGTTCAGCGAAGAGGCGGGCAAGAAGCAGTTCCTGATCCCGTACTTCATCGCCGCGCACCCGGGCACCAGCGACGAGGACATGATGAACCTCGCCATCTGGCTCAAGAAGAATGGCTTCCGTGCCGACCAAGTGCAGACCTTCTACCCCAGCCCCATGGCCTCGGCGACGGCAATGTACCACTCTGGCCGCAACCCGCTCACGAAGGTGCGCCGCCAGATGCGCGACGAAGCCGAGGAGTCGGTGGACATCGTGCGTGGCGAAAAGCGCCGTCGCCTGCACAAGGCCTTCCTGCGCTACCACGACCCCAACAACTGGCCCCTGCTGCGCGATGCGCTCAAGGCCATGGGCCGAGCGGATTTGATCGGCAACGGCAAGCACCACCTGATCCCGACCTTCCAGCCCCTGACGGACGGCGGCTACCAGAGCGCGCGGCGCAAGAACTCCACGCCTACGGGGGTGAAGAGCGCCACCGCAGCAGCGCCCGCCAAGTCCACCAAGCCGGGTCAACCGCAAAAGGGCCGCATCCTGACCCAGCACACCGGCTTGCCGCCGCGCGTCACGGGCAGCGCCAAGCCGTCAGCACGCAAGCCGCGCTGATAGCGGGCCGCAGCCCTGTGCCCTCTTGGTGGGGGCCCGAGGCTGAGGGTGGCGACGCGTGGCAAGCCCCTCCTGAGGTGCGTCTAGGCCTGCCGCCAATCACGGCAGGCGCGCGGCTTCACCCTCAGTACTTCAGCCCGTTCTCAGCCCTCCGCTGCGTGGGTGCCGACCACCACCGATTGCGGGCCGTCGCCAGCGGGCTGCGTGATCAGATCCTCAATGATGAAGGTGCGGTAATAAAAGGCCGTGACTGCACCCTCGGGCGCAATGGCATTCACCAGGGTGTCGATCTCGTCCTTGTCGGCCATGGCGATCAGCATGCCGTGGTAGCCGGTACCCGCCAGGTCGGCAATGCGCCGCACCATGTCCCCTTCGGCCCCCACAGAGGGCAATGGCGCATCTGCCATGCCCAGCGTGTGCACGATCTCCTGCAGGATGACGTCGGGGCTGGCGTAGGCGATGTCGCCCTGGTGGCCAGCGGCCTGCAGCGCAAGTGCGGCCTGGCGCGTGCAGTCCTCGTCGGGGAACAGCGCAAACACCTGGCCGGTGGGGTAGAAAACGCCGCCCATGTTGGTCATGGTGGAATCAAGAACGAGGGGTTTCATGGGCTTCTCCCGAGGTGTTTCAGACCTTCGGGATTGAAACCTGGGCACGCTGGTGCGCGGTGTAGGTCAGCGGGCCATTCGCGCGTCAGCTTACCTTGCCGTGTCGAGTGGTGGTAGCCTGCCGCGCAGGCCCATAGTGCCTGTAGCGTCCATTTTTCATGGGTTGATTGCTATCAAATTGATAACAACGTCAAATGTTGCTACCGCAGCCATCCGCCCAGCCAGGCCCCCAGTGCGGCGCAGTGCATCACGACCGTCATCCAGTACACCGCGCGGAACTCTGCTTTGCGGGACTTGTGCCGCAACCGCTGCTGGGCAAACCACGCGCCCGGCCAGCCGCCTGCCAGGCCCAGCAGGTGCAGGTGGCTTTCCTTGATGCGCCACCGGCCGTTCTGCGCGGCGCTTTTGTCGATGGCGTAGATCACGAAGGTGAGGAGGTTGATGGCAAGGGCGGCACCTATCACCCACCCCGGGAGCCGACCGGCCCAGACACCCCAGGCCAGCAGCGCCGCCCAGCCGAGCATGAGGATGTGTATCAGCATCGATCCGGCGGCTGGCGAGGCGCTGGTCGCCGCAGGCCGTCGGCGGCGCGAGGCCTGTGGCTGCCCCGTCCCCTGCGCCGGTGCGCGCCGCGTCGGTGGCACCGATGCGGGCTGCGCCGGAGTCGGCGGACGGGGTTGAAAGGCCCCTGCGGCATGGGCTGCAGGCTGCACCGCCATGGCACGGGGCCCTTTGCCGCCCACATGGATTTCTTCGTACACCACGGCGAGTCCCTCGCGCGGTGCTGCGCTGCCCCGGTAGTCGCGCACATGAAAGAACACATCGGCGGATGTGTCTGGGCTGCGTATGAAACCGAACGCGCGGGCGGCGTCCCAGCGGATAACGGTGCCTTGTTTCTGCATCGCAAGAAAAGGCGTTCAGGCCAGGGTGTGCAGAGGGATGTCCTGCGCGACGGCCAGCGCATCAAGCTGCGCCCGGGTCTGGCTACGCAAGAACGCCGCCACGGCGGCGTGGGTGGCGGGGGCGCGCAGCACCTGCGGGTCGCCCGTGGCAGGCAGGCCGGCGGCGGCACACAGGCTGGCGGCAAAGTGCGGCTCCAGCGCGGCCACTGCCACACGTCCATCGGCGCAGGGGTAGATGCGGTAGCCCGCGTGGTGGCCGCCCACGTCGCCGTCGGGGGTGGTCAGGCCCCAGTCCCGCGGCTGGGCCAGCCAGGCGGCGGCGTCGGCCAGCGCCACTTCGATGCACACGCCGCCGCCGGTGTGGGCACGCTCCAGCAGAGCCTGCAGCACGGCCTCGCTGGCCATCAGGGCGCCGCCCATGTCGGCGTAGAGCGTGGGCGGCATGTCGGTGCCCGTCACCAGGCCAGCGTCGGCCAGGTAGGTGAGGTCGTGGCCGGGCTCCTCGGCCCGCTCTGCCGCTGCGCCCACGATGCGCACCAGCGACAGGCGCGGATAGCGGGCCCGCAGCGCATCCCAGGAGAGGCCCAGCTTGGCCAGTGCCGAGGGGCGGAAGGAGGTGATCAGCACATCGGTGCGGGCCAGCTCGTCATGCAGCGTGGCCTGACCTTCGGGCGTCTTGAGGTGGGCGTGCACCACCCGCAC
This sequence comes from Acidovorax sp. Root70, assembly GCF_001428225.1. Lineage (NCBI taxonomy): Bacteria > Pseudomonadati > Pseudomonadota > Betaproteobacteria > Burkholderiales > Comamonadaceae > Acidovorax > Acidovorax sp. Root70. The sequence goes on from NZ_LMHQ01000028.1 coordinate 72,071, forward strand.
GCCCTGGTGCAGCGTGGCATAGGCTGCGGGGCTGTAGATGCCCATGGGGTCGGCGCTGGGGTAGCCCGCTGGCGGTGGCGGTTCGAGCTTCGTGCATTCAGCCCCCATGCGCGCGCAGCGCATCAGGGCGGCAGGGCCTGGCAAGTTGAGCGCGAGGCTCAGGACGCGGGCATTGCGCAGGGGCTGGGGCAGGGCGGTCGTCATGGCGTGGGTTGTCTCTGTGTCGTGGTTTTGAATGGAAGGCGTAGCGCCGGAACTTCGTGGCGCGCACGGGCTCACTTCCTGCGTTATACATAATTTGTTACGCTCCCTGACCCATGCAACGCAGAACCTCTTTGGCCGCCATCACCGGCCTGGCCGCCTTTCCGGGAGCTTTCGTGACCTCATCCCTGAGCAGCGCCGCCACGGCGCCCGCGCTGAAGGCGCTCAAGCCCTCGCCCCGCATGCCTGTGCTGTTCGTGGGCCACGGCAGCCCGATGAATGCCATCGAGGACAACGCCTGGCGCCGTAGCTGGCAGGCCGTGGGCGCAGAGCTGGCCGCGCGCGCGGTGCAGCCACAGCTCATCCTGTGCGTGTCGGCCCACTGGCTTACGCGCGGCGGCTGGCAGCTGACCGGCATGGCCAACCCCAAGACGATCCACGACTTTGGCGGCTTCCCGCAAGCACTGTTCGACCAGCAGTACCCCGCGCCCGGTGCGCCGCAGGTGGCGCGCAGCCTGGCCGCCGAACTGAAATCGCCCGCCACCGGAGCGGCCCTGGGGGTGGACGAGGGCGAGTGGGGTCTGGACCACGGTACCTGGTCGGTGCTCAAGCCCATGTTTCCCCAGGCGCAGATCCCGGTGATGCAGCTGAGCATGGACTACAGCCGCGCCCCGGCCGAACACTATGCGCTGGGTCAGCAGCTCAAAGGCCTGCGGGATCGTGGCGTGCTCATCGTGGGCAGCGGCAACATCGTGCACAACCTGCGTGTCACGCGCCGTGGCACAGCCGCCAACGAGGCGTACGACTGGGCCACCGAGTTCGACACGGTGGTGCAGGAGCAGATCAAGAAGGGTCAGTTGGGTGCCTTGCAGGACTTCCAGAAGCTGGGTGCCGTGGCCCAACAGGCGCATCCCACGCACGAGCACTATCTGCCGCTTCTGTATGCGGCGGGGGCGGTGCTGCCCACCGAAATGCCACGTTTCTTCAACACAGGCTACCAGTCGGCATCGATCTCGATGCGGTCGGTGCTGTGGGGGTGATGGGTATCTGCCATTTACAACAGGTTGTTGTAAGAAGGCGCTTCTTTTTTGATAGCTGTCAGCGCATGTTTGTCTAGCGCTTGAGGCCAAAAACACCTGAAAACCATCGACCGCAGCGATCAGACGGCCATCAGGCCGTGACGTGACCCGCCTGGATCGTCAGCCACGGCCAGCGTTCGCGGTAGCTCTGTGCCTTGGCTTCGAACAGTGGCAGATGCGGGCAGGCCGGGTTGGGTCGCATCAGCCCGGCATACAGTTCTTCCAGCCCGTAGGGTGCGTACAGCGTAGGTCCTTCGATGCCTGGGTCGGCGGCAGGCTGCAGGCCCACGCAGGTGCAGGGCACCAGAAAGCGCTCGATGCCATTGCGGGCCGATGTGAGGGGCGCATAGGGGTAGCCAAACCAGCGTTCGTACCAGAGGTGCACCCGGGCCTGGTTCTTGGCTTCGACGGTGATCGGCAGGTCGGCAAAGAGGGCCGTGACCCGGTCTTGCTCGGCCTGTTCGGCGGCTTCGGACAGGTCCGAGGCGTCGAAATAGAACAGGTCGTAGTCCTTGATGTTTGCCGTGGGCGCCAAGCCGGAGTGCAGGTTCCACACGGTCTGGAACAGGCATCCCGCCACCAACCAGGCGTCCGGCAGGCCCAGAAGTGGCAAACGCCCCAGAAGGGCCGCGTTGTGCGGGTTCTGGAGCGTTTCGCTCAAGAACCGGCGCCTCAGCGCCGCTTCTTCAATCAGCTCAGATGACCTTGGCAATGGCTTGGCAGACGTAGTCGATGTTCTTGCTGTTGAGCGCTGCCACGCACATGCGGCCGGTGTCGGTGCCGTACACGCCAAACTCGCTGCGCAGGCGCACCATCTGGTCCTTGGACAGGCCCGAGTAGCTGAACATGCCGATCTGGGTGGTGATGAAGGACATGTCCTTGCTCACGCCAGCAGCCTTCAGGCCATCGACCAGCTTCTGGCGCATGGCCTTGATGCGCACGCGCATTTCGCCCAGTTCCTTTTCCCACAGGGCGCGCAGCTCGGGGTTGCCCAGCACGGCGGCCACGATGGCGCCACCGTGGGTGGGTGGGTTGGAGTAGTTGGTGCGGATGGCGATCTTGAGCTGGCTCAGCACGCGGTCGGTTTCTTCCTTGGTGCTGCCGACCACGCTCAGGGCGCCCACGCGCTCGCCGTAGAGGCTGAAGCTCTTGGAGAAGCTGGTGGAGACAAAGATGTTCAGGCCAGCGGCCACGAACTTGGCGATCACGGCGCCGTCTTCGGCGATGCCGTAGCCAAAGCCTTGGTAGGCCATGTCCAGGAAGGCGGTGAGGTTGCGTTCCTTCACCACGGCAATCACTTGTTCCCACTGAGCGGGAGTGATGTCGTAGCCGGTGGGGTTGTGGCAGCAGGCGTGCAGCAGCACGATGGTGCCGGCAGCAGCGGCCTTCAGCTTAGCCAGCATGCCGTCGAAGTTGATGCCGCCCAGGCCGCCGTTGGCGCTCTGGTCAAAGTAGGGGTAGGTATCGACGGGGAAGCCGGCGTTGGTGAACAGCGCGCGGTGGTTTTCCCAGCTGGGGTCGGAGATCAGCACGGTGGCGTTGGGGCTGATCTTCTTGAGGAAGTCGGCGCCGATCTTCAGGCCGCCAGTGCCGCCGATGGCTTGCACGGTGGCCACGCGGCCGCTCTTGACCACGTCGGAGTCAGCGCCAAAAACGAGGCCCTTCACCGCCGCGTCGTAGGCGGCGATACCGTCGATGGGCAGATAGCCGCGGGCGGTGGGCTTTTCCATCATGGTCTTTTCAGCGGCCTGCACGCATTGCAGAAGGGGCAGCTTGCCGTTGTCGTCGAAATAAACGCCTACGCCCAAGTTGACCTTGTTGGGGTTGGTGTCGGCGTTGAATTGCTCGTTGAGTCCCAGGATGGGGTCGCGGGGGGCCATTTCGACGGCGGTGAACAGAGACATGAAAATCCTTGAAAGGTTGTCAGTAGCGAAGAATCCGGGCGTGGTGTACTGTGCCGGGTTCAGCCGATTTTAACGGCCCGCCCATCCCACTCGTTGACCGCCCCCATGCCGGATCTCACAGAAGTCATAACTGAAAAGCAAGACGGCGAGTTCGTCAGCTTCCCCCATTCCCCGTTTGAACTGTTCCAGCCTTACCCGCCCGCGGGCGACCAGCCCGAGGCCATCGACAAGCTGGTGGAGGGGCTGAATGACGGCGAGACCTTCCAGACGCTGCTGGGTGTGACGGGCTCGGGCAAGACCTTCACCATGGCCAATGTGATCGCACGCATGGGCCGCCCAGCCATCGTGTTCGCGCCCAACAAGACGCTGGCAGCACAGCTGTACAGCGAGTTCCGCGAGTTCTTCCCCAAGAACGCCGTCGAATACTTCGTGAGCTACTACGACTACTACCAGCCGGAGGCTTACGTGCCCCAGCGGGATCTGTTCATCGAGAAGGACAGCGCGATCAACGAGCACATCGAGCAGATGCGCCTGAGCTGCACCAAGAGCCTGATGGAACGGCAAGATGTGGTCATCGTGGCCACCGTGTCCGCCATCTACGGCATTGGCGAGCCTGAGAGCTACCACCGCATGGTGATGACGCTACGCACCGGCGACAAGCTGGGCCAGCGGGATGTGATTGCGCAGCTGATCCGCATGCAGTACCAGCGCAACGAGGCAGATTTCAGTCGGGGCAAGTTCCGCGTGCGGGGCGACACCATCGATGTGTTCCCCGCCGAACACTCGGAGCTGGCCATCCGCATCGAGCTGTTTGATGACGAGATCGAGAGCCTGCAGCTGTTCGACCCCCTCACGGGGCGCGTCAAGCAGAAGATTCCGCGCTTTACCGTGTACCCCAGCAGCCACTACGTCACGCCGCGCGACAAGGTGCTGGCGGCGGTGGAGACCATCAAGATCGAACTGGCCGAGCGCCTGAAGCAGCTGGTGGCCGACGGCAAGCTGGTGGAGGCACAGCGGCTGGAGCAGCGCACGCGGTTCGATCTGGAGATGCTCAGCGAGGTGGGGCACTGCAAGGGCATCGAGAACTACACGCGCCACCTGTCTGGCTCGGCGCCGGGCGACCCGCCCAGCACGCTGACCGACTACATGCCGAAGAATTCGCTGATGTTCCTGGACGAGAGCCACCAGATGATCGGGCAGCTCAGCGCCATGTACAACGGCGACCGAGCGCGCAAGACCACGCTGGTGGAGTATGGATTTCGCCTGCCCTCTGCCCTGGACAACCGGCCGCTCAAGTTCGAAGAGTTCGAACAGCGCATGCGGCAGGTGATCTTTGTATCGGCCACACCCGCCGACTATGAAAAGACCCATTCAGGCCAGGTGGTAGACCAGGTGGTGCGCCCGACCGGATTGGTGGACCCCGTGGTAGAGGTGCGACCTGCCACCCATCAGGTGGATGATGTGCTGCAAGAAATACGCATTCGCGTTGAAAAGCATGAACGCGTACTCATTACCACCTTGACCAAGCGCATGGCTGAGCAGTTGACCGACTACCTGACGGACAACGGCGTGAAGGTGCGCTACTTGCACAGCGATGTAGATACCGTGGAGCGGGTGGAGATCATCCGTGACCTGCGCCTGGGGGCTTTCGACGTGCTGGTGGGCATCAACTTGCTGCGCGAAGGGCTCGACATCCCTGAGGTGTCGCTCGTGGCCATCCTGGATGCGGACAAGGAGGGCTTTCTGCGCGCCGAGCGCAGCCTCATCCAGACCATAGGCCGCGCCGCGCGCAACCTGAACGGCCAGGCCATTCTGTACGCCGACCGAATGACGGATTCGATGAAAAAGGCCATGGGCGAGACGGAACGTCGGCGCATCAAGCAGATCGCATACAACGAGGCCCACGGAATCACACCGCGCAGCATTGTCAAGCGGGTACGAGACCTGATTGACGGGGTTTACAGCGAAAAGGCCGGCAAAGATGCCGAGCGGCTGGAACAGGAAGCCCTGCGGCGCGCCCAGGTGGAGGACATGTCCGAAAAGGACGTGGCACGTGAGATCAAACGCCTGGAAAAGCTCATGCTGGAACATGCGCGCAATCTGGAGTTCGAGCAGGCAGCGCGGGTGCGTGACCAGTTGACACGGCTCAAGGACCAGGCGTTTGGCGCGCATGGCAGCGATTCAGTGGCCTTGTGACACAAGGGCCGGAGGACAGTGTGATGAACAATTACTATCACGTCGATTAATAACTAGTTGGTTTTTTAACCCGACAGAATCGATAGGGATTTGTGTTATACTCACACAAAATACTCAACAAAACAGCCCAGCGATGAAGGGCTCCGTGGCAGACAACTGTTCGGAGTAAGGGGCGGAGACGGTGCCTCGCTGACAAACAGTCAGCGCTGGCGGTTTCTTCAACGAACAAGCCTTAGCACAAGGAGCTTGCGATGCGTCTCACAACCAAAGGCCGTTTTGCGGTCACCGCCATGATTGACCTGGCCCTGCGCCAGAATAACGGCCCCGTCACGCTGGCTGCCATCAGCCAGCGCCAGCAGATTTCGCTGTCGTACCTGGAGCAACTCTTTGGAAAGCTGCGCCGCCATGAGCTGGTGGAGTCCACCCGCGGTCCCGGCGGCGGCTACACCCTGGCCCGCAAGGCCGGTGACATTACCGTGGCGGACATCATTGTGTCGGTGGACGAGCCCATCGACGCCACGCAATGCGGTGGCAAGGAAAACTGCCTGGGTGAAGCTGGCCGCTGCATGACGCACGAGCTGTGGGCTTCGCTCAACCAGCGCATGGTCGAGTTTCTGGATTCGGTCACCCTGCAAAAGCTGGTGGATGAGCAGCTCGCCAAGGGTGTGCAGATCGAGGACAAGCCGGTGGTGCGCCGTGCCATCTCCACGACCCCGGTGGTCAAGCCCATTCGCGTGAATGCTCCGAACTCGGTGTTTGCGCTGGGTAACGTCTTCGCCAAATCCTGATCTACGTTGCGTGGTGCTGACCCTGGGGTCAGCGCTGCCCTGACCGCGTTGTAATCGTTTTCTTGTTTGTTCTGCCTCTTCTGTTTGCCAGCCAGAACCTTTTACTGAGCCAGCCATGGACATGACCCCGCACTTCCCCATCTATCTCGACTATGGCGCCACCACCCCGGTAGACCCCCGCGTGGTGGACGCCATGATCCCGTGGTTGCGTGAGCACTTCGGCAATCCGGCATCGCGCAGCCACGCATGGGGCTGGGAGGCCGAAGAGGCGGTGGAAAAAGCGCGTGTGCAGGTGGCTGACCTGATCGGTGCCGACCCCCGCGAAATCGTCTGGACCAGTGGTGCGACCGAGTCCATCAACCTGGCTTTGAAGGGCGCTGCGCATTTCTACAAAGGCAAGGGCAAGCACCTCATCACGCTCAAGACCGAGCACAAGGCCGTGCTGGACACCATGCGCGAGCTGGAGCGCCAAGGCTTTGAAGCCACCTACCTCGATGTGCAGGAAGACGGCTTGGTCAATATGGATGCCTTGAAGGCCGCCATCCGTCCCGACACCGTGCTGATCAGCATCCTCTTCGTGAACAACGAAATCGGTGTGATCCAGGACATCCCCGCCATCGGTGTGCTGTGCCGCGAAAAGGGCATCTTGCTGCATGTGGATGCCGCACAGGCCACCGGCCGTGTCGAGATCGACATGAACGCGCTGCCCATCGACCTGATGAGCATGACTGCCCACAAGACCTATGGCCCCAAGGGCATTGGTGCGCTGTATGTGCGCCGCAAGCCCCGCGTGCGCCTGGAAGCCCAGATGCACGGTGGAGGCCATGAACGCGGCATGCGTTCGGGCACCTTGCCCACGCACCAGATCGTGGGCATGGGCGAGGCCTTCCGCATCGCCAAGGAAGAAATGGCCGAGAGCAACGCCAAGGCCAAGGCCCTGCAGCAGCGCCTGTTGGACGGCCTCAAGGACATTGAACAGGTCTACATCAACGGCAGTCTGGAGCGCCGTGTGCCGCAGAACCTGAACATGAGCTTCAACTTCGTCGAAGGCGAATCGCTCATCATGGGCATCAAGGGCCTGGCGGTGTCGTCGGGCTCGGCGTGCACCTCCGCCAGCCTGGAGCCCAGCTATGTGCTGCGCGCGTTGGGCCGCAGCGACGAACTGGCGCACAGCAGCCTGCGCATGACCATCGGCCGTTTCACGACCGAAGAAGAGATCGACTACGCCATCTCCACCATCCGCGAGAATGTGGCCCGCCTGCGCGAGCTGAGCCCGCTGTGGGAGATGTACAAGGACGGCATCGACATCAGCACCATCCAGTGGGCTGCTCACTGATTCCGCACAAATTCTGGACGTATTGAAGAGGTACACATCATGGCTTACTCAGACAAAGTGGTTGACCATTACGAAAACCCCCGCAACGTGGGTTCGTTCGACAAGGGTGACGATTCGGTGGGCACCGGCATGGTGGGCGCGCCCGCCTGCGGCGACGTGATGAAGCTGCAGATCAAGGTGAACCCCGAAACCGGCGTGATCGAAGATGCCCGGTTCAAGACCTACGGCTGCGGCTCGGCCATTGCCTCGTCGTCGCTGGTGACCGAGTGGGTCAAGGGCAAGACGCTGGATGAAGCCGCAGCGCTCAAGAACAGCGAGATTGCCGAAGAACTGGCTTTGCCGCCGGTCAAGATCCACTGTTCCATCCTGGCCGAAGACGCCATCAAGGCTGCTGTGCTCGACTACAAGACCAAGCACGCCACCACGGCCACTGCCGCCTGATTGTTTGACAGATAGATCGAGAGACATGGCCATTACGCTGACAGAAGCTGCAGCCCGGCACGTCAACCGGTACCTTGCCCGCCGTGGCAAGGGGTTGGGCGTGCGTCTGGGGGTCAAGACGACCGGCTGCTCGGGGCTTGCCTACAAGCTGGAATATGTGGACACGAGTGAGCCCGAAGATATCGTGTTTGAAAACCACGGCGTCAAGGTGCTGATCGACCCCAAGAGCTTGGCCTACATTGACGGCACAGAGCTGGACTTCGTGCGTGAAGGCCTGAACGAAGGCTTCAAATTCAACAACCCCAACGAGCGGGACCGCTGCGGTTGTGGGGAGAGCTTCCGCGTCTGAGCGCCCTTCGTTGATGTCACACCAAACCGCCAACGCGCTCTGTGCTGGCGGTTTTTTCTTGGACTTCCTTCTCGCCACTGCGAATGAACCTGCAATCTGACGACTTCGAACTGTTTGGCCTGGAACGCCGCTTTGCGCAGGAGCGCAGCGCCATCGATGCGCGCTGGAAGGAGCTGCAACGCGAAGCCCACCCCGACAAGTTCGCGGCGCAGGGCGCCGCTGCACAGCGCGTGGCCATGCAGTGGTCCGTGCGCATCAATGAAGCCTACCAGCGCCTGAAGGATCCGATGCGCCGTGCGGCCTACTTGTGCGAACTGCACGGTGCGCCCATCCGTGCCGAAGACAACACCGCCATGCCCGCTGCCTTTCTGATGCAGCAAATGGAGTGGCGTGAAGCGCTGGAAGACGCCAGTGCCGACAGCGCGCTGGACGCGCTGGATGATGAGGTGGCGCAAGCCCGCCGTGCCGCCTTGGCGCAGTGCGAGCAATTCATCGACCAGCAGCAGGACTATGCGGGTGCAGCCCGCCAGGTCAGAGCCCTCATGTTCATTGCGCGATTTGCCGACGACATTGAGCGTCGCCGCGAGCAACTGGGACAATAGGGCGGTTTTGCATTCCCCTGGACCCCCTCGCGTGCTGATGCGATGGCGGGCTCCACCACGTAGAGATCCGAAATTCCATGGCGCTTCTGCAGATTTCCGAACCCGGCCAATCCCCCGACCCGCACCAACGGCGCATCGCGGTGGGCATTGACCTGGGCACCACCCACTCTCTGGTCGCTGCTGTGCGCAATGGCGTGTCCGAATGCCTCCCCGATGCCCAAGGCCGGGTGCTGCTGCCCTCGGTGGTGCGCTATCTGGCCAACGGTGGGCGTCAGATCGGGTATGACGCCGTGGCAGCGCAAGCCCAGGATGCTCGCAACACCATCGCCTCGGCCAAACGCTTCATGGGGCGCGGCCTCAAAGACGTGACGGAAGCGGGCAAGCTGCCTTACGACTTTGTGGCCGCTGCCGATGGCGGCGTGGGCGGTATGGTCAGCCTCGCCACGGTGGATGGCAACAAGTCGCCCGTCGAGATCAGTGCCGAGATTCTGGCCACGTTGCGCTACCGGGCCGAAGACACCTTCAACGACGATCTCTATGGCGCGGTGATCACCGTGCCTGCGTACTTTGACGACGCTCAGCGCCAAGCCACCAAGGACGCGGCCAAGCTTGCCGGCATCAACCTGCTGCGTCTGATCAACGAGCCCACGGCCGCCGCGATTGCCTATGGCCTGGACAACGCCAGCGAGGGCGTCTACGCCGTCTATGACCTGGGTGGGGGCACGTTTGATATTTCCATCCTGCGCTTGACGCAAGGTGTGTTCGAGGTCATTGCCACGGGCGGCGACTCTGCCCTCGGGGGCGACGACTACGACGCAGCGCTGGCGGACTGGGTGCTGCAGCAGGTGGGGCAACAGGCGGTCACGCCGGCCGACAAGTCGGCTGTGCGCATGGCAGCGCGCGCCTGCAAAGAGGCGTTGACTGCTACTGATTTGATAGCGTTCAAGGCAGAATTGTCCGGCGCTTCAGTGCAATTTGACGTGAAACGCTCGGATTTTGATGCGGTGACCGCTGATTTGACGGCCCGCTCCATGGGGGCCGTGCGCCGCGCTCTGCGCGACGCGCATCTGGCGCGCGACGAAGTGCAGGGCGTGGTCATGGTGGGTGGCTCCACTCGCATGCCGCAGGTGCAACGAGCCGTGGCAGAGTTCTTTGGTAAGGAACCGTTGACCAATTTGAACCCGGACGAAGTCGTGGCCTTAGGGGCCGCCATCCAGGCCAACCAGCTGGCGGGTAACAACACGGCGGGCGACCTGCTGTTGCTGGACGTGATTCCGCTGTCCCTGGGCATCGAAACCATGGGTGGGCTGGTGGAGCGGATCGTCGCGCGCAACGAGACCATCCCCACCGCCAAGGCGCAGGACTTCACCACCTACAAGGACGGACAGACTGCGCTTGCTATCCATGTGGTGCAAGGCGAGCGTGATCTGGTGCAGGACTGCCGCAGCCTGGCTCGCTTTGAGTTGCGCGGCATTCCCCCCATGGCGGCAGGTGCTGCGCGCATCCGTGTGACCTTCACCGTCGATGCCGATGGCTTGCTCAGCGTGGCCGCGAAGGAACAGGGCAGTGGGGTAGAAGCGCGCATTGACGTGAAGCCATCGTATGGCCTCACGGACGACCAGATCGCGCGCATGCTGCAGGACGGCTTTGCCACGGCTGCGCAGGACATGAAAGCCCGCGCCGTGGTCGAGGCCCGCGTGGACGCGGACCGCATGCTGATTGCCACGCAAAGTGCACTGGATGCGGATGGCGACGTGTTAAGCCCCAAGGAGCGTGCTGCCATCGACGCCCTGATGGTGACTTTGCGCCACCAGCGCGACAGCGACGATGCAGCGGCTATCGAGGCAGCCACCGAAGCCCTGGCCAAGGGCACCGAGGCGTTCGCAGCCCAGCGTATGAACCGAGGTATCCAGCAGGCTCTGGCCGGCAAGAACGTCGCGAGCCTGTAATACGAGCCTGCGCATCCCTCTGAACAAGAAGAAAACCACCCCATGCCCGTCATCAAGATCCTTCCCCATCCCGAATACTGCCCCGCAGGCACTGAAATCACGGCGCCTGCAGGCACCTCGATCTGCGAAGCCCTGCTGGACAACCACATCAACATCGAGCATGCCTGCGACATGAGCTGTGCGTGCACCACCTGCCACGTCATCGTGCGCCAGGGGTTGAATTCGCTGAATGCGGCAGAAGAAGAGGAAGAAGACCTGCTGGACCGTGCCTGGGGCCTGGAGCCGCAGTCGCGCCTGTCGTGCCAAGCCATCCTGGCGCAAAGTGATGTGACCGTGGAAATCCCCAAGTACACGATCAACCACGCGAAGGAGAACCACTGATGTCGCGCCAGATCGTTCTCGACACCGAAACCACCGGCCTGTCGGCCGAGGGGGGCGATCGCATCATTGAACTGGGTTGTGTGGAGCTGCTCCACCGCAAGCTCACGGGCAACAACCTGCACCTGTACTTCAACCCTGGCCGCGACAGCCATGAAGACGCGCTCAAGGTGCACGGCATCAGCAACGAGTTCCTGAAGGACAAGCCCAAGTTTGCGGACGTGGTGGACGACATCCTGCAGTACCTGCAGGGCGCCGAGATCATCATCCACAACGCAGCGTTTGACGTGGGCTTCCTCAACAAGGAGCTGGAGCTGGTGGGGCGCCCGGCGTTTGGCACCTATGTGCAGAGCGTGACCGACACGCTGGCCATGGCCAAGGAGATGTACCCGGGCAAGCGCAACTCGCTGGACGCCCTGTGCGACCGCCTGGGCGTGGATAACTCGGGCCGTACGCTGCACGGCGCTTTGCTCGACGCCGAGCTGCTGGCCGACGTGTACATCAACCTCACACGCGGGCAGGATGCCTTGCTGATTGCCGATGATGGCCATGATGGCGCCGACGGCGTGAAGGTGGCCGCCATCGATTTGCGTGGCCTTGCGCTGCCCGTGCTGCGGGCGAGCGAGCAGGAGCAGGCGGCGCATGCCGAGGTGCTCACGCAGATTGACAAGGCCAGCGGTGGCAAAACAATTTGGCGGACTCTCCAATTGGCCTAAAAAGCTGTGCCATAATAGAAGGCTGTCGCAGCGACAAGGGTGATTAGCTCAGCGGTAGAGCACTGCCTTCACACGGCAGGGGTCACATGTTCGATCCATGTATCACCCACCATGTTGCTGACAGACTTTTCGCAGCGGTATCTTTCTCCAAGGTGCTTGCGACGGGTGATTAGCTCAGCGGTAGAGCACTGCCTTCACACGGCAGGGGTCACATGTTCGATCCATGTATCACCCACCAATTTGAAAACCCCTGCAGGTTCCTGACCTGCAGGGGTTTTTTCTTGGCCTGCCCACCTCCCCGCAAGCTGCAAAAGTGCGGCCTCCATCCGCCAGAGCTGCGTACAACGCAGGGTTGCGCGTTACATTGGTCGCCCGTACCTGCAGTGCAGCATCCATGATCACCTTCCACAATCCCTCGCACCAGGGGCATGCGCCCGTCCATGAATTCTTCCGAGGCGAACGCGTGCCTTGTTTTGAAAAGCCCGAACGCGTGGACTATGTGGAAGACGCACTGCGCACACGCGGCCACGCCATGATGGCGCCCGACGTGGACTGCAGTGCGGTGCTGGCGCAGGTGCACGCACAACGCTACCTGGCCTTTTTGCAGACCGCCTGGCAGCAGTGGCTGGCGCTGGACCCGGCCAACGCGTTGCTGCAACCCTTTCCATCCGTGTGGCCGGTGCGCACGCTGCGCAGCGACGTGGAGCCAGACAACTTCGTTGCGCGCCTGGGCCTGTATTCGATGGACAACGGTACACCCATGGCAGCGGGTACTTGGGCTGCCGCCAAGGCAGGGGCCGACGCGGCTGCCAGCGCGGCGGCTCGCGTTGCGCAAGGGGCGCGTGCCGCGTTTTGCTGCACTCGCCCACCGGGGCACCATGCGGGCCCGGACTTCATGGGGGGCTATTGTTTTTTGAACAATGCCGCCGTGGCCGCGCAAACCCTGCGCGATCAGGGCGCCCAGCGTGTGGCGCTGCTGGACGTGGACTACCACCATGGCAACGGCACGCAGAGCATCTTCTATGGCCGCAGCGATGTGCTGTTCATCAGCATGCATGGTGACCCGCGCACGGAGTACCCGTTCTACTTGGGCCACGCTGACGAAACGGGGCAGGGGGCTGGCACAGGCTTCAACCTGAACCTGCCCCTGCCTGCGGGCACCAGCGCGGCGACCTGGTTTGATGCGCTGGAGAAAGCCTGCCTGCGCATCGCAGAGTACCGGGCCGACGCGCTCGTGATATCCCTCGGGCTGGATGCCTTTGAGGGCGATCCCATTTCGCGGTTTGCACTGGCCTCGTCAGATTTCACCCGGCTGGGCGAGCGGTTGGCGCGGCTGGGTCTGCCCACGGTGTTTGTGCTGGAGGGCGGCTACGCGGCGGCCGAGCTGGGCACCAATGCCGTCAATGTGCTGGATGGTTTTGAGCAGGTTTGACGCGGTTGTCAGCCGGGGGCGCACGGAGATACACAGATGATCGATAAGGTGGATTGCGTGGTGGTGGGCGCGGGCGTGGTGGGCCTGGCTGTGGCCCGCGCGCTGGCGCTGCAAGGGCGGGAGGTCATGGTGCTGGAGGCTGCGGACGCCATCGGCACCGGCACCAGTTCGCGCAATAGCGAGGTGATTCACGCGGGGCTGTACTACCCCGCAGGGTCGCTCAAGGCCCGTTTGTGTGTGCGGGGTAAGGAACTGCTCTACGCCTACTGCGCGGCGCGCGGCGTGCCCCATCGCCGTTGCGGCAAGCTGTTGGTGGCAACCTCTGCCGCCCAACTGGACAGCCTGGAAGGCATCCAGGCGCGTGCCCGTGCCAACGGAGTGCTGGACCTGCAACGCCTGAGCCGTGAAGACGCCTTGGCGCTGGAGCCCGCCCTGGCCTGCGTGGGCGCCCTGCATTCCCCTAGCACCGGCATCGTTGATAGCCATGTGCTCATGCTGGCACTGCAAGGTGATCTGGAACACGCGGGCGGCCTTGTGGCACTGAATTCGCCGCTGGCGCTAGCATCTATTGGTCTGGATGCTATTGATTTGGAAGCGACGGACGGCACTCGCATCCGCGCGCGCACGGTGGTCAATGCCGCTGGGTTGAACGCCCCCGCATTGGCTGCGCGATTTGCTGGGCTGGCCCCGCAGCATGTGCCCACTGCCCACTACGCCAAGGGCAACTATTTCACTTTGACGGGCAGGGCGCCTTTCAGCCGGCTGATTTACCCGGTGCCAGAGGCTGCCGGCCTAGGGGTACACCTCACGCTTGACCTGGGCGGCCAGGCCAAGTTTGGCCCGGACGTGCAATGGGTGGACTCGCCCGACGATCTGCTGGTGGACCCAGCGCGTGGCGATGCCTTTTATGCCGAGGTGCGCAAATACTGGCCTGCCTTGCAGAACGGTGCATTGGCGCCCGGTTACGCGGGCATGCGCCCCAAGATCCACGGGCCGGACGCGCCGGCTGCCGACTTTGTCATCCAGGGACCCGCTGTCCACGGCGTGGCAGGGCTCGTCAACCTGTTCGGCATCGAGTCGCCGGGCTTGACGAGTGCTCTCGCGATTGGTGAGCATGTGGCCGCGCTGGTTTGATCTGCGGCAAGCCATTTGCAATCTGTAACCTCTTGCGTCCCCGTCCTACGAGGGGTTTCTGGACAGATGGCTAAGATGAAGTTCAGCCCCGTCGCTCGCGTGCGGGTTCCCTATTATTTTTGGCATTACACAGAAAGGCTTGTATGACTGCTTCTGACACCACGACCACCCAGGGCGAACTGGAAAAGCTGGTTTCCGATCTGCGGGGCCTGCTGGCCAACAAGGACCTAGATGCGGTTCCCGAAATCAAGCTGCTGCGCCAGCGCCTGGACGATGGCATGCACAACGTGCGTGAATCCGCTGTGCGCGCCGCCCAAGACGCCGCCCGCCAGGCCAAGGAAGCCGCACTGGCCGCCGACCGCTACGCCCATGACGAACCGTGGCGTGTGGCAGGTGCCGCGCTGGCGGTGGGCGCATTGGTCGGGTTTCTGCTTGCACGCCGCTGATTGCCGCAGTAGCCCCATGACAGCACGCCACGAAGGCAAACACACATGAACTGGCTCTCGCTGCTGGGGCTGGAGGGGCTGGCCGCCCGTTGGCGCGCTAACCTCATCGAGGGCGCGATTGCCGCCGAAGACCGCATGGACTTGGCCCGCCTGGAGTGGGCCGACCTCAAGCAGCGCCTGCAGCAACTGCTGGTGCTGACCATTGTGGTGGCTGGGCTCACAGTGGTGGCCTTGATCATGGTGTCACTGGCAGTGCTGGTGCACTTTTGGGACTCCCCGCAGCGCACCCTGGTCGCCTGGCTGGTCGCTGGTGTGTGGGCTGTGGGCTGGGCGGCAGCTGTGGTGTCGTTGGTATCGGTGGCGCAGCGCGCTGGCAGCGGGTTCTCCCTGACGCGGCGTGAGCTCGCGCAGGATTGGCGAGAGATCAAGGAGCGCTTGTGACAGCAGCACATCCAACAACCCATGCGCCGCAGCCTGCGTCGGCAGCATGGCCGGCACCCACGCCACAGCAGCAGCGTGTGCTAGACCGCATCGAGTTGCAGCGCGAGCGGTTGCGGGCTCGCCGCGTGGCCCGGGTTCAGGCCCGGGCGCTGGCTGAGCAGGCCGGGGGTGCTGCGGGCGGTGCCGATGCGTCGCTGGCACTGCGCGCCGCCGGGTTTGCCCGCGAACATCCACTGGCCGTGGCGGCCATGGCCGGTGTCGCTCTGGTGGCTGGCCCGCGCAGGCTGATCCGATGGGCGGGCATCGCTCTGCCGATGCTGATGCGTCTGCGGCGCTGACGGCCACGACTAGGTGACAGAGACCTGGGTCCTGTTGCTCATCCATCGCCAAAAACGAAACGGAGCCCTGTTGCCAGAGGCTCCGTTTTTTTATGGTGCTGCGTTCGGACGGGCGTTAACCCAAAGGCTCAAAGAGTTCAGCGCAGGGCCTTGATGGCCTTGGCAGCCTTCACGACCAATGCAGGGCCTTCGTAAATCAGGCCGGTGTAGATCTGCACGACATCGGCCCCCGCGCGAATTTTGCTCACCGCGTCATCAGCGCTCATGACCCCGCCCACGCCAATGATCGGGTACCCGGCGCCAAGGGCTGCGCGCAGTTGCCGAATCACCTGGTTGCTGGCCTCCAGCACAGGCGCACCGCTCAGCCCGCCAGTCTCCGCGGCGTGGCGCATGCCCTGCACCGCTGCACGGCTGATGGTGGTGTTGGTGGCGATGACACCGTCCATGCCATGGCGTTGCAAGGTGGCGGCGATGACCGCCACCTGGGCTTCGTCAAGGTCAGGGGCAATCTTCACAAAGACCGGCACGCGCCGCTGGTGCTGAGTGGCCAGCGCCTCACGCCGCTCGGCGATTGCACCCAGCAGGGCATCGAGGGCTGCATCGCTTTGCAGCGCGCGCAGGTTCTGCGTGTTGGGCGAGCTGATGTTGACCGTTACATAGTCGGCATGCGGGTACACGCCTTCGAGGCAGGTCAGGTAGTCGCTGGTGGCGTTCTCGATGGGCGTGGTGGCGTTCTTGCCGATGTTCAGGCCCAGCAGCATGGGGCGCTGGCGATTCTGTGAGCGAAATTGCGCCTGCTGCACGTTGCGCAAGAAGGCCTCCAGACCTTCGTTGTTGAAGCCCAGGCGGTTGATCAGGGCGCGGGCTTCGGGCAGGCGGAACATGCGCGGCTTGGGGTTGCCTGGCTGCGCCTTGGGGGTTACGGTGCCTACTTCCACAAAACCAAAACCCATGGCGCCCAGCGCGTCAATGCAGCGCGCATTCTTGTCCAGGCCAGCGGCCATGCCTACGCGGTTGGGAAACGTGAGCCCCGCCAGAGTGACGGGGTCGCTCACGGTTTCATTGCACCAGGCCCATTGCAGAGGCGTGCGCTGCCCGCGCGCCAGCATGTCCATGGTGAGTTCGTGGGCGGCCTCGGCATCCATGCCGAAGAGAAAGGGGCGGGTGAGGGCGTAAGGGATCAGGGACATGGGGGGATAATTCAGGATTACCACCGATTTTCTCCCATGACGACCACCACTCCCCTGACCCAAGACGAACTCAAGACCCTGGTAGGCCAAGCCGCGCTGCAATACGTGGTGCCTGGCGAGATTGTGGGGGTGGGCACCGGCTCCACCGTGAACAAGTTCATTGACGCCCTGGCGGGCATGAAGGACCAGATCAAGGGCGCGGTGTCCAGCTCGGTCGCCAGCACCGAACGTCTGAAGGCGCTGGGCATTGCCGTGTTCGATGCCAACGAAGTGCCATCGCTCTCGGTCTATATCGACGGCGCGGATGAGATCGACGGCCAGGGCCACATGGTCAAGGGCGGCGGCGCTGCACTGACCCGCGAGAAGATCGTGGCGGCGCTGGCTGGGCGTTTTGTGTGCATTGCCGATGAGTCCAAGCTGGTGAAAGCCCTGGGCCAGTTTCCGTTGCCGGTGGAAGTGATTCCGATGGCTGCCAATCACATTGCGCGACGTTTTGCGGCCATGGGCGGACAGGCCAGCCTGCGGCTCAAGGATGGACAGCCGCTGGTGACCGACAACGGCCAGCACATTCTGGACGTGAAGGGCCTGTCCATCACTGATCCACTGGCATTCGAGTCAGAGATCAACCAATGGCCGGGTGTGGTGACCGTGGGTGTGTTTGCCCACCAGAAGGCATCCGTATGCCTGCTGGGCACGGCGCAGGGCGTGAAGACGATTACCTATTGATGACGGAATGACATTGGTTGGGACAACCCGCCAACTGTTTCCTACCTGTTGATGGGAGCCAATGCAAAAAGGGCCTGTGAAGGCCCCTTTTGTTTGGTGAATGGATTGGGCGGCTGCCCGGAAGCGGCAGCTACTGCATCACGATGTCAGAACCGGATGCCAGCCGGATTGCTAGGCGTCGGACCATCCTTGACTGGTGGAGGGGGGACTGGCCGTGCAGGCTCTTTCGGTTCTGCGGCGGGTGCAGCCTCCACCGGCTTGGCCGCAACCAGTGGCGCAGGTGCTGGTTGGCGGTAGTTGCCGGGCAACTGGGATTGCTTGGGGTAACCTGCCGCGTCGAGGTACTGGACCCATTCGGCGTCTGAAAAGCCCACCAGTTGCTGCCCGCCGATGGTGCCAAAAGGCAGACTCGTACTGCCACTCAGGCGTTGCAGCGCGGCGATGTCCTCATTGCTGGCCACGGTGCGCTCGGTATAGGGCACGCCGCGTGACGTGAGCAGGTTGCGCAAGCTTCCGCAAGGCGCGCAATCGCTGCCGGTGTAGATGGTCACAGGGTACCGGTTGGCAATCTGCCGTAGCTCATAGGGCAACGCTCCATTGGCTGTGGCAGGGCTTGCTGGCGCTGCACTGCTGCGCACTGGTGGGGCACTGGCCTCAGCGGGGGGGCGGTCCGAAAAAGTCACCTTGCCGTCGGGCCCGACAATGCGATAGACGCCTTGGGCCTGCGCACCCACACAAGCCAGGGCCATCAGCAAGGAGGCAGCGGCAGGGGCGAACGTAGTACGGGACATGCGGGTTCTCCTCATTCTTGTGGACTGTGACTCTCGTGGGGCAATCTGCTATTCGCTATTCGCAGTTAGGCGGGCATTTCTTCCGCCATGCCCTGGTGGCGCAGCAAGGCATCCAGGCTGGGCTCCCGGCCGCGGAAGGCCTTGAAGGACTCCATGGCGGGGCGGCTGCCGCCCGCTTCCAGAATGGTCTCGCGGTAGCGCCGCCCGGTTTCGGTGCTGGGCAGCCCGTCGCTGCCGGCAGTTTCTTCAAAGGCGGCGTAGGCGTCGGCGCTGAGCACCTCGGCCCACTTGTAGCTGTAGTATCCGGCCGCGTAGCCGCCTGCAAAGATGTGGCTGAACGTGTGAGCCGTGCGGCTGAAGGGAGGCGGTTGCAGTACGGCCACTTCCTGACGCACCTGGGTCAGCAGGGGCATGAAATCCTGAGCCGGGTCGTGCTCGGTGTGCAGCAGCATGTCAAACAGTGCAAACTCGATCTGGCGCAGGGTCTGCATGCCGCTCTGAAAGTTCTTGGCCGCGATCATCTTGTCGAACAGCGCGCGTGGCAGCGGCTCGCCGGTGTCGACATGGGCCGTCATGTGCTTGAGCACGTCCCATTCCCAGCAGAAGTTTTCCATGAACTGGCTGGGCAGCTCCACGGCGTCCCATTCCACACCGCCGATCCCGGAGACATCGCGTTCGTTCACCTGGGTGAGCATGTGGTGCAGTCCATGGCCAAATTCATGGAACAGCGTGATCACATCGTCATGCGTCAGCAGCGGCGGCTTGCCATCCACACCGTCTGCAAAGTTGCAGACCAGGTGAGCGATGGGCGTTTGCAACACGCCTGTATCGGGGCGCTGCCAGCGGGTACGCACGTCGTCCATCCAGGCACCACCTCGCTTGCCGGTGCGCGCAGGCTGGTCGAGGTAGAACTGGCCTACCAGTTGACCGTTGCGCTCGATGCGATAGAACTCCACGGCCGGGTGCCACACGGGGGCCGAGTCGCGGCGGATGGACACTTCAAACAGTGTCTCGATGATCTTGAACAGGCCTGCAAGAACCTTGGGCGCCGTGAAGTAGGCCTTGAGTTCCTGTTCGCCGAAGGCGTAGCGGGCTTCCTTGAGCTTTTCAGAAATGTAGGGCCAGTCCCAAGGCTGCGGGTCGCCCAGGCCCAATTGTTCTGCAGCAAAGAGGCGCAGGTCGGCCACGTCCTTTTCGGCATAGGGGCGGGCGCGGCGCGCCAGGTCACGCAGGAAGCGAATGACCTCGGCAGGCGACTTTGCCATCTTGGGCACTACCGACACTTCGCCAAAATTGGCATAGCCCAGCAACTGGGCTTCTTCGCGGCGCAGGGCCAGAATTTCGCCGATCAGCGCCGTGTTGTCGAACTTCAGGCCGTCGCCCACGGCCTGGTCCGAGGCGCGGGTGGCATAGGCACGGTACATCGTGGCGCGCAGGTCGCTGCGGGTGGCAAACTGCATCACCGGCAGGTAGCAAGGCATCTTCAGCGTGAGCTTGTAGCCTGGTTTGCCTTCTGCCTGCGCGGCGGCCAGCGCCGCCTGTTGCACATCGGCAGGCACGCCGTCCAGCTCTCCGGCGGTGGCGTAGTAGGCAAAGGCGTCGGTGGCGTCCAGCGCGTTTTCGCTGAACTTCTGGCTCAGCTCGGCCTGACGTTCCTGAATCTGGGCAAACCGGTCTTTGGCTGCGCCGGTCAACTCGGCGCCACTGAGAACGAAATTGCGCACGGCATTGAGATGCGCCTGACGCTGCTCGGGCGTGAGCGTGGCGGGGTCGATGGCCTTGTACTTGGCGTACAGGCGTTCGTCAGCACCCAGGCGGGTCCAGAACTCGGTCACGCGGGGCAGGGCGGCGTTGTAGGCAGCGCGCAGTTCAGGGGTGTCTGCCACGCTGTTGAGGTGGCTGACGGCTCCCCAGGCACGCCCCAGTTGCTCGGTGGCCACGTCCAGCACCTTGGCAATGGCGTCCCAGCGGGCAGGAAAGTCGGGCGCCGTGACGGTCTCCAGGGCCTGGTTGGCACGCTCCAGCAGCACATCGACCGCAGGGGCTACGTCCTGGGGGGTGATGCGGTCAAAGGCGGGGAGGTCGGAGAAGTCGAGGAGGGCGTTGCTCATGCGGGGTTAGATGGCGCCGGGCGGCGCAGGTTCAAGTTGCAAAGCGGCTGGCGTCTTCCCCGGGCGCGTTCAGCGCGCGGCGGCCCGCTCGGCGGCTTCGAGGGTGTTCACCAACAGCATGGTAATGGTCATGGGGCCAACCCCGCCAGGCACGGGGGTGATCCAGCCCGCGACCTCTTTGACGCCGTCAAAGTCCACGTCGCCGCAGAGCTTGCCGTCGGCCTTGCGGTTGATGCCCACGTCGATCACGATGGCGCCTGGCTTGACCATGTCGGCTGTGAGTGTGTTGGCACGGCCCACCGCTGCCACCACGATGTCGGCCTGTCGGGTGTGGTAACCCAAGTCAGGCGTGCCGCTGTGGGTGACCGTGACGGTGGCGTTGGCCTGCAGCAGCAGCAGGGCCATGGGCTTGCCCACGGTGTTGCTGCGGCCGATCACCACGGCGTGCTTGCCCTTGATCGATTGACCCGTGGACTCGATGAGCTTCATGCTGCCGTAAGGCGTGCAGGGCCGGAAACCCTCCAGCCCAGCCATGAGTTCACCGGCTGACAATACCGAGTAGCCATCCACGTCCTTGGAGGTGGCGATGGCCTCGATGACCTTGTGCGGGTCGATGTGTTTGGGCAGGGGCATCTGCACCAGGATGCCGTGCACTGCGGGGTCGGCGTTGAGGGCCTCGATGCGCGCCAGCAGTGCGGCTTCGCTCAGGTCGGCGTCGTACTTCTCAAAGATGGAGCGCACGCCGCTGTCTTCGCAGGCCTTGACCTTGTTGCGCACATAGACGGCGGAGGCTGGGTCTTCGCCCACCAGAATCACCGCCAGCCCCGGCTGGTGGCCGCGGGCGGTGAGGGCGGCGGCGCGTTGCGCCACCTCGCTGCGAAGTTGGCGGGAAAGTGCGTTGCCGTCGATGAGTTGGGCTGTCATGTCAGAAAATACGAGTCAAAATGGCTGATAGCGCTAGTGAAATATGCGCTGGTAGCTATCAAAATTAGAGCGATCAACCCTTGGGCGCGTTTTGGCCCAGAGCGATCTTGAGCAGGTCGGCCACGGTGTTGGCGCTGAGCTTCTCCATGATGTTGGCGCGGTGCGCTTCCACCGTCTTGATGCTGATACCCAGGTCGTCGGCGATCTGCTTGTTCAGGCGCCCGGCCACGATGCGTTCGAGCACCTGGGCCTCGCGGCTGGTGAGCTTGGACAGCAGCGCATCGCGGCTGGCGGCCTGCTGGTAGCCGGCAAAGGCTTCTCGTGCGTGGTCCAGCATGCGTTCGACCAGACCAACGAGTTCTTCTTCGTCAAAAGGCTTCTGGATGAAGTCCAGCGCGCCCTTCTTCATGGTGTTCACGGCCATGGGCACGTCGCCGTGGCCGGTGATGAAGACGATGGGCAGGGGCGATTTGCGCTCGATGAGGCGATCTTGCAGCTCCAGGCCGGTCATGCCGCCCATGCGGATGTCGACGATCAGGCAGGCGACTTCGCGCGGGTCGTAGCGTGAGAGAAAGGTCTCGGCCGAATCAAAGCAACGTACCCGGTAGTCCTTGCCTTCCAGCAGCCACTGCAGGGAGTCGCGAACTGCTTCGTCGTCGTCCACAACGTAAACAGTGCCTTTTTTCGGAATCAAGCTCATGCAACAGTCCTTGGGTTTTGTTCGTTTGCTACAGAATTTGTAGTGGCATCAGCAGGCTTGGCGAGCGGCAGCCAGAAGGAGAACCTGCAGCCTGTGACCTCCGGGCCATTGTAGAGGTTCTCCGCCTGCATCCGGCCCTGGTGGGACTCGACGATGCTGCGGCACAGATTGAGGCCCATGCCCATGCCTTCCTGCTTGGTGGAGAAGAAGGCCTCGAACAGGCGCTCCAGCACTTCAGGGGCCAAGCCTTTGCCGGTGTCCTGCACCGAGAACTCGACGACCTGGCGGTCATCGATCTGCTTGGGCACCACGCGCAGCTCCACGCTGCGGTTGGCGGCGGGGCGGTCGGCATGCTGGATGGCTTCGGCGCCGTTCTTCATCAGGTTGACGAGCACCTGCTCGATCAGGATGGTGTCGGCCATCACCTGGGGCAGGCGCGCGGCCACATAGTGCGTCAGGCGCACGTTGTGGCGGCGCAGTTCGATGTCGGCCAGCTCGACGGCCTCGTTCACCATGGAATGCACATCGGCCAGCGTGCGGTTGGGCTCGCTCTTCTTCACAAACGACCGGATGCGCTGGATGATCTGGCCCGCGCGCTGCGCCTGGTGGGCCGTTTTTTGCAGGGCCGTGAGCAGGGCTTCCTCGGTGAGCTGGCCGCTCTGGATGCGCGAGACCATGCCGCTGCAGTAGTTGTTGATGGCCGTGAGTGGCTGGTTGAGTTCGTGCGCCACGCTCGACGCCATCTCGCCCATGGTGATCAGGCGGCTCACCGACTGCGCGCGCTCGGCCTGCCGTTGGGCCTGTTCTTCGGCCAAGCGGCGGGGGGTGATGTCGGTGGCAATCACCATCTGCGCAAGGCGGCCGTCCACCCAGTTCAGGTAGCGCGAACGCACTTCCAGCCACTTGCCCAGGTCGGGCAGGTAGATTTCTGCATTCTCGCTGCGGGCGCTGGTCAGGGTGTCGGTGGGTAGGCCCATGAGGCCGTCCTCATCATCCATGCCGCTTTGCTCCTTGCCCGCAACCGGCACCACGCCCGCCTGCGCCACCAGTTGCAGGTGCCCGCCGGTTTGCGACCCGAACCACTGGCGGTACAGCTTGTTGGCGAACAGCAGTTCTTCGCTGCCCAGCGGGGCCACTGACACCGACGCATCGAGCGACTCCAGCACGATGGTGAAGCGCTCGTGTGAGGCCGACAGCTGTTCACGGATGCGGTTGGGCTCGGTGATGTCGGTCATCGACGTCATCCAGCCCGTCTGCTGGCCGTGGGCGTCGATCAGGGGAGACACATACAGGCGGGCGTCGAACAGCGTGCCGCTCTTGCGCTTGACGCGCACCTGAAAGCCGCCCGCCATGGTGTTGCCGCGCAGTTCGTCGCGGAGCTTGGCCTGCAGCGTCTCGTGGTCGGCGTCGGGCCAGTAGGGAAAGGGCGCCTTCAGACCCACCAACTCTTCGGCGCTCCAGCCGGTCATCTGGCAGAAGGCGGCGTTGACGTAGCTGATGCGGCCCTCCAAATCCAGGGCGCGCATGCCGGTGAGGATGGAGTTTTCCATTGCCCGGCGAAAGTTGGTCTCGGCCACCAGCGCCTCCTGCGTCCGCATGCGGCGACGGGTGTGACGCCAGGTGGCAATCAGCATCCAGGCGGTCATCGCGCTCAGGGTGCCCACCAGCCAGAACAGGCCACTGCCCACCACGCCCAGCGAGGTACGGTAGGCCTGCGCGCGCAGCACCAAGCCATTGCCGACGGGAGAGACTGGCACCTCGTACTCGTTGGCCTTGGGTGTCCAGGGCAGCAACTGCGTGGCCTTGTTGCGCGGGCCCAGTGGTGTGCCCGCCAGCACCTGGTTCTTGCTGTCGAGCAGCGTCACCGCATAGCGCGCCAGCACCTCGGTCGGGGTGCCGTAGCGCAGCAGGCTGTCGATGGAGTATTCGCCCAACACTACGCCGCTGAACTTGCCCTGGTTGTTGAGGGGCACCTGCAACTGCAACAGCGGGGTTGCATCGCCCGATGTGGCGGCTGGCTGCGCATACACCGGTTGCTGCAGGTCCCGCGCCAGGCCAAAGGTGTCAGCCGTTTCGCCGGACTTGAGCACCTCGCCCGCGATGCGCAGCTCCCCGCTGGCCAGCGTCGGGGCCGCCTGGCTGGCGCGGATGCGTCGGCGGTCGTCGATCCAGGTGATGGCCTGCAGCTCGGGGTATTGGCTGATCAGGGCCTCAGCACGGCTGATGAACTCGGCGCGGCCCAGGTCCTGGTTGGACACATCGCGCGCGATGCGCATGAGCTGCTCCTGCCGCTCCAGCAGCCGCAGACGCACGCGCTGTTGGGCGTATTCCACATCGCGCCGCAGGGCTTCTTGCTCGCGCTCGGCTTCCTCGGCGCGCAGGTACCAGAACGCCGCAACGATCGCGGCCAGAAACATCAGCACCGCGGCCAGCGGGGCGAGGGCGGCAAAACGGTCTTGCCGGGTGGGCGACAAACCGCGCCACCACTTGCGCCACCAGCGTATCGGCGCAGCCACGGGCGCGGCCGTGGGGGAGGGGGCGGTGGGCATCGAATCCATGCCTGAAGTGTAGAGGAGCCCTGGCAGCGCCCCTGTCTCTCAGTGAATGTGCGTTTGCAGCAAATTATTGCAATATGAAATGAATAGGCACCATTTGAAATTGAAGAAAAATATGCGAAACTAGAGCCAACGTACTAAATTGCTGCCACACCTACAGGAGACAAAGCATGTCAGCTCAGCCCGACCCTCAGGCCGGTTTCGGCATCGGTTCCGACACCGACCAGCAAGAAACCCGTGAATGGATGGACGCGCTGTCCGCCGTGATCGACAAGGAGGGCCCGGAGCGCGCCCACTTCCTGCTGGAACAGCTTCTTGAACACGCCCGCCAGAGCAGCATCGATCTGCCGTTCTCTGCCAACACGGGTTACGTCAACACCATCGAACCCGAAAAAGAGGCGCACTGCCCCGGCAACATCGCCATCGAAAAGCGCCTGCGCGCCTACATGCGCTGGAACGCCATGGCCATGGTCGTGCGCGCCAATCGCCTGAACCCTGCCGACGGCGGTGATCTGGGCGGCCACATTGGCTCGTTCGCCTCGGTGGCCAGCATGTTTGGCGCGGGCTTCAATCACTTCTGGCATGCAGCCAGCGAAGACCACGGCGGCGATCTGCTCTACATCCAGGGCCACAGTGCGCCCGGCATCTACGCCCGCGCCTACCTCGAAGGCCGCCTGAGCGAAGAACAGCTCGACAGCTTCCGCCAGGAGGTGGACGGCAAGGGCCTGTCCAGCTACCCCCACCCCAAGCTGATGCCCGAGTTCTGGCAGTTCCCCACGGTGTCCATGGGCCTGGGCCCGCTGATGGCCATCTACCAGGCGCGCTTCCTCAAGTACCTGCATGCCCGTGGCATCGCAAACACCGAAAACCGCAAGGTCTGGGTGTTCTGCGGCGACGGCGAGATGGACGAGCCCGAATCGCTGGGCGCCATCGGCCTGGCCGCGCGTGAGAACCTGGACAACCTGGTGTTCGTCATCAACTGCAACCTGCAGCGCCTGGACGGCCCGGTGCGTGGCAACGGCAAGATCGTGCAAGAACTCGAAGGTGAGTTCCGTGGCGCAGGCTGGAACGTGATCAAGCTGCTGTGGGGCAATGGCTGGGACGAGTTGCTGCGCCGCGACAAGAGCGGCAAGCTCAAGCAGCTGATGATGGAAACGCTGGACGGCGACTACCAGGCCATGAAGGCCAACGACGGTGCCTTTGTGCGCAAGAATTTCTTCGGCAAATACCCTGAGACGCTCAAGCTCGTCGAGCACATGACCGACGAAGAGGTGTTCGAACTGCGCCGCGGCGGCCACGAGCCCGCCAAGGTGTACGCCGCCTTCCACGCGGCCAACGAGCACAAGAACCAGCCCAGCGTGCTGCTGGTCAAGACCGTCAAGGGCTACGGCATGGGCAAGGCCGGTGAGGGCAAGAACACCGTGCACCAGACCAAGAAGCTGTCGGACGAAGACATCAAGTACATCCGCGACCGCTTCAATATCCCGATCCCGGACAGCCAGCTGGCCGATATTCCGTACTACAAGCCGGCCGACGACACACCGGAAATGCAGTACCTGCACGAGCGCCGCAAGGCCCTGGGTGGCTATCTGCCCAAGCGCCGTCCCAAGGCCGAAGAGCACTTCACCGTGCCCGCCATCGAAACCTTCAAGGCCATCCTGGAGCCCACGGCCGAAGGCCGCGAAATCTCTACCACGCAAGCCTACGTGCGCTTCATCACGCAACTGCTGCGCGACCAGGCTCTGGGCCCTCGCGTGGTGCCCATCCTGGTGGACGAGGCCCGTACCTTTGGTATGGAAGGCCTGTTCCGCCAGATCGGCATCTACAACCCCAAGGGCCAGCTCTACACACCGGTCGACCGCGACCAGGTGATGTACTACAAGGAAGACAAGGCCGGCCAGATCCTGCAAGAGGGCATCAACGAAGCCGGCGGCATGGCCAGTTGGATCGCTGCGGCAACGAGCTACAGCACGAACAACCGCATCATGGTGCCGTTCTACGTGTACTACTCGATGTTCGGCTTCCAGCGCATTGGCGATCTGGCCTGGGCAGCGGGCGATATGCAGGCGCGCGGCTTCTTGCTGGGCGGCACATCGGGCCGCACCACGCTGAACGGCGAAGGCCTGCAGCACGAAGATGGTCACAGCCACATCCTGGCCAACACCATCCCCAACTGCGTGAGCTATGACCCCACCTTTGCCCACGAAGTCGCAGTGATCATGCACCGCGGCCTCAAGCGCATGGTCGAGCAGCAAGAGAACGTTTTCTACTACATCACGCTGCTCAACGAGAACTACAGCATGCCGGGCCTCACGGCGGGTACCGAAGAGCAGATCATCAAGGGCATGTACCTGTGCAAGCCCGGTGCCGAGGGTGACAAGCGCGTGCAGCTGCTGGGCTCGGGCACCATCCTGCGCGAGTCGCTGGCTGCTCAAACCCTGCTGGCCGCCGACTGGGGCGTGCAGGCCGACGTGTGGAGCTGCCCCAGCTTCAACGAACTGACCCGCGAAGGCCAGGACGCCGACCGCTGGAACCTGCTGCACCCGCTGGAGACACCGCGCGTGCCGTTCGTGGCGCAGCAACTGGGCACCAGCACCGGCCCCGTGGTCGCATCCACCGACTACATGAAGGCCTATGCCGAGCAGATCCGCCCCTTCATGCCCAAGGGCCGCAACTACAAGGTGCTGGGCACCGACGGCTTTGGCCGCAGTGACTTCCGCAGCAAGCTGCGCGAGCACTTCGAGGTGAACCGCCACTACATTGTTGTGGCCGCCCTCAAGGCGCTGAGCGAAGACGGCGTGCTGCCTGCCGCCAAGGTGGCAGAGGCCATTGCCAAGTACAACATCCAGGCCGACAAGATCAACCCGCTCTACGCATAAACCGAACGGAGACAGAACAATGGCATTGGTCAACATTCAAGTCCCGGACATCGGGGACTTTGACGAAGTGGGCGTGATCGAGTTGCTGGTCAAGGTGGGTGACACCGTGAAGGCCGAGCAGTCGCTCATCACGGTCGAATCCGACAAGGCATCGATGGAGATCCCGTCCAGCCACGCGGGCGTGGTCAAGGAACTCAAGATTGCGCTGGGCGACAAGGTCAAGCAAGGTTCGGTGATTGCTGTGGTGGAGTCTGCTGACGCGGGTGCTGCATCAGCCCCGGCGGCTGCACCGGCTCCTGCAGCTGCAGCTCCCGCTCCCGCAGCTCCCGCTCCCGCCCCAGTGGCGGCACCTGCACCGGCTCCTGCTAATGTGGCCCCTGCGGCTGCAGGCCCCGTCGAAGTGCGCGTGCCCGACATTGGCGACTTCAAGGACGTCGCCGTCATCGAGATGCTGGTCAAGGTCGGCGACACCATCAAGGTCGAACAATCGCTGTTCACCGTCGAATCCGACAAGGCCTCCATGGAGATTCCTTCGCCCGCAGCCGGCGTGCTCAAGGAGCTCAAGGTCAAGATTGGCGACACGGTCAACATCGGTGACCTGGTCGCCATGCTGGAAGGCACGGCGGCTGCACCTGCACCTGCACCTGCACCTGCGCCCGCACCTGCACCTGCGCCCGCTGCCGCTCCTGCACCTGCTGCGGCCGCTGCGCCCGTGGCTGCCCCTGTGGCGGCTGCCGCAGCCCCCGTCGCTGCCACGGCCTCCGTGGCCGTACCCGCCCACCAGCCCGGCACCCCCACGGCAGGCCTGCCCCACGCTTCGCCTTCGGTGCGCAAGTTCGCCCGCGAACTGGGTGTGCCCATCGACGAAGTCAAGGGCACCGGCCCCAAGGGCCGCATCACCCAGGACGACGTGGCTGCCTTCACCAAGCAGGTGATGGCAGGCGCCGTGCAGACCAAGGCCCAGGCGGCCAAGGCGCCTGCAGCGGCCTCTGGTGGCTCTGGCGTAGGCCTGGACCTGCTGCCCTGGCCCAAGGTGGACTTCACCAAGTTCGGCCCGGTGGAGCGCAAGGACCTCTCGCGCATCAAGAAGATCAGCGGTGCCAACCTCCACCGCAACTGGGTCGTCATCCCGCACGTCACCAACCACGACGACGCGGACATCACCGACCTCGAAGCCTTCCGCGTGCAGTTCAACAAGGAAAACGAGAAGAGTGGCGTCAAGGTCACCATGCTCGCCTTCATGATCAAGGCCGCCGTGGCCGCGCTCAAGAAGTTTCCCGAGTTCAACAGCTCCCTCGACGGCGACCAGCTGGTGATGAAGAACTACTTCCACATCGGCTTTGCGGCCGACACGCCCAACGGCCTCGTCGTGCCCGTCATCCGCGACGCTGACAAGAAGGGCATCGTCCAGATCTCGCAAGAGATGGGTGACCTGGCCAAGAAGGCGCGCGACGGCAAGCTGGGCCCGGCCGACATGACGGGCGGTTGCTTCTCCATCAGCTCGCTGGGTGGCATTGGTGGCCGTTACTTCACTCCCATCATCAACGCGCCTGAAGTCGCCATCATGGGTGTGTGCAAGAGCAGCTTGGAGCCCCAATGGGACGGCAAGCAGTTTGCGCCGCGCCTCATGCTGCCCCTGTCGCTCAGCTGGGACCACCGAGTGATCGACGGCGCCGCCGCCGCACGCTTCAACGTGTACTTTGCCTCGCTGCTGGCGGACTTCCGCCGCATCGTGATGTAACGGAAGGGCAAGACACACCATGGCAATCATCGACATCAAGGTGCCCGACATCGGCGACTTCGCCGAAGTGGCCATCATCGAAGTGCTGGTCAAGCCCGGCGACACCATCAAGGCAGAGCAGAGCCTGATCACCGTAGAGTCCGACAAGGCCTCCATGGAGATCCCCTCCAGCCATGCCGGCGTGGTCAAGGAGCTCAAGGTCAAGCTCGGCGACAAGATCGCCGAAGGCGCGGTGGTGCTGACGCTGGAAACGTCGGATGCGGCCGCCGCACCGGTGCCTGCTGCTCCCGCTCCCGCAGCAGCATCTTCAGAATCAAAACCGGCTGCAGTGCCTGCTGCGCAAGCGTCAGCAGCTCCTAAAATAGAAGCGTCCAGCTTCGGTGGCGCGGCCGATCTGGATTGCGACGTGCTCGTGCTCGGCGGCGGCCCTGGCGGCTACAGCGCCGCCTTCCGCGCGGCCGACCTGGGCCTCAAGGTCGTCATCGTCGAGCGCTATGCCACCCTGGGCGGCGTGTGCCTGAACGTGGGCTGCATCCCGTCCAAGGCGCTGCTGCACGTCGCAGCCGTCATGGACGAGGTCAGCCACATGGCTGATCTGGGTGTGGACTTTGGCGCGCCCGCCGTCAACATCGACAAGCTGCGCGGCCACAAAGAGAAAGTCATCGGCAAGTTGACTGGCGGCTTGGCCGCCATGGCCAAGATGCGCAAGGTGACCACCGTGCGTGGCTACGGTGCTTTCGTCGGCGCCAACCACCTCGAAGTGGAAGAAACCACCGGCACCGCGCAGGAGAAGACGGGCACCAAGAAGGTCATCGCCTTCAAGAAAGCCATCATCGCCGCCGGCAGCCAGGCCGTGCGCCTGCCTTTCATGCCCAACGACCCGCGCGTGGTCGATTCCACCGGCGCCCTGGCGCTCAAGGAAGTCCCCAAGCGCATGCTCATCCTGGGCGGCGGCATCATCGGCCTGGAAATGGGCACCGTCTACAGCACGCTGGGCGCTCGCCTGGATGTCGTCGAGATGATGGACGGCCTGATGCAGGGCGCTGACCGCGACCTCGTCAAGATCTGGCAAAAGATGAACGCCAAGCGCTTCGACAACATCATGTTGAAGACGAAAACCGTCGGTGCCGAGGCCACCCCCGAAGGCATCAAGGTCACCTTCGCGCCAGCGGAAGAGGGCGGCACCGCCCCCGAGCCGCAGGTGTACGACCTGGTGCTGCAGGCCGTGGGCCGCACGCCCAACGGCAAGAAGATCGCCGCCGAAAAGGCCGGCGTCGCCGTCACAGACCGTGGCTTCATCAACGTTGACATCCAGATGCGCACCAACGTGCCGCACATCTTCGCCATCGGCGACATCGTGGGCCAGCCCATGCTGGCGCACAAGGCGGTGCATGAGGCACATGTGGCGGCTGAAGTCATTGCTGGCGAACTGCAGGGCAACAAGGAGCTGGCATCCGCCGCCTTCAACGCCCGCGTGATCCCGTCGGTGGCCTATACCGACCCCGAAGTGGCCTGGGTGGGCCTCACCGAAGACCAGGCCAAAGCCCAGGGCATCAAGGTCAAGAAGGGTCTGTTCCCCTGGACAGCCTCCGGCCGCGCCATCGCCAACGGCCGCGACGAAGGCGTGACCAAGCTGCTGTTCGACGACTCGCCCGAAGCCCATGGCCACGGCAAGATCCTGGGCGGCGGCATGGTCGGCACGCATGCGGGCGACATGATCGGCGAGATTGCGCTGGCCATCGAGATGGGTGCCGACGCAGTGGACATCGGCAAAACCATCCACCCGCATCCCACGCTGGGCGAGAGCATTGGCATGGCGGCGGAGATTGCCCACGGCAGTTGCACCGACGTGCCACCGCAGCGCAAGTAACGCAGCCATCGACAGGAGCCCGGCAACACGGTTTGGAGAAGCGCCATGGCCGTCGTCAAGAAGTTTCCCAAAGCCCCCGCCCACCCCGAGCGGGTGTGCTGGGGTTGCAACCTCTACTGCCCGGCCAAAGACATGCGCTGCGGCAATGGCTCTGACCGAACGCAGCACCCTGCGGAACTGTTTGGCGACGACTGGGACCAGTGGGGGCTGGACGCAGAAGAGGCCCAGACTGTGGCTGAGCCCGCACCCGAGTCAGCAAAGTCCTGAGAACCGCCCGCGCATACCCTATGCCAGTGCTCCAGAAGCCGTACGGTTGTGCAGACCGTGCGGCTTTTACTTTTTGCTCTGGCGCCTGGGATCGGTGGGGCCAACATAGCCAAGGCGCCGTGGGCCCTGGTGGCGGTGCGGAGATGCGCGCCTCTTGGCATTGCATCAAAACGGCCGGGGTAAAAAGTGGTGGAAAATATAGGGTTTGCTGCCGCTGTGCTACGAGGGGCAGCACATCCGCCCGGCTTTCCACTTTTTTGCTCCCTTGAGCCTGTCCATGCAAGACGTTCAAAACTCCAAGATCTCTGTCGAGAAGATCGGCGGCACTTCCATGACCGCCTTTGGCGATGTGCTGCGCCACATCGTGCTGCACGACCCCAAGCGCATTAACGGCCGGATCTACGTGGTGTCCGCCTACTCGGGCGTGACCAACCAGCTGCTGGAGCACAAGAAGACGGGTGAGCGCGGCATCTATGCCCTGTTTGCCGAAGGCAAGGGTTACCAGGATGCGTTGACGCAACTGGCTGCCAGCCTGAAAAAACTCAACGCCGGCTATGCCGACCTGGGCCTGCCACTGGATGTGGCCGATGCCTTTATTGACCAGCGCATTGCCCAGGCACGTGAGTATCTGAACGCCATGCAGCACGTGCTGGCCAGCGGCTATTTGAGCCGCAAGGACGTGTTGCTCGCGGCGCGTGAAGTGCTGGCCTCGATTGGCGAATCGCACAGCGCGTTCAACTCAGTCGAGATCCTTAAGGCCAACGGCGTCAACGCCATCTTGATGGACCTGGCCGGCTTTGACGATAACGAAGCCTGGACCATTGACGAGCGCATCGCCAACAGCTTCAAGGGCATCGACCTCTCCGACATGGTGGTGGTGGCCACGGGTTACACCAAGGGCACCGAGGGCATCATGCGCGAATTTGACCGGGGCTACTCCGAAGTCACCTTCAGCAAGATTGCCGTGGAAGTGCGCCCCGCCGAGGCCGTGATCCACAAGGAATTCCACCTCTCGTCTGCCGACCCCAATCTGGTGGGTCTGGAAAACGCCATCGTGGTGGGCGCCACCAACTACGACGTGGCCGACCAGCTGGCCGACGTGGGCATGGAAGCCATCCACCCCAAGGCCGCCAAGCCCATGGAGCTGGCAGGCATCCCGATCCGCCTGAAGAACACCTTTGAGCCCGACCACCCCGGCACGCTGATCACCAAGGATTTTGTGGGCGAGCGCGCACGCGTGGAGATCGTCACGGGCACCGACAAGGTCACGCTGATCGAGATCCACGACCCCAGCATGGTGGGCACCGTGGGCTTTGACGCGGGCCTGATGAACGTGTTCTGCAAGCACGATGTGAGCTACATCCTGAAGGCGACTAACGCCAACTCCATCGCTCATCTGGTGTGGGACAACCAGGTCACGCCCGAACTGGTGGCCGAGCTGCAGGAGGACTATCAGGTCGTGACGATCAAGCCCAGCGCGATCGTGTGCACCATCGGCTCCAACATCGGCATCCCTGGCGTGCTGGCCAAGGCCGCGCAGGCGCTGGCCGATGCGCGGGTCAACGTGAACTGTGTGTCCCAGACACTGCGCCAGGTGAACATGCAGTTCGTGATCGAACGCGAGGACTACAAGACCGCGATCAAGGCGCTGAACATGGCGCTGTGCGTGAACTCGGGGACCCCGGTTCCGCGCGTGTGATGGGATGGCGGTGGGCGTGCCTGCCGCATTGCTTTTCCCTCAGGCCTTCGCGCAAGGCCTGCCCAGTAGCCCGCCATGTGCGGGCTTTTTTATCGCCCGGATATTTCCGTCAGCCCGCGCCCAGCAGTCTTTCGAAAAGGTCCGCTCCACCCATCTGTCCCCCCTTGAGCATCAGCTCCAGCCCGTCGCGCGACGGATCGGTACTGTGGGCGCGGCTCAGCGTGACCCCGGGGCAGACCGTGGTTTGGTACGACAGCCCCCACAGTTGCAGCGCCTGCACAGCGTGGCTGGAGGTGTCACCCCCCGCAATGCCAATGCGCCTCAGCGGCGGCGTGCCGTTGTCGGCCTGCGCCTGCACCACGCGGGCGACCAGGGCCGCACTGGCGGGGGCGACGGCCGCCGAAGCGCCACTGGACGGAGCAGAAGCGCCGGTCGCGGGACCGGTGTAGGCCAGCACGTGATGGCCCTGCTGCAGCCCGGCGCATATCGCGCGTTGGGTGGCCTGGGCGTAGTCGGTGTCATGGGTCAGCCGGTGCGCGTCCACCGGGATGCGCTGATAAGACGTTGCGGCCTGGACCTGGGCCGCTGTGATGGGTGACAGGCTGCCCGCCCAGGCGAACACAGGGCCAGGCGATGGTGCCAAGGCAGGGGCGGGTTGGCTGGTCTGGGTGCCCCAGCACGCGATCAGCGCCTGGGCCACGGAGCTGGGCCCCACAGCGAGCAAGCGGGCGCGCTGGGCTTGTTGCCACAGCAGGCGCCCCACGCTGGCCAGCTGGTCTGCACTGGTCAAGTCCAGCAGCGTAGGCACGAATGGCGTGTCGGACACCTCGGGCGCAGCGGTCGCGCCATGGCCCAGCAGAGTGCTCAAGGCGCTGGGCAAGGCGACTGCATTCTGCCCGGTGTCTGCTTCGTACAGCGGGTAATGCAGTGCCGTGATGCCCTGCAAACCTTGTTGCGCCAGGTGCACCCGCAAGTCGGCTTCTGCCATGGGGGTCACCGGGTGCCGGTGCATCGTCGGGTGCCGGTCAATGCGATAGACGGCCCCCCCCGTGCCGGCTGCGGCAAACAGGTTGCTGAAGGCGCAGTATCTGCCCAGGCTGGGCTGGCCGCCGAGGATGGGTACCCAGCGGTTGCCCACGCTGGGGTGCAGCGTCTGGATGGCGCAGGCAATGTTGCCGACATGGGGTGCACTGTCGAAGGTGGAGCACACCTTGTAATGCAACACGGTGGGCGCGATCTGCCTGAAAAAGCGGCTCACGGGAGCCAGTTCGGCGCGCATGGCCTCGGGCGGCATGGCGCGCGCTGCGCCTGCAATGCCCACGGCGTCCAGCGGCCCGGCGGCGGTCAAAGCTTCTGCGCTGGGCACGCCCATGAACAGCATGGACCGCAGGCCCGCCTGGGCCAGCACGGCCAACGTGTCCGTGGCGCCCGTGAAGTCGTCGCCATACCAGCCAAACCGGGGAGCTGTGATGGACATGGTTCAGTGCTTCTTGCCAAAGAAGTCGATGGCGTGGCGCAGTTCGACGGCATGTGCCGCCCGCTGGGCCAGCGTCTCGCCGTTTTGCACCGCGTCCCAGGCCTGCTGCAGGCTGGCCACGCCGGCGGCGGGGCCATCGGGGTGGGCCAGGATGCCGCCGCCGGACATGAACAGCAGGTCGTTGCTGCGCACGCTGTCCCAGGTGGCGGGCACCGTGCCGGCCCACTGGCCGTTGGAGAAGGCGGGCAGCACGCGGTCGTCCAGCCCTTCGCACAGCGGGGCCAGGGTGTCGTGGGCGGATTCGATCACTTCCTCATCGGTCTGCGAGAACTTGCCCTGCAGGCCGTGCACATGCATGTGGTCCACACCCGCCAAGCGCCACAGCGTCTGCCAGGCATTGAACGAAAAGCCCAGCAACGGGTGGCGCGACAGGGCGCCGTAGCCGTTGCGGTGGCCGTGCAGCACCAGCGGGGTGTGGCGGCGCAGCGTCTGCACGGCGGAGTAGCCGCACCAGTTCAGGCTGGCCATCACACAGCTGCCGCCCTCGGCCGCGATCAGGTCGGCATGGCGGCGCATGGCATCAGTCTCGTCGGTGATGTTGAACGCCACCATCACCAGCTTGCCGGTCTTGTCCTGGTGGGCGCGCACACGGCGCATCACGGATTTCACGCGGTCGGCCAGCGGGGCGTGCACCGGGTTGGCGCACACCTCGTCATCCTTGATGAAGTCCACCCCGGCGGCGCACAGGCGGCCCGCCAGGTCACCCGTTTCCTCGGCCGACAAACCGACGTTGGGTTTGATGATGGTGCCGATGAGCGGGCGGCCCTGCACGCCGGTCAGCGCGCGTGTGCCGCTGATGCCCTGGCGGGGCATATCAAACTGCTCGCGGTAGGCGCGCGGCAGCTTCATCGACTCCAGTCGCAAGCCGGTGACCTCGCCCAGGTCGAACAGGTTGCCCGACACCGTGGCGGCCAGCGTCGGCAGATTGGGGCCGATGTTGCCGCAGGGAAAGCTCACGCGCAGCCGGGCGCGCTGCCAAGTCTGTGGTGTGCCGAACATCCCGCGCCGCTGCATCCAGCCATTGGGCAGCGACGGCGCGGGCGCCACGTCCAGCAGCTCGATGGATTCGACCGTGGCGCGGGCGCGTTCGCGCAGCGCATCGGTCTCGCCCTCCACCCGGGTGAAGGTGCCACACGATTGCTCGCCCGCCAGCACCTCGGCCACGTGGGCGGGGTCCAGCGGGGTTTCGATCAGGTAGGTGGCTTCAAAGCGGTCTGGGGACATGGGCAGAGTGCACTATGGTTTTGATAGCTGTTAGCGCTTTATGGACAGGCGGTAAAGGGCTATTGGGCTTGAAATCAGATTTTGGAGAGGTCCGGAAAGGGGCGCACCGGGTCGGTCTTGCCATCCCAGGTTTCCGACTCGGCGCGGATCAGGTCGAACATGCGGCCTTTGGGGCCAGCCACTTCCGACAACTCGATCACCGTACCGGGGTGGTATTCGGTGTCGAAGTAGACGAAGCGGCCTTTCTCGCCCACCTCGCCACTCATCACCGCCTTGAAGCCCTGGGCTGTCAGGCGCGCCAGGTCGGCGTCGTAGTCGCTGGTCCAGTAGGCCACGTGCTGCAGCCCGGTGCGCCCGGCCTGCAAAAAGTCGCGGTACATCGATGGCACGTCGTTGCGGGTCTGGATCAGCTCGACCTGCACGTAGCCCGAGTTGGCCAGCGCCACCGAGTTGTGCGGCTCGTGCGACTCGCCCCGGTAGACGTAGTTCTTGATTGGAACCTTGGGGTTGTAGAACCAGGGGCCGACGCCCAGGGTCTTGCTCCAGTAGTCCATGGCGGCTTCGATGTCGTGGACCACATAGCCCAACTGGCGGATGGCGCCGAAATGACGGCTCATAAGAATTCCTTTGGTGGTGATAGGTCGGGGCAGGGCAGCGCTGAACGGGGCATTGCCCACCGCCCGTCACTCGCCTTTGCCTACGGTGCAGCGCTTACTTGGCGCCGTCGATGATTTCCTTGGGGATCGGCACGCCCGCATACTTCAGGTGGATGTCGTTGAGCTTGCCGTTGGTCAGGTTGGTCTTGATCCAGCCGTTGACGGCCTTCATCAGCTCGGGTTGGCCCTTGCGCATGGCCATGCCCAGCTGGTAGGACTGCAGGATGAACTTGGTCTCGAACTCGCGGGCGGGGTTCTTCTTGGCAATGGCCGCGATGATGGGCGGCGTGATGGCCACGACGTCGGCCTGGCCCGTGGCGGCGGCAGTGATGGAGGCGGATTCGTCGTCAAAGCGCACCACCTTGGCCTGCGGCGCGCGCTCGGTCAGGATCTTGTCCTGTGGGCCGCCGCGCGTCACGGCCACCGTCTTGCCGGCCAGGTCGTCGATGCTGGCGAGCTTGAGGCTCTTGGGCGCGCCCACGGCCGCCTGGATGGCCCCGTAGGGCATGGAGAAGTCCACGGCCTTCTGGCGCTCCGGCGTGATGGAGAGCGACGAGATGATCAGGTCCACCTTGTTCGACAGCAGGTTGGGGATGCGCGCGGAGTTGGTGGTGTTCACAATCTCCAGCGTCAGGCCCAGGTCCTTGGCCAGCAACTCGGCCGCTTCCACGTCCGAGCCCACGGGCTTCATCTTCTCGTCCACATAGCCATAGAACGGCGCGCCAAAGTCAATGCCCACGCGCAGTTTGCCGGCGGACTTGATCTCGGCCAGGTCTGCCATGGCGGGCAGGCACAGGGCGGCTGCGGCGGTGGCGAGCAGGGCGCGGCGCAGGATGCGGGTGCGGGAAGCGGTCATGTGAAATGTCTCCTGGTGGTTTTTGGCAAGGGAATCAAAAAAGGAACGGATCACAGCCCGTGCGACAGAAAGTCGCGCAGCTCGGCCGTTTGCGGGTTTTTCAGCATGTCGCCGGGGCCGGTCTCCCAGACCTTGCCCTCATGCATGTAGATCACGGTGTCGGCCACGCGCGCGGCGAATTCCATCTCGTGCGTGACCAGCACCATGGTCATGCCGCCCTGTGCCAGCGATTCGATGACGCGCAGCACCTCGCCGGTGAGCTGCGGGTCCAGCGCCGAGGTCACTTCGTCGAACAGCATGACCTGCGGCTCCATCGCCAGCGACCGGGCAATGGCCACGCGCTGCTGCTGGCCGCCCGAAAGCTGCTCGGGGTAGGCCTGGGCCTTGTCGGCCAGGCCCACCTGCTGCAGTGTGCGTGCGGCAATGGCACGCGCCTGGGCGGCGGGCAG
Source organism: Acidovorax sp. Root70 (assembly GCF_001428225.1). Taxonomy (NCBI): domain Bacteria; kingdom Pseudomonadati; phylum Pseudomonadota; class Betaproteobacteria; order Burkholderiales; family Comamonadaceae; genus Acidovorax; species Acidovorax sp. Root70. The sequence goes on from NZ_LMHQ01000028.1 coordinate 109,976, forward strand.
GTTCTTGACGGCCTTGGGCGCCAGCGTGATGTTCTGTTCCACCGTGAGGTGCGGGAACAGGTTGTAGCTCTGGAACACGATGCCCACGTCCTGGCGCAGCTGGCGCAGGTCGATGGCCGGGTCGTGCACCGCGTGGCCGCACACGTGGATGGCTCCGCTGTCGATGATCTCCAGCCGGTCGATGCAGCGCAGCGCCGTGCTTTTGCCCGAGCCGCTCTTGCCAATGATGGCCACGACCTGGCCTTTGGGAATGGCGAACGACACGCCCTTGAGCACCTGGTTGCTGCCAAAGCTCTTGTGCACATCCTTCAGCTCAACGACGGTGTGCGCAGGCGAAGCCACTGACTGGGAGGGTTGCACGGCAGCGTCTCGGGCGAGGTTCATGGTGTCTTCTCGTTTCATGCGGTGGTCACAGAAGGGGTGGCTGTGCCACGGTTTCCAAACTGCTGGCGCTGCTCCAGCTTGCGGCTCCAGACCGACAGCGGGTAGCACATCGCGAAGTACACGATGGCAATCAGCAGGTACACGGTGAACGGCTGGAAGATGGAGTTGTTGATGAGCTGCCCGGCACGCACCAGCTCGATGAACCCCACGATGGACGCGAGCGATGTGTTCTTGACGATCTGCACCATGAAGCCCACCGTGGGTGGCGTGGCAATGCGCACCGCCTGGGGCAGCACCACCAGCCGCATGCGCTGGGTGCGCGACAGGGCCAGGCATTCAGCCGCCTCCCACTGCGTGCGCGGCACCGATTCGATGCAGCCGCGCCAGATCTCGCCCAGGTAGGCGCTGACGTAAACAACCATCGCGATGCTGGCGGCCACGATGGCGGGCAGCTCCAGCCCCATGATGGACAGCCCGAAGTAGCACAGGAACAGCACCACCAGCAACGGCGTGCCCTGGATGATCTGGATCCACGCAATCGTGGCCCAGCGCACCGCCTTGATGGGGCTGACGCGGCACAGCGCAATCACGCCCCCGGCCAGTCCGCCGCCCACAAAGGCGATCAGCGACAGGCCGATAGTCCACAGCGCGCCGAACAGCAGGTACTGCAGGTGGTAGGCATTCAGTCCACCGTCGATCATTTGGCGCTCCTCAGTTTGCGTTGGCGCGTGAACACGATCTGACCAAACAGCCACAGCCCGGCGCGCATCAGCAGCGACAGCACCAGGTAGGCCACGGCGACCAGGATGTAGGCCTCGAAAGGACGGAAGGTTTCGGACTGCACGCGGGCCGCGATGGCCGTAAGCTCCTCCACCGAGATCTGCGAGGTGATGGAAGAGGCCAGCATCAGCAGCACGAACTGGCTGGTGAGCGCGGGGTAGACCTTCTCCATGGCAGGGCGCAGCACCACATGCCAGTACACCTGCCGTCGCGTGAGGCCCAGGCATTCGGCGGCCTCGATCTGGCCCTTGTGGATGGAGTCCATGCCGGCGCGCATGATTTCGCAGGTGTAGGCCGCCACGTTGATCACCAGCGTCAGCAACGCCGCCGCAAACGCAGGCACCTTCCAGCCCAGGCTGGCGAGGCCGAAGAACACCAGGAACACCTGCACCAGCAGCGGCGTGTTGCGCAGAACCTCCACATAGGCGCCACAGGCCTTAGCCACCCAAGGCGTGTGGCCGCGCCGGCCAATCGCCAGCAGTGTGCCGCCCACAAAACCGATGACGGTGGCCGGGAAGGACAGCAGGATGGTCATCCAGGCCCCTTCCAGAAACTGGGGCCAGTTCGCCAGCACGCTGGCAAAGTCGAATTCGTATTGCATGGAGCCGCAGCAGCGATCTAGCCCAGGCGGGCGGTGCAGGGCCAGCGTCGGCGGAAGGAAGAAGGGCTATCAGGCATGGGCTTGTCTCCTGTGCAGTCGGTCTGTGCCGCCGCAATCTAGGGTTTGTACTGATCGAATTTGATGCCTTTCGGCACCGAAGCTGCAGTGATACTATCCGCAGAATCCATCAAATACCAGCAAATTCAATGATGGGTTTTGATTGATTTTTATGTCCAAACACCCCCGCATCCCCGATATCGCCCAGTTGTCCGGCGTCTCCACCGCCACGGTGGACCGGGTGCTCAACCAGCGCGCCGGGGTACGCAGTGCCACCGTGCAGCGCGTGATGCAGGCGGCCATCAGCCTGGGGTATTTGCCGCAGGCAGAGGCGCACGCGACGCTGCAGGCCCAGCCACAGCCCCTGCGTTTGATGGTGCTGATCCCCGAGGGCAGCAACCGCTTTTTGCAGATGCTGGGCGATGTGATCGGCTACGCGCAGGAGCATTGGGCACCGTTCAACGTGCGCTGCCAGGCGGCCTACATTGAGAGCTTCAACCCCGAAGCCCTGGCCCGCGCGCTGCTGCACCATGGCAAGCGCTGCGACGGCATTGCGTTCATGGCGCTGGAGCACCCCGTGGTGCGTGAGGCCGTGGCCCAACTGGCCGAGCAGGGTGTGCCCACCGTCACGCTGATCTCGGACCTGTCGAGTTCGCGCCGGGCGGCCTATGTGGGCCTGGACAACCGTGCGGCGGGCCGCACCGCCGGCTACCTCATTGCCCGCTTCATGGGCCCGCTGGCGCATAGCCGCAACGCCCGCGTGGCGATGATCGTGGGCTCGCTGCGCTACCGCGCGCACGAGGAGCGCGAGGCAGGCTTTCTGCACTTGTTCGAAGAACAATTCCCTTTGGTGCAAGTGGTAGGTGTGCGCGAGGGCCAGGACGACGCCGAGCGCAACTACCAGCAGGCACGCGGTCTGCTGGAGCAGCACCCGGACCTGGCTGGCATCTACAACATCGGTGGCGGCGCCGAAGGCATCGGCCGCGCCCTCAAGGAGGCTGGGCTGGAGCACAAGGTCGTCTTCATCGGCCATGGCCTCACGCCCGACACCCGCGCGCTGCTGATCGACGGCACCATGGATGCGGTCATCACCCAGAACCCGCTCGGCGCGGTGATGAACTGCGTGCGCATCTTTGCCAACCTGCGGGACGGGCGGGACGCCACGAGCGGCGTGGAGGCCACGCGCAGCCAGGTCATCTTTCGGGAAAACCTGCCCTAGCCGGTCCTGCAGACGGCGGGCCTACATCGCAGGCTTTGCAGCCTTCGGCAAGGGTGGGGGTGCGCTGCGGCGCCCGATCAGCATCACCCCCGCGAGCACCAGTGCCGCACCACCCATCTGCCACCAGGTCAACGGCTCGCCCAGCAACCAGACGCCAAAAAAGATCGTCAGGATGGGGCCCAGCGTGCCGATCAGCGCGGTCTTGGAGGCACCGATGCGGCGGATCGCGGCCGAGGTCATGAACACCGGCAACACCGTGGAGAACACAGCCATGCCGAGCGCATGCAGGTAGACCGGCGCGGGCTGCACCAGCGCTCCCGCAGGTTGCGAGACCACAAAATGCAGCAGCGTGGCGCCCGTGGAGACCAGCATCGCCAGCGCCGTGAAGCGCGCCGCGCCCATGCGCCGGATGGCGGGCTCGCTGCCCGCCTGGTAGAACGCATACGACACGGCCGAGCCAAACACAAACCCTGCGCCCACCAACACGGCGTGCGAATCGCCCGCCACATGCAGGTCGTGCGCAAAGGCCAGGCCAATGCCTGCGTAGGACAACAACAGCGCACTCAACTCGCGCCGGGAGGCCCGCTTGCCCATGAACAGCACGCCGATCACGATGGTGAGCGTGGGGTAGGTGAAAAGGATCAACCGCTCCAGGCTGGCGGTGATGTACTGCAGGCCGATGAAGTCGAGAATGCTCGCGCCGTAGTAGCCCAGCAGGCCCAGCGCCACGATGGCCAGCCAGTCGCGCCCGGTCAGCGGAGCCAGGTTGCGGCTGGCGCGCCAACCCACCCAGGCGAACACGGGCACCGAAAACGCCATGCGCAGGCACAGCAGGGTGACGGAATCCACCGGCACGGCCTGGGGTACGGCATAGGCCAGTTTCACAAAGATGGCTTTGAAGGAGAAGCCCAGCGCTGCGAGGATGGCAAGGGCAAGGCCGAGGCGTTCGGAGGACCAGTTTTTCCAGGGCATGTATCGGGTTAGCACATTTCGTACGGTTATGCCGAACGATTTGCGTACTTTGTATCGGGAAGGCTGGCATCCTGCCTCTGAATGCTGCAAGGCACAATTGCTGATCCAGCAACCGTGCGTTCGTGACTGACGAACGCCAGGGGCCCGCTTTGAACTACGACCTCACCGACCTGCGCCTGTTTGTCGCCATTGCCGAAGAGCGCAACCTCACGCGCGGCGCCGCGCGTGCGTATCTGGCGCCGTCGTCGGCCAGCCACCGGCTGCGGCGGCTGGAGGAGGCGCTGAACACCTCGCTGTTCGAGCGCCAGACGCGGGGCGTGGCGCTGACCCGCGCGGGCGATGCCCTGCTGCGCAACGCCCGCCAGGTGCTGGCCAGCATCGAGCAGATGCATGCCAACCTCTCGCCATTTGCCACCGGCATTCGCGGCCATGTGAGCCTGTGGGCCAACACGCATGCCACCCACACCTTTTTGCCGGATGACCTGGCGGGCTTTCTCAAGCGGCACCCCCAGGTCAGCGTGAGCCTGGAAGAGCGCACCAGCGCCGAAATTGTGGTGGCCGTGGCCAACGGCGAGATCGAGGTGGGCGTGCTGGCAGACAGCGGCACAGGCGCTGGGGTCGAGCTGTCGCCGTACCGGCAGGACCGCCTGGTGCTCATCGTGCCCGCAGGCCATGCACTGGCAGGGCGCGGCCGTGTGGGGTTTGCCGAGGTGCTGGACCAGGCTTTTGTGATGCTGCACGCGGGCTCGGCCATCCACACCTTCACGACCAATGCCGCCGCCGCGCTGGGGCGGCACCTGGACGTGCGCATTCAGGTGCGGAGTTTTGAAGCCGTGTGCCGCATGGTGGGCGCGGGCGTTGGCATTGGCCTGGTGCCCCGGGGCGCGGCCCTGCAGGTGGCGGGCCTGAGCGAGCCGCCGGTGCTGGTGGAGCTGGACGAGCCTTGGGCGCAGCGCGACTTGCAAATCTGCGTGCGCAAGGGCGCGGTGCTGACGGGCTTTGCCGCAGCTCTGGTCGAGCACCTGCGCCAGGGCGGTGGCGCCGCTGCTGCCTGATTGCCTGATCAGCCTGCAGCGATCTCCACCTTGGCGCCGCCGGCCTGCAGCTTTTTGCGCAGCGCCTGCGGCGTGGCGGCGGGCACCACCAGCGCGGCCAGTTCGCGCAAGGGGGCCACGCTGAACGGGGATGCCGTGCCCAGCTTGTCAATTGAGGCCAGCACCACCGTTTCTGCCGCCCGCTGGTGCAGGGCGCGCTTGACGGCGGCTTCCTCAAAGTCTCCCGTGGTCAGGCCGGCCTCGGCATGCACGCCGGTCACACCCATCAGGTACAGGTCGGCCCGCAGCTGGGCGGCGGCCTCGACCACGCTGGCACCCACATTCACCATCGAGTGGCGGAACAAACGCCCCCCCAGCATCAGCACCTCCACCTGCGTGTGCCCAGCCAGCGCCACCGCCACGGTGGGGCTGTGCGTGACCACGGTGGCGCGCAAGTCCAGCGGCAGGTGCTGCACCACCTGCAATGACGTGGTGCCCCCGTCCAGGATCACCACCTGGCCGGGCAACACCAGCGCGGCCCCGGCGCGGCCCAGGGCGCGTTTGTCTTCGGGCGCGAGTTGTTCGCGCGCCTGCAGATTGCCCACAGCGGCCGGGGCGGGCAGGGCGCCGCCGTGCACACGCTGCAGGCGGCCCTCGGCGGCCAGCTCGCGCAGGTCACGCCGCACGGTGTCTTCCGAGATACCCAGCTCTTCGCTGAAGGCCTTGGCCACGATCTGGCCGTCCTGCTGAAGTCGAGCGAGCAGGAGCTGTTTGCGTTGGGTGGTCAGCATGAAGGGTTACGTCCAGTGATTGCACGAATTTTCGTGTTTGTGCATGATATTGCGTAAATCAACGTTGTCAAAAATATGCACAAATCACCAGACCGCACCGCGTCAGCGTTGGCGCCTGCCGTAAGTTGCCACCCAAGCCAGTCCGAAGGGAGCCTTGCATGAGCCGCCCCGTGCCCGATGTCCCCGTCGCCGAGCTGAACGCCCGCACCGAGCATGTGAAGCTGCTGGAGGTGCAGGTGCTCTCCGACAACTGGTATGTGCTGCGCAAGGTCACCTGCTCACTGCGCCGGCGCGACGGCCAATGGCAGACGATGAGCCGCGAGGCCTATGACCGGGGCAACGGCGCCGCGCTGCTGTTGTTCGACCCGCGCCGCAGCACCGTGGTGCTGACGCGCCAGTTCCGGCTGCCCGCCTTTCTCAATGGTTGCGCTGACGGTTTGCTGATCGAGACCTGCGCAGGCCTGCTTGACGGCGACGACCCCGAAACCTGCATCCGCCGCGAGGCCGAGGAAGAAACCGGCTACCGCGTGCGCCAGCCGCGCAAGGTGTTCGAGGCGTACATGAGCCCGGGCTCGGTGACGGAGAAGCTGCACCTCTTCGTGGCCGAATACGAGCCCGGCGACCGCATCCGCAGCGGCGGCGGCCTAGAGGGAGAGGGCGAAGACATCGAGGTGATCGATATGCCGCTGGCCGACGCCCTGGCGGGCATTGCCAACGGCACGATACAGGACGGCAAGACCATCATGCTGCTGCAGCATGTGGCCTTGGGGTTGCTGGGCCACGCCGGCTAAAGGCCTGCGTTACCGGCTCAAGGCCGCACCAGCCGCAGTGGCTCGCCCACGCGCGCCTTCACCACGTCGTCGCGGTGGAAGGGCAGGGTATGCCAGCGCTTGGCCGAGAACTCGCGCATCTGGTCGTTGGCGTGGGGCGATGCGGGGTTGGTGGACTGGCCGTAGGTCAGGATGGCCTGGGCCACCGGGCCCTTGGCGTCGAAGGTCACGGTCTGCACATAGCTGGTGCCGTAGTCGATGCGCAGACCCGCCTTGTTGATGGGCGCGGGCTCTTGGCGGCCCAGGTTGTTGAGCACGCCTTCAAACTCCTCGCCGCCGTGCAGCGCAATCGCTTCTTCGGTGATGGCGGGGCGTTGCACGCTGCCCAGCGTGGCGTCGAGCGTGTAGCCGCTGGTGCGGATGGCCTTGACGGCGCCGTCCAGCGCCTCCCACACCTTGGCAGCGGTGGTGGCGTCGTCCATCTTCAGGCCTGCCGGGGTGGCCACGGGTTGCGCAGGGTCGAAGGGCACGCGGTGCACGCCGGGGATGTTGCGCGCGGTGCGCCAGAACTCGCGGAACACATGGGCGCCGCGGGCATCGACGTTGTTGCGGCGGTCCCAGCCTTTGAGGGCCGTGCAGCCGTCGCGGGATTCGGCCGTGGGGGCCTTGTCGCACGCAGCCAGCAGGTCGGGTACTACCACTTGGGCCATGAAGTTGCGGTTCTCGAACAACTGGCCCTGGATGGCCTGCAGCGTGACCTTGCCCCGGCTGAGCATTTCAGGAATCTCGGCCAGACCGGCGCGGGTGCGTGGCCGGGTCAGGCTGGCGTCGCCCACCAGGGGCGAGATGCCCTCAAACTTCTGGCCGGGGTGGGTGTAGACAAAGCTGTCGTTGCTGTTGTGCACCCAGTCTGTGCGGAAGGCCACCGGCATGCGGCCGATGGGGATGAGTCCTGGCACGGGCGATGCGTTGTCGCGGCGCCAGTCGCAGTCGGCGCGTGATCCGTTCAGCACCACCAAGCCGGCTGCGGCGCGCAGTGCGGCGGCGGGCTGGCTGGGGGCGCAACGGGCGAGCTGGGCGGCGTCCACGTCGGGCACCACGCTCACGTCGGCATACATGGCCTGGCCGCTGCGGTCGGCCGCCAGCGTGTTCACCCAGGGCAGGCCCAGGTTGGCGTGGGCCTTGTGCAGGTCTTGCACCGAGCGTGCACGCGCAAAGGCCAGGGCCGCGTCCATCATGCGGGTGTTGCCGGTGTTGGCGTCGCGCAGGGCGTAGGCGGTCTTGGCGTTCCAGGTCAGGCCCGCGCGGGGCACCACCACCAGCGGGCCCCAGCGGGTGGACCACACGGTGTGCTCCCGCGTCTGCAGCTTGCCGTCCGGGCCGGGGATCTGGGTGTTGACCTTGCGGGCGGTCATCTTCTCGGGCTTGCCGTCCACCAGGTAGGTGGTGGGGTCGCCTTCGGCCAGAGTGACTTCGTAAAAGGTGAAACGCTTGCCGGTGGACACCGTGTGAGACCAGGCCACGTCTTTGTTGAAGCCGATGGAGACCATGGGGTAGGTGCCGATGCCCACGCCCATCACGTCCATCTGGCCGGGCATGGTGAGGTGCATTTCATAGAAGCGATTGGGGCCGCTCCACGGGAAGTGCGGGTTGCCCAGCAGCATGCCGCTGCCGTTGGCCGTCACGTCCTTGCCAAAGGCCCAGGCGTTGGAGCCCAGGGGCGAATCGAGCAGGCCCACATCGCGCAGCGCCTGGGCGGCATCGGCCAGGTTCACGTCAGCAGCGGGTGCCTGCGCCGCCTTGGCGGCGGGCGGCTGGGCGCCCAGCATGCCGTCGGCCAGCGCGGCGATGCCAGCCTGCACGGCCACCACTTCGGCCATGCGGCGGTACTGGGCCATGGTCATGGGTTGCACCCAGGGCTTGCCCCGGCAGGCCTCGGGCAGCGTGGCGGCGTTGTCGACCAGGAATCGGTTGTAGCCCGCCACATAGCCGCGCGCCAGGGCTTGCGTTTCGGCACTGGTCTTGGCCCAGGCGCGCTCCAGCATGGCGTCGTCCATGTGGGCGGCCATGAACAGGTCGATCTGCGCGTTGGGGATATAGCGGCGGCCCAGCAGCCCGATGGTCTGTGCGCCAAAGGTGCTGCTGCGCTGGCCCCGCGCGGTCACAAGCTGGTCAGCAGTCATGCAGACGTTGTCTTGCGCGTAGGCGTACGCCACGCCGTAGGCCAGCGATTCGGCGTCGTTCGCGGTGATGTGCGGAATGCCGTAGGTGGTGCGCTCAATGGTCACGCTGCGGTCTGTGCCTGCAGCGCCTGGCTGGCCGGCGCAGCCCGCCAGGAAGAGGGCGGTGCAGGCCGCTGCCAGGGTGGTCAGGGCCATCGAGAGGCCGCGATGGGTTGAGGGTTCGTGCATGGGTTTGTGTCTCCGTTTGTGTGGGCCCGCAACGCAGAGCAATGGCTGCGGGGTGCTGTCGTCGCACGTTCATGCTACTGCCCAGTAACACTGCAAAGAGGTGGTGGTCTGGCCACGAATGGTGGCAATATCGCCACCATGCCCCTTGCCAAAACTGCCCCGCCGTCTTGCCTGAACGTAGGCATCCTCTGGGGGCACGGCAGCATTGCCAGTACCGCCGCCGCTGCGGTGGACGCTCTGCGCGCCATGAACATGCTGGCGGCGATGCGCCCAGGGGGCGCGCAGCCCGTGGTGCGCTGGTTGTGGCTGCAGATGCCGCAGGAGCGCGATGCCGCCCCGCCGCCGGTGCCCGGCGCAGACGTGGGCCCAGAGGTGCTGGATGTGGTCGTCATCCCCGGCTGGCTGGTCCCCACCGGGCCGCAGTTGCGCGAGATCAGTCAACGCTATAGCCAGCACTTTGGCGCCATGCTTAGGGGCCACCTGCAGCGGGGCGGGCTGGTGGCAGCGCTGTTCAACGGGTCCAGCCTGCTGGCGCACTGTGGCCTGCTGGCGGGGCGCAAGGCGGCGCTGCCCTGGGTGTTTGCGCCGTCCATCGTGCTGCAGTCCAGCGAGGCCGGCGCGAAGACGGCCGATGTGGCCGAGGTAGTCTGGCAGCGGGAACGCACCTGGCAGCGCGATGGCGCCCTGTGGACCACGGCCTCGCTGCAAGACACCCTGGCGGCCATGTTGGACCTGCTGGCCCAGACACCGGCGGCCGAGCTGGCGCAGGCCGCATCGCACGCGCTGCTGTTCGATCCCCAGCGCCAGCTGACCGCCACCACCGCCATGGAGACCCCCACGGGCCACCCCCTGGCTGCGGGCGCGCTGGAGCAGGCGCGGCGCTGGCTACAGGACCACCGCAACGAACCCTACAGCCTGCAGGCTACGGCCCGCGCCGCCGCCACCAGCCCGCGCACCTTGCTGCGCTGGTTTGCCCAGGTGCATGGCGAAACACCACAGGACTACCTGCACCGGCTGCGCATTGCCCAGGCCCAGGCGCTGCTGCAGACCACCTACCTCACAGTGGACGATGTGGCGCAGCAATGCGGCTACAACGACACGGGAAGTTTCCGCAAGGTGTTCACCCGCGTGGCGGGGGTGACGCCAGGGGCCTACCGTCAGCGCTTCAAGCTGCGCACGTCGCGCAAGCAGTGGCTGGGGCGGCAGGGGCTGTCTGGCGACGACGGGCCGGTGTAGGCAGGCCGATGGCATTCGCTGTCGCTGGTGGGTGTTTGCGCCAGCGCCGGCGGCGATAATGCTGCGTTGCTATTGAATCAATAGCTGCTCAGGCATGATTTACTAGCGCTTGGTGCTGTTTTGATTCTCAAACTGTTTTTTGTTGTCATTCTTCTCCATGCAAGCCCTGCTCGACGCCATTGCCGCCATGCCCCTGCCCACCGACGCCCAGCGCGTCTTCCACGGCCGGGGTGGGCTGTTTCCGGGCTGCGAGCAGTGGGTGCTGGACGCGTACCCGCCGGTGCTGGTGCTGACGAGCTTTGCCCCAGTCAGCGACGCCGAACTGGAGATCATCGGCGCGGCGCTGCAGGCACGCTGGTCGCAGATTGCGCCCGAAGGCCAGCCGCTGAACTGGGTCTTCCAGCACCGGGGCGAGGCCCTGCGCATTGAGGGCCGCAGCGAAACGCGCCTGATGGCCGGCGCCGTACCTGACCCCCATGTGGTCACCGAAGCGGGCGTGCGCTACCGCGTGCATGTGCTGCGTGGCCAGAACCACGGCCTGTTCCTGGACATGGCCGCAGGCCGCCGCTGGGTGCATGACTACGCCGCCGCGCGCAGCCAGGACCGCTACGGCCTCAAGGTGCTGAACCTGTTTGCCTACACCTGCGCGTTTTCGGTGGTGGCGCTGCAGGCGGGCGCCAAACAGGTGGTCAATGTGGACATGAGCCATGGCGCCATCGGCATCGGGCAGCAGAACCACCAGCTCAACGGCATCACCTCGGGTGCCACCTTCCTGCCGCACGACATCTTCAGCAGCTGGGGCAAGATCAACCGCAGCGGCCCGTATGGCCTGGTCATCGTGGACCCGCCCAGCTACCAGAAAGGCAGCTTTGTCGCCACCAAGGACTACGCCCGCCTGATGCGCCGCCTGCCCGACCTGCTGGCCCCCGGCGGCCAAGCACTGCTGTGCCTCAATGCGCCCGAGCTGGGCCTGGCCTTTTTGCAGGACCAGATGCAGGAGCTGGCGCCAGAACTGCGGTTTGTGGAGCGTGTGGCCAATCCGGCTGTGTTTGCCGATGTGGATCCGCAGCGCGCGCTGAAGGTGCTGGTGTACCAGGCGCCTGAACTGGCGGCGACAGCCTAAAACACCCCCATCCCCAGCCCCGCCGCCATCGCCTCACCCAGTGCGCGGCAGCGCTCCAGGTCGGCCGGTGCAATCTGCTTGGGGGCCAGGATGGCCTCGGGCGTTTGTGCGTGGGTGCAGACGATCAGTGGGTCTGCCACAGGCCGCAGGCGCCAGCCGGTGGCGATGCGTGCGATCTGGCGGGCGGCGTTGGTGCCGTCGCTGCCAGCGCAGACCAGGCTGGCATAGGGGCGGCCATTGATCTGGTCGAGTGCGCCGTAGTAGGTGCGGTCAAAAAAGTCCTTGAGCAGGCCGCTGACAGCCGCCAGGTTTTCGGGCGTGGCAAACAGATAGCCGTCCGCTGCCAACACATCGGCGGCATGGGCCTCAGGGGCGGTCAGGAGCCGTACGGTCACCCCGCTGTCAGCCGCTGCCGCGCCAGCGCAGGCCGCGTCCACCATCTGGTGGGTACCGCCGGTGAGCGAGTGGTAAACGATCAGCAGGTTTTTGGCAGTGTGCATGGTGCCAGCATAGACGGGTGTGTAGACGCGGCGGGTGCCTGCGGGCGTTGCGTCCCGGGGGCATGCGGGTTTTCCCAGCGCCGGTGTGTGCGAATACGCTGCTGAGACCTGGGTTCGCTGCCAGAATGGGGCCCTTTGCAGCACGCACCGTCCGCATCCATGCGCTTGATTTCCTCTGTGTCCCGTTGGCTGCAGACCACACGTTCTCGGCTGACCCTGCTGTTTGGTGGCACGGCGGTGGCCACGGGCCTGGCGGTGGGTCTGTTGGCTGACGAACTGTTGACCCGACAGCTCACGGACCTCAGCGGGCAGTCGCTCATGAACTCCAGCCAGCCCATTGCGTTGGCGCTGGCCCAGGGCATGCAAGAGCGCGAACGCGAAATTTCTCTGCTGAGCCACCTGCCCATGCTGACCCAGGGCTCAGGCTACAACCCGCAATTGCAGGCCCACCTGGAGCAGATCCGGCAGTCCTACCCGTTCTATTCATGGATCGGCGTGACCGACACCCAGGGCGTGGTGGAGGTGGCCACGGGCAATCTGCTGCAGGGCCAGGATGTGTCCCAGCGGCCCTGGTTTAGTGCGGGCCGCCAGGGGCCTTATGTGGGCGACGCGCACGACGCGGTGCTGCTGGACAAGCTGCTGCGCGCGCCAGGCAGTCCGGTGCCTTTGCGTTTCATGGACTATGCGTCGCCCGTGCGCGGGCAGGACTCTGCGCTCAAGGGCGTGGTTGCCGCGCATGTGAACTGGGCGTGGGTACAGGACATCATCCACCGCGCAAGTCCGGCCGCACCTTTGTCCAACGGCCTGGAGGTCATGCTGGTCAACAAGGACGGCGTCATCAACACCGAGGGCGCGGTCGAGCAGCCCCGCGCAGCCTTGCCCATCCTGCCTGAGCCGGGCGCGTTCCGCGTGATGTCCTGGGGCGACACGTCCAGGCAGGCTTACCTCACGGCCGTGGTGTCGGTGCGCGCCCAGACCGCCACCGACCTGGGCTGGTTGCTCGTTACGCGGCAGCCGCTGGAGATGGCCTTGCAGCCCATCAACCGCCTGCACACCCTGCTGGCGCTGTTGTTGGGTCTGATGGCGGCGTTGCTGGCCGGGCTGGCCTACGGGGTGGCCCGGCGCTTCAGCCAGCCGGTGGAGCGCCTGGCCGAGGCCGCGCGCCAGGTGCAGGCCACCGGACAGGTTGCCGCGCTCGACTTCGAGATGAAAACGGTGGAGTTTCAGCACCTGCGCTCGGCGCTGCAGAACATGGCGCAGGGCCTGCTGGAAGGCCGTGCGGCACTGCAAAGCGCCAACGCCGAGTTGGAGCAGCGCGTAGCCGAACGCACCGTGGCCCTGCACCAAAGCGAGCAGCGGTATCTGTCGATCCTGGAGGACCAGACCGAGATCATTTGCCGGTTTGACGCCAGCAACCGCATGACCTTTGTGAACGAGGCGTTCTGCCGGCTGTTCCACCTGCGCCGCGACGAGGTGGAGGGCCAGGTGTGGGCACCCATCGTGCACCCCGACGATCTGCCCCTGGTCACGCAGGCGCTGCAGGGCGTCAGCCCTGCGCAGCCGCTGGCGGTGGTGGAAAACCGCGTCGTGACGGGCGACGGAACCATCCGCTGGTGCCAGTTCAGCAACCGCGCCTTGTTCGACGACAACGGCCAACTGATGGAGTGGCAGTCGGTGGGGCGCGATGTCACCGAGCGCCGCCAGCTCGAAGCCGAGCTGGCGCAGGCCTCCGAGCAGTTTCAGGACCTGTACGACCATGCGCCTTGCGGGTACTACGCGCTGGACGGCCAAGGCAAATATGTGCACCTGAACCTGCTCACCTTGCAGTGGCTGGGCATGCCGCGCGAAGAAGTGATCGGCAAGCTGGGCCCGGCGGATTTCTTTGACGAGGAAGGCCGGGCGCAGTTTGTGGCGAATTTCCCGACCTTTTTGCGGACCGGGAAGATCGGGCCGCTGGAGTTCAACCTGTGCGGCCGTGGCCGCGGGCCGCGGCGGGTGAGCGTGTCGTCCACCGCCATCCTCAACGCGCAGGGCGAGTACGTGATGAGCCGCTCCATCATGTACGACGTGAGCGAGCTGCATGCCGCACGCCAGCAGCTGCACACCCTGAACCTGGAGCAGCACGCGATGCTGGACAACGACCTGATCGGCATCGCCAAGGTCAAGGACCGCGTCATTGTCTGGCGCAACCCGGCGCTGGAGCGCATCTTTGGCTACGCGCCCGGCGCCCTGCAGGGCCGTACGACCGAAGAGATGTTTGTGGACCGCGAGGACTTCCTGACCTTTGGCCGCGACGCCTATGCGGTGGTGGCCTCGGGCCAGCACTACCGGCAGCAGCGCCGCATGCGCCGGGTGACGGGCGAGGAGGTGTGGATCGACGTCAACGGCGTGATGCTCGGGGCCGAGGGGGAGTCCCTGTGGCTCATGCAGGACATCACGGCCATGAGGCAGTACCAGGAGCAGGTGGAGCACATTGCCTTCCACGACAGCCTGACCGGCCTACCCAACCGGCTGCTGCTGGCCGACCGGCTGGCCCAGGCCTTTGCGCTGTGCGACCGTACCCATACCCAGGCGGCGGTGTGCTATCTCGACCTCAACGGCTTCAAGCCCATCAACGACCGCTATGGCCACGATATGGGCGACGAGGTGCTCAAGATCACTGGCCGCCGCTTGCTGGAGCAGGTGCGTGGCAACGACACGGCGGCCCGCATCGGGGGGGACGAGTTTGTGCTGGTGCTCACCGCCGTAAAGGACCCGGCCGAGGTGAGCGTGGCGCTGCAGCGGGTGATGGCAGCCATCGAGCAACCCATCGACCTGGGCGGAGGCCGCGTGGTGAGTGTGTCGGCCGCGGTCGGCACCGCCCTTTATCCCCGCGATGGCACTACGACGTTCGGTCTGCTGCGTGCAGCCGACCAGGCCATGTACGCCGACAAGGGGCATGTGTCGGCCGAGCGCAGCCTGTGATTGCCTTTTTGTGCAACCGCGGGCCCGATGCGTGGATGGGCGTCAGCCGCCCGACATCAGCACCTCGGTGATATAGGCCCACTCTGACGCCTCTACCGGCGTGATGGACAGGCGGCTGCCCTTTTGCAGCACCCGCATGTCCGCCAGTGTCGGCTGGGCGCGCAGCTCGGCCAAGCTGATCAGCCGCGTCTTGCGCACGGCCTGCACGTCCAGCAACAGCCAGCGAGGGTTGTCTGCCGGGGACTTGGGGTCGTGGTAGGGCGATGCAGGGTCGAACTGCGTGGGGTCGGCGCGGGTGCCGCTGGCCACGCGGGCCAGGCCGGCAATGCCAGGCTCGGGGCAGCTGGAGTGGTAGAACAGCACGCCGTCCCCCACCTGCATTCCATCGCGCATGAAGTTGCGGGCCTGGTAGTTGCGCACGCCGGTCCAGGGCACGGTGGCTTGGGGCGCGACCAGGGCGTCGTCGATGGAGCACTCGTCGGGCTCGGACTTCATGAGCCAAAACCGTGCTGGTTGGTCTGCGGCGGGCGAAGGGTGGGTGGGGTGTGGAGCGGAGGCCATGGGCGCATTCTGTCCAAGATGCAGCGGCTGGTGGTGGGCAGCCTGCGCCACGCAGGATGCTCATCGTTTGCTATGTTGTTAATAGCTATTAAGGCATATTCAACCTGCGCTTGCGGCCAAAAGTACCCCAAATCACCCTGTACATGCTGAAATTGGCCCTCCATCTGTGCTGGCAGATGGCACAACCCGGTTACGTTATCTCGCCGGTCTCCAGCCTGGATTGCCCTGTTATCTGCCCATGAAACGACCTTCTTCACCCTCCACTACTCGGGGCGCACGTAACCCGGCTGCCCGCACCGGCAAGCGCGCAGGTGGCTGGCTGCTGGGCCTGTTTGCCCTGCCATTTGCGGCTGTGGGCGTGGGCATGCTGCTGCTCAGCGTGCTGCCCACGCTGTACGACTGGGCACGCGTGCAATGGTGGCAGCCCGTGCCCGCCACGCTGGTGACGGCACGCCTGGAGACCAGCCGCAGCAGCAAATCCAGCTCCTACACCGTCAAGGCCAGCTACCGCTATCAGGTGGCGGGGCGTGAATACCAGGGGGATCGCGTGGCGATCAGTGGCGGTGGCGACAACGTGGGCGATTTTCAGGAAGCGCTGGGTGCGCGGCTGGAGCAGGCGCTGCGCGATGGCGCGCCCGTACAGGTGTGGGTCAGTCCGACCGACCCTGCGCAAGCAGTCATCGACCGCAGTCTGCGGCCCGGTCTGCTCGCCCTGAAGATGGTGTTTGTGGTGGTGTTTGGTGGCGTGGGTGTGGGGCTGCTGGTGCATGTGCTGCGACCGGCCCGTGCCGCGCAGGGCCTTGTGGGCAGCAACGGCCAGCCGCTGACCGCCGGGATGCCCGGGCGGGTGGAGCGCATACCTGGCGGGGTGACCATGTACTTTCCGGCCGGACGTTGGTGGGGACTCAAGCTGGCGCTGGCATTGTTTGGTGCGGTTTTTCTGGCCGTGGGCGCGTTGGTGCCTTGGGAGCAGGAGGCATCAGCAGATGTGGCGCCGTGGCTGTTGCGCCTGGTATTCGGCGGTGTGGGCGGCATGGTACTGCTTGGCAGTTTCTACGCCCTGGCCAACAGCCTGCGTGTGCGACTGGACCACAACGGCCTGCGTACCGAGCGGCGCCTGCTGGGCCTGATGCTGCAGTGGCACCAAGTGCCCGGCCCCGAAATCGCCCGGCTGCGTGTGGTGGAGAGCTACGCGGTCCAGAGCAACAGCCGCCGCGAGGTCTACTTCCGCATCGTGGCCGAGCTGCGGGGCGGGCGGCAGCTCACCATCGCCCAGGATCTGAAGGGGCGCGCCCAGGCCGACAAGCTGCTGGCGTCCATTGGCGGCTGGACCGGCTACGCCACGCGCTGAGCTCAGCGGGGTCGCTGAGACGACCTCAACCGGCCTTTCTGAACGTGAGGTTGATGCGATGCGCACCCGTCAACGGGTGGTGCGCCTCGGGCAAGGGCAGCACTCCATGAAAGCGCAACCGCGCCGACCCGCCCCACACCACCACATCGCCGTGCAGCAGCGCGATGCGGCGGGTCTTGTCCGCCCGCTGCGCGCCGCCCCACAGAAACATCGCCGGAACGCCCAGCGACACGGACACGATGGGGTGGGCGTAGTTGCCTTCGTCGCGGTCCTGGTGCAGTGACAGGCGCGTGCCGGGGGCATAGCGGTTGATGAGGCAGGCATCGGGCGCAAAACCGGCGAAGCCAGCTGTTACAGCGGCTTCGCGCGCGAGTTGGCGAAACAGCAGCGGCATGGCGGGCCAACGCTGGCCGGTCTGCGGGTCGATGGGGTCATAGCGGTAGCCGCTGCGGTCACTCACCCAGCCCAGCGCGCCGCAGTTGGTCATGGCCACCGACATGGTCAGGCCGCCGGGGGTCACCAGGTGCCTTAAGGGTGCCTGGGCGGTGACCTGCTGCACCGCAGCCAGCAACTCCGCCGCCTGGGCCAGCGCAAAGCCGCGCAGCACTACGGCGCCGGGCTCCAGCACTTCGGGTGGCCCGGCGGGCTGGGGTGGGTCGTCGAACAGGCTGGCGGTCATGGCATCGGTCATTGTGGGCGAGGGGCTGTCCGCAAGGGCACTGTGGGTGCTGCGGGCGCGGCGTCACTCAGCATCATGAAAGATGATGCCCAGCGTGTGCCGCTGCCCGCTGCGCAGGCGGCTCACGCCATGGCGCATCTGCACGCGGTACGGCCCGCGCGTGCCCTGCACGGGGCGGTGGTGCACGGCAAACACCACGGCGTCGCCGCGCGAAAGTGGCACCACCTCGGCCCGCGACTGCATGCGCGGGCGCTGTTCGGTCAGCACGAACTCACCGCCGGTAAAGTCGCGCCCCGGCTCCGACAGCAGGATGGCCACCTGCAGCGGAAACACATGCTCGCCATACAGGTCCTGGTGCAGGCAGTTGTAGTCGCCCGACCCGTACTGCAGCAGCAGCGGGGTGGGGCGCACCTGGCCGGCGGCGTGGCAACGGGCGATGAAGTCGGCATGTTGCACGGGGTAGCGCACGTCGGTGCCCATCGCGGCGTTCCATTGGTTGGCGATGGGGGTCAGATGCGGGTACAGCGCCTCGCGCAGACCCGCCACCAGGTCGGGCAGCGGGTAGCTGAAGTACCGGTATTCACCCTGGCCAAAGCCGTGGCGCTGCATCACCACGCGGCTGCGAAAGGTGCCCTCTTGCGCGTGGCCGTACAACTGCGCCAGGGCGGTGCATTCGGTGGCGTCCAGCAGTTGGTGCAGCACGGCATTGCCTTGCTGGTGCAAGGCCTCGGTGGCGGCCTGCCAGTCGATGGCAGCCGCGCGTTGATGCCACAGGCCGTCCGCTGGAGTGCCGGGTGTAGAAAGAGTCGAAAGAGCCGCCCCGCTCATGCCACCTTCTCCGTGTGCAGAGGAGCCGCTTCTGTTTCGGACTCGCGCGCCAGCAGGGCGCGTTTGCGCTCAACGCCCCAGCGGTAGCCCGACAGCGCGCCATCGCTCTTCACCACCCGGTGGCACGGGATGGCCACTGCCAGCCCATTGGCCGCGCAGGCCTGGGCCACGGCCCGCACGGCCTTGGGGCTACCAATGCGCTGGGCCACCTCGGCATAGCTGGCCGTCTGCCCGGCCGGTATGGCCTGCAGCACCCGCCACACCCGCTGCTGGAACGCGGTGCCGCGCACATCCAGCGGCAGGTTCAGCCCCAGGCCCGGGGCCTCGACAAACGCCACCACCTGCGCCACCAGGGCTTCAAACGCGGCGTCGCTGCCGATCAGGCGGGCCTGCGCAAACCGGTCCTGCAGCTCGCGCAGCAGCGCATCGGGGTCGTCGCCCAGCAAGATCGCGCAGATACCACGGTCGCTTTGCGCCACCAGAATCGCGCCCAGCGAGCATTGGCCGATGGCAAAGCGGATGTCTTGCGACGCACCCCGCGCACGGTACTGGCTGGGCCGCATGCCCAGCACCTGGGCCGACTGTTCGTAAAACCGGCTGCTGGACTGGTAGCCCGCGCCATAGATGGCGTCCGTCACCGAGTCCGTGGTCGGGCTGTCGAGCGCACTGCGCAGCCGCTGCGCGCGCTGGGCCACTGCATAGGCCTTGGGGGTGAGGCCCGTGGCCTGCTTGAAGATGCGGTGCAGGTGCGAGGCGCTCAGGCCCACACGCGCTGCCAGTGCATCGAGCGTGGGGGCATCACCGGGCGCGGCGCTTTCGATGATGCGGCAGGCCTCCGTCACCAGCGCCGCGTGGTGCGACAGCGCGGTGGCCTGGCGCGGCTTGCAGCGCTGGCAGGGGCGAAACCCGGCGTGCTCCGCATCGTCGCAACTGGCATGGAACAGCACGTTCTCCGGCCGGGGTGTGCGCGACGTGCAGCTGGGGCGACAGTACACGCCCGTGGTCTGCACCGAGTACCAGAACGTTCCATCGGCCCCAGTGCTGCGCTCTACCACCGCCGCCCAGCGCGGGTCGGCCTGGGTGGCGGCTGCCTGCGCGGCTTTGGTGTTGGGGCGGTGGCGTGTGGGCATGGGGGCGCTGTGGGGCAGAAGGGTGGACACGTTCATCATGGTGCACGGCTCACTAGGTGGGTTGCAATGCCATGCACTCTAGGGACGGAGGCTGTGGGGCGCACTCCGAAGCTTGCTTTTGAATTCTGCGCTTTTGCGCAAGGCTCACCGCACGGATGAATGTGCTCATCTATTGATAGCTGTCAGCGCATGATTTACTAGCGCTACAAGGCAAAAACGCCCAAAACTCAGGTTTCAGATTTCAGGTGGCTGCAGCGGCCGGGGTCGCCGTTTGCCCGTACCGCCCCAGCGCAGCGCGTCTTCGCCGGGGATGCCCAGCGGGTTGTTGGCGGGTTCGGTCAGGGGCGCCAGCAGCGCATGCAGATCGGCCTCGCTGAACTTGACCGCGCCATCGGCATCGTGCCCCAGAACGCCCTGGGCCAGCGCGGCTTTGCGGGCCTGCAGCTCCAGCATGCGCTCCTCGATGCTGCCTTCCACCACCAGCTTGTAGACAAACACCGGCTGGTCCTGCCCGATGCGGTGGGCGCGGGCGGTGGCCTGTTCTTCGACGGCGGGGTTCCACCACGGGTCCAGGTGGATCACGGTGTCAGCGGCCGTGAGGTTCAGGCCCAGGCCACCGGCCTTGAGGCTTACCAGCAGGATGGCGGCACTTGCGTCGCCCTGCGCCTGGAACTGCCGCACCACCGCGCCGCGCTGGCGGGGCGGCGTCTGGCCTGTGAGGGTGAGGTAGGGCAGGGCCAGGGTGTCGAGCATCTCGGCCGCCAGCGCCAGCATTTCGGTGAACTGCGAGAACACCAGAACGCGGCGGCCTTCGTCGACCAGGGCGGGCAGCAGGTCGGCCAGCAGTTCGAGCTTGGCGCGCTCCATGGTGTGAGCCGTTTTCGTGGTTCCTTTGACGAGTCGCGGATCACAGCAGACCTGGCGCAGCTTGAGCAACGCGTCCAGGATGGCGATTTGCGAGCCTTCAAAACCCTGGCGCTCCAGCGCACGGCGCACCTGTTTGTCGGCGGTGGTGCGCACGGCCTCGTACAGCTCACGCTGCTTGCCTTGCAGCTGCACGCGCAAGGTGGTTTCGGTACGCGGCGGCAGTTCGGTGGCCACGTCCTGCTTGCGGCGGCGCAGGATGAAGGGGCGCACGCGCTGCGACAGCAGCTGGGCGCGCAAGGTTTCGCCGTTTTCTTCGATGGGCTTGCGCCAGCGGGCGTTGAAGCTGCGCACATCGCCCAGAAAGCCTGGCATCAAAAAGTCGAACTGCGCCCACAGCTCGCCCAGGTGGTTCTCCAGCGGCGTGCCGGTCAGGCACAGCAGGTGCGGCGCCTGCAGCTTGCGCAGGGCGCGGGCGCTGCGGCTGCCGGCGTTCTTCACCATCTGGGCTTCGTCCAGGATCAGCAAGTGAAAAGGCTGCGCGGCCAGTGCCTCCACATCGCGCCACAGCAGCGGGTAGGTGGTCAGCACCAGGTCATGGTCGGCGATGTGCAGGTAGCGTTTGCTGCGGTCGGCGCCATGCAGGGCCAGCACGCGCAGGCTGGGCGCCATGCGGGCGGCTTCGGCCTGCCAGTTGAAGAGCAGCGAGGTGGGTAGCACCACCAGGGCCGGGCGACTCAGCCGCCCGGCCTCTTTTTCGGTCAGCACGTGGGCCAGCGCCTGTGCGGTCTTGCCCAGGCCCATGTCGTCGGCCAGAATGCCGCCCAGGCCTTGCGCGCGCAGGTACTGCAGCCAGGCCAGGCCTTCGAGCTGGTAGGGGCGCAACTGCACCTGCAGGCCCTGCGGCGCTGCTACGGGCTGGGGCGTGCCGATAGAGCGCAGGCGCTTGGCGAGCTGGGCCAAACCCACATCGCCCTGCAACTGCCAGTCGTTGCTCCAGCCGTTCACCGTGCCCACGCGGTGCGCCTGCACCAGCCCGGCGCGCAGGGCCTCGATGCGGCGGGCCTCCCAGGCGCCCAGGCGCAGCGGGTCGCCATCCTTGAGTTGTTTGCGGGTGGGGTCGGTCAGCAGGTCCACCATGGCGCCCACGATGGCCTTGAGCGGCCCGGCCGGCGCCTCGATGCGCTTGCCGCCGGGCGCACGCAGCGAAATGATGGCGATGTCATCGATGGCGGCCATCTGCCGCCCGTTCAGCCAGCGGGCGTCGCGGCGCAGCAGGTCGGCCAGCATGGGGGCAAGATCCAGCGTTTCACCGTCGATCTCGATGCCCAGGCTGAGCAGCCAGGCGCCCTCGCGCTCGGGCAGCATGAGCTTTTGCACGGGGCGCTCGCGTACGGCCAGCGGCCCGTCCACTTCCTTGCTCAGCAGCTCGCCGGTGTCGGGGGCGATCAGCAGCTTCCAGCGCTGCACGGGCACGCTTTCGTGCGCAAAGCCGGGCTGTACCACCACACTCCAGCCTTCGGTGCGCAGCTGGGGCACCACGTCGGCCCAGAAGTCGCCAAAGTGCGCCTCTTGCGCCAGGGTCCACACGGGCCCCAGCGTGGCAGCGGCAGCGCGGTGGCGCCACTGCAGGCTTTTTGGGTCCACGGGGGTCAGGCCCAGGTCCCACACGCGGTCCATGGCATCGGCCTCGGCGG
Organism: Acidovorax sp. Root70; assembly: GCF_001428225.1. Lineage (NCBI taxonomy): Bacteria > Pseudomonadati > Pseudomonadota > Betaproteobacteria > Burkholderiales > Comamonadaceae > Acidovorax > Acidovorax sp. Root70. The sequence continues at coordinate 131,928 of NZ_LMHQ01000028.1, forward strand.
CCAGGTTGCGCTGCATGCGCGCCACCGGGCCACCGGTGTCGAACAGGTCTTGCACCGGGGCCGGGCGCGCGTTGAGGATGGAGGTGGGCGCGGGCGTCTGCCAGGTGGCGCCGCTGTCGGTGCGGTAGGTCCAGTCGATCTGCACCAGCGTCACGCTGTCACCGCGCGGGCCCAGCTTGCCCTGGGGGGCCATGCCCAGCAGGCCGTCGCCCCGGCCCAGGGTCATGAGGGTGATGCGCGGGCGAAACTGGCCGGGGATGACGCCATCGGGTGTGCCGGGCGTGGCGGGCGCCGCGCTGTGGCCCGGCCGGTGCCCGCCATCGCCCCGCAGCTGGGCCATGACCTGCGAGGCCTCGGCGTCGGTCAGCGGGGGCAGCTGCTGCAGGGCGGCACTGTCAGCCCGGTTGCGCAGGGCCTGGGCCCATTGCGCGACCACGTGGGCACGGCCTGCGGGGGGCGTGGGTGGAACGGGTGACGGCGGCAGGCTGGGCATGGGCTGGCATTGTGCCCATGCCCTGAGCGGCGTTGAACGCTAAGCGCTGCGTTGGGTGCCCAGCGCCAACGCAAACAGCTCGTTGCGAAAGTGGATGCCCAGGCGGCTGAATGCGCGGTTGCGGTAGGTTTTGACGGTGGGCAGGCTCAGGCCCAGGTCGCAGGCAATGCCTTCCTGCGTCATGCCTTGGAGCAGGCGGGCGCACACGTCCAGCTCGCGCTCGGTCAGCCCCGCGTGGGCGCGCAGCAGGCGTTCGCGCAGCGCGGGCAGGCTGTGGGACAGCGCGGGGGCCGTGGCCTGGGGCGAGGGCTGCAGTGCGGGTTGCAGCACGCCGGGGCGCTGGGCCAAGGCGATGTGTTTGCGGGTCAGCGCCAGCAGCACGGGGGCCATGCCCTCAAAGTCGCTGATCTGCCGGTCCTGAAACGGCTTTTGGTGCTGGTGGCGGTAGAAGTTGACGGCAAAGACCGAGCCATCGCTCTCGTGTTCCACCACCGACACCCGCTCGGCGACGCCATGGGCTTCGTACACGCGGGCGCGGTGCTCAGCGTCCACCTCGGGCGCCGTCAGGTGGCACAACTGGGTGGGCGCTTCGGTGGGGGCGGCATCGTCCAGCGAGCGGCCCCAGGTGCGGTCGGTGCGGTAGGGGCCCGACAGGTACGCCCACCAGCAGTCCTGCGTGGTGTCTGGAATGCCGTAACTGGCCGACATGAACAAGGTGGGCTTGCAATGGCGCCCGGTGCGGTACACCGACCACGACGCTGCGGGCAGCACGGGTGCCAGCTCCTGCAGCATGCCGCAGGCAAACCCGTCGTCGCCCAGCTGGTGAACCATGGCGCCCAAGGCCGAGCCCGTGAGGTTGGGCGGGGGCGCGATGCCGCCGCCCGAGGTGCTTGCAGGGAGCCAGTGCCTCATGGGTTGCGCGGGGTGTGCCGGGTGGGCGTTGCCATGGCTGTCATCTTCAGGGATGACAGGGGTCAAGCACCACGGGATTTACGCTAGGTGCAACCCGAACCAGGCCGGGTACACGCCGCCCGGCATGTGCCAGCCCCTGGCCAGACACCCGAAAGATGGAGCCCATGACCGAACCCGTGCCCTTTGTGGAACCCCGTTTGCGATTTTTTGCCGACCTGCGTGTGGAGGTGGGCGCGCCCCAGGAGGTAGGCCGCACCGTGCACGGCCTGCGCCGGCTCATCCCCATCCTGGGTGGGAAGGCCCTGGGCGACGGCTGGCAGGCCAGGGTGATGCCTGGCGGGGCGGATTTTCAGCTCATCGTGAGCGACACCCTGGCCGAGCTGGACGCGCGCTACACGCTGGAGGCCGACGGCGGGGACCTGATCTATGTGCAAAACCGCGCCGTGCGGTCTGGCCCGCCCGAGTTGATGGCCCGCTTGGTGCGTGGCGAGGCGGTAGACCCGGCGCAGATCTACTTTCGCTGCAGCCCCCAGTTCGAGACCGCGTCTCCCGCGCTGCGATGGATCGGGGAGCGCATGTTCACCGGCACGGGCGCGCGGTTTCCCGATGCCGTGGCCATGCGGTTCTGGGAGCTGATGTAGCCGCACCGCAGTCCCGTATTTCTTTTTTTGATGACCGACAGCACACAACAACACCCTGGAGACCTTGTCATGACCTCTCTTTCCACGTTCACCCGCACCTTGTCCTGTGGACTCTCCCGTCGCCACGCCTTGCGCAGTGTCTGCCTGGCAGCCACGGTGGTGGCGGGCCTGGCCCCTGCCACCGGCGCCCTGGCGCAGACGGCGGGCTACCCCAATAAGCCGGTGCGCATCATCGTGGGCTTTCCAGCAGGCACGGGGCCGGACATCGTCGCGCGGCTGCTGGCGCAGAAGCTGTCTGAAGGCTGGGGCAACCTGGGCGTGATCGTGGACAACAAGCCCGGCGCCGGTGGCCTGATCGCTGCGACCGAGGCCGCACGTGCCACCCCCGATGGCTACACACTGATGCTGGGCGAAACCGGCCAGCTCAGCATTGCGCCCAGCAGCTACAACAAGCTGCCGTACGACCCGCAAAAGGACTTTGCACCTGTGAGCCAGGTGGTCACCGCCGACTTTGCGTTGCTGGTCAACCCGCAAAAGGTGCCCTCGCGCAATGTGAAGGACTTTGTGACCTGGACCCAGCAGCAAAAGGGCCTGTTCCTGGCCACCTTTGGCGCGGGTACACCCGGTCACTTCGGTGCCTTCATGTTTGGCGAGGCCGTGAAGCTCAAGCCCGAACCGGTGCATTACAAGAACACCACCGATGCACTGGGCGGCCTGTTCAGCGGTGACGTGCAGGGCGTGTTTGCCAGCGTGGGCCTGGCCGCGCCCAACGTGAAGGCCGGCAAGCTGGTGGCGCTGGGCACCACAGGCGGTACCCGGTCCAACGCACTGCCCGATGTGCCCACCATCAAGGAGCAGGGCTACCCCAGCCTGGAGTTCAACTCCTGGTTTGGCATCGTGGCCCCGGCCAAGACGCCCCCCGAGATCGTCGCCAAGCTGAGCGCCGACATCATCAAGGCCGTGCAGTCGCCCGAGGGCAAGGCCAAGATGGAAGAGGCCGGCTTCCGCGTGACGGGCACCAACCGCGAAGAGTTCGCCCGCATCATCGCGGCCGACACGGTGACCTGGGGCAAGGCCGTGGCCGCCACGGGCTTCAAGGCCGACTGAGTCGGCACTGCCTCGTTATTGCCGGGCGCTACGCATTCCGCTCGCAGGGCGGCGCCAGGCGATAGGGGCAACGCCCTTCAATTCCCAAAAAATCCACGCACCTCTCTCAGCGACGCCCTGACGGCCGTCGCCGGGCGATCCTGCGCCAATGGTTCACCCCCACAAGACCGATTCACCGAGGAGACCACCATGCCATCCCTGTCATTGGACACCCCCATCGCGCAACGCGTTGCGCTGCCCGCCGCCATGCTGCTGCCACTGTTGCTCAGTGCCTGCGGCGGCGGCAACGCCGTGCTGGTGACCGAAAGCGCCAACCCGGCCGCCGCTTGCGCCGCGTTGAGCACCAACGCGCAGCTCAGCAACACCAACTTGTCCACCAGCTATGTGCCACCCGGCACGCGCCGCCCCGGTGGTGCTGCCACGGGTGACTTTTTGCCCGGGCACTGCGTGGTCACGGGCGCCATCAACCCGCGTGTGGGTGTGGATGGCAAGAACTATGCGATCGGTTTTCAGCTCAGCCTGCCCGACCGCTGGAACGGGCGCTTTCTGTTCATCGGCGGGGGCGGCAACGACGGCATCCTGCGCGACACCTCGCTCAGCTCCAGCATTTCGGGCGGCACGCCGTCGCCGCTGGGGCAGGGCTTTGCGGTGGTGTCCACTGATGCGGGCCACACCGGCACCAGCGCCAGCTTTGGCGCCGACCCGCAGGCGCGCATCGACCATGCCTACAACTCCTACGACAAGACAGCCGTGGCCTCCAAGTCGCTCATCAGCACGCGCTACGGCCGCAAGCCGGACTACTCCTACTTCTCGGGCTGCTCAGGCGGTGGGCGCCAGGGCATGATGTTCTCGCAGCGGTTCCCGGACTACTTTGACGGCATCACCGCCGGGGCGCCCGCCATGCGCGTGTCCAGCGGCGCCACCGTGGCCGCGATGTGGAACACCATCCAGTTCAACGCCATTGCGCCGCAGGATGCCAGTGGCAACCGCATCCTCTCCAAGGCCTTCAGCAACAGCGACCTCAAACTGGTAGCCACTGCCGTCAATGCCACCTGCGACGCCGCTGACGGTGTGGTGGACGGCTTGGCCCAGAACGTCAATGCTTGCAAGGCGTTTGACCCCGCCGTGCTGCAATGCACGGGCGGCAAGACCGACAGCTGCCTGTCGTCCGCCCAGGTGGGTGCGCTCAAGAGCGTGTTTGCCGGGCCCCGCAACTCCGCCGGCAAGGCGCTGTACACCGGCCAGCCGTGGGACGCCGGCCTGGCGGCACCGGGCTGGCGGTCGTGGACGCTGGGCAACTCGACCACGGCCACGCCCGATGCGCGCTACATCACGCTGATGGTGGATGCACTGGTCAACGAGTTCTTCACGCCGCCCGATCTCTCGTTCAACCCGCTGGCCTTCAACTTCGACACCGACCCCGCACGCATGGCGGCGTATTCGGCCATCTACGACACCTATGCCGATGACAAACTGGCGGCCTACAAGCAGCGCGGCGGCAAGCTGCTGTTCATCCACGGCATGTCCGACCCGATCTTCTCGGCGTTTGACACAGTGGACTACTACGAACGCCTGGCGGCCAACAACGGCGGTGTGGCGGCAACGCAGAACTTTGCGCGGACCTTCCTGGTGCCGGGCATGAACCACTGCTCGGGCGGGCCAGCTACCGACAACTTCGACTCGGTCCAGACCATGGTGGACTGGGTGGAGAAGGGCATTGCTCCGCAAAGCATTGCGGCGAAGGCACTGCCTGCAAACACTGACTTCCCCAACCGCACGCGGCCGCTGTGCCCCTACCCGCAGTTTGCCAAGTACAAGGGCTCGGGCAGTGTGGAAGATGCCAGCAGCTTTGTCTGCTCGGCGAGTTGATGCGAAGCCGATCAGCGGTGCAACCAAGCAAAAAGGGCCCTCGGGCCCTTTTTGCTTTCCGCCGTCAGGCTCTGAGGCGTCAGCGTTTGCCAGCCGACGCTGACGCAGGCGGCGGCAATCGCAGTTGCGCCTGTTGCACCACGCGGATGCAGTCGCGCAGATGTTGCTCCCCCAGGTAGCGCAGCGTGGCGTAGCCGATGGTGGCCGCAATGGCCTGGCCGGCCAGGGGCACATACTTGGCCACTTGCTTCGTGCTCAGCCGCAGCCCCACGGTCTGGGTGGCGCGGAGGACCAGTTCGCGGGTGATCAGCTTGCCAATGAGCACAGACCCCACCAAGCCCACCGCCTTTTGCACCTGCTCCCGCTTCTTCGGGTCCAGCCGGTCGATCTGCTCGGCCGACAGGCCGAACTCGGCGTTGATCTGCGGGATCAGGCGTGAGAGCAGGGCGGCGTCCACCGCCCAGTCGAGCCCTGGCACCGGTACCATGCTGGCGGCTGCCGCCACGACGGCGCGGCGGTGCAGCAGCTTGCGCGCACGGCGCACCGTTGCGGCCAGTTCAGGGTCTCCAGCGGCCATCTGTAGCGAAGTGGGCATGGTTGGCAAAGTGTGGGTGACAGCAGTGGAGTGTGATCAGCAAATGATGCACATGCCGTTCAGGATTTGCCCTTGACCAAGCCATACACCACCAGCAGGGCGACGGCCCCGAGCACCGAGGCGATCCAGCCAGCGCTGTCCCCCTGGGCGTACCAGCCCATCGCCATGCCCACATAGCTGGCCAGAAACGAGCCCGCCACCCCCAGCAGCGCCGTCATGATCCAGCCCAATTTGTCGTCCCCTGGCTTGATGGCGCGGGCGATGAAACCCACCACCAAACCAATCAGCAGCATCCCCAGCAGTGACAGCATGTTGTTCCCCTTAATAGTTGGTCCAGACGATGGAGTCACTTTACAGATAAGGCAGTCAAACCGCTGTCGGACAATGCCCCCTGTCAGCGTCCCGCAGGCAGGGATGTGCTGGGCGATTGGAGTGCCAGGGGTCGCAACGGGCGTTCGAAAAGGCAGCGCTCAAACCGGTGCGCCTGCAGATCCATGCCCGAGATCTGGTGCTCGGTGCGGGCACAGACATAACGACCGGCAGGCAGGCTGGCCCAGGCCGCCTGCGTGAGCAGAATCTCGTTGGCCATGGCGATGTCTTCGCCCAGCTTGCAGGCGCAGTTCATCTCCGGGCCAAACAGGTCTTCACGCGCAATCACCAGGGTGGGGCCGAAGCCGATGCCCGCGCTCACGTTCAGTGTGCGCTCCGGGGGCAGCACAGTGTTCATGGCGCCCAAGGCGCGCAGGGTGTCCAGCGCGGCCTCCAGGGCTTGTTCGGGGGTGGCGAACACGGCAAACAGGTTGTCTGCCTCCTGCTTGATGACCTCGCCGCCATTGCCCTCGATAGCAGGGCGGGCGGCCTGCTCCATCTGGTGGATCATGGCCAGAAAATGAATGATGCCGTGGCTCTGGGTGATCCGGGAAAAGCCGCACATGTCGAGCACCAGGATCGCGACATTGCGGACAAAGGCTTCCTCGATGGCCGCGTCAATCGCCCCGGCGTCGTGGGTGGGGGTCTGGTTGCGTTCTGACAGCAGGCGCCTCAGATAGCCTTTGTCGTGCGCTGTGGCGGCATCTGGAGGCAGTGCGGGGGTGTGGTGCATGGCAACGCCCTGTGGGTGGTGTCCGACATGGTAGCGCGGCCGGTGCTGGCGCTGTGGGGTGGGGCGCGGGGCTACAGTGGGGCATCCGGTGGCGTGGCCCGATGCCCTCCTTGGCCTCCCGAATCGCCGCAGCCACTCATGCCATCCCTGATCGACAGAAAGGTGTAACCCCTATGTTCACAGCTTCAACCGTTTCTTCGTTGCCCCTTACTGCACAAGCAGCGCGCCGCCCGTATCCGCACGGGTTGCTCCGGCTGTGGAAACGGCCAGCCGCCTTGCTGGTCGTTGCATGCACTTTGGGTGGCGCTCTGGCGCTGCCCACCGTCGCACAGGCTCAGAGCGACGAGGCATCGCTGTCCCGTGGTGCGGTGCCAGACGCCACGCCGCAGCAACGTTACCAGTCGGCCATCCGCGAGGCGGGGGGCGGGCTGAAGGTGAGTCTGGAAGAGTGCCGGGCCATGCCGGTGGCGGAGCGCAAGGGTTGCGAGTCCGAGGCCCGGGCACGTTATCAAGCCGACATGGCGGCCGCCAAGGCGTTGTTGCGGGGTGATCCGTCCGCAGGCCCGGTCAACATCACCGGCGGCCCGATCCGCAGCACCGAGACGGTCTACGTGGTCAAGCCATGACGCTCCACAGCGCCTAAACCCGCAGGCCTGCTTATCGCTGTGTCTGCGGGGCTTGGGCGCTTTCCACGCCTTCAGCCGGTGTCACGCGGCGTGCGCCATTGAAGCGGCGGGCCCAGTAGGCGATGCCCATGTCTTCGACCCGAATTTCGGAACCGCTGCGGGGCGAGTGGATGAACTTGCCGTCGCCCACATAAATGCCCACATGGCTGAAATTGCGGCGCATGGTGTTGAAGAACACCAGGTCGCCGGGTTGAAGTTCTTTCTTGTCGATGACCTGGGTAGCGGCTGCCTGCTGGTCTGCACGGCGAGGCAGCATCAGGCCCACCGTCTGTTCATAGATGGCGCGCACGAAGCCGCTGCAGTCAAACCCGGTTTCGGCACTGTTGCCGCCCCGCTTGTAGGGCACGCCCAAAAAACCCATGGCGTTGACTACCAGGTCGCCCGCGCGGCCTGCCACGTTCTGGGCCTTGTCGGCCACCTTGTGGCTCACGTCTTCAAGTCGGGTGAACAGCCCTTTGTCCGCGAGCAAGCGGTCCATATCGTCAGAATTGGTGCCCTGGGGCGCGGCGTGCGCAGCGGTGGCGCAGGCGAGGATGAGGATGCAAAACCATCTGGACATGGGGGCGAAGGGTAACACGGTATGGTTATTTATCAAAAATAAGCGTTTTCGCAAGCTGTTGATTTGATTCAGATAAATGGAGTTGCCCTGCGTTTTCACTGATGGCGGCAGCCTGCAGGATGCGCGCCAGCCAGGCTTTGCACTGCCCCAGGGACCATGGGAGGCGAGGTCACGCACCAAGAGGAGCTTGATAGCATGGGTTGGACACCAAATTGGCGCAAGGTGCTAGTGCACAAAGCGCGAGCAGCTATGTTTTTGATAGTGGTAGGCGTACACATGGGGGCTGAGGCCCAAACTGCGCCAACGCCCGCCGTATCGCTGGTACCCATAGCCACCGGCCTGGCCCATCCGTGGGCCGTGGCCTTTTTGCCCGGCGGGCAGTTTTTGGTGACCGAGCGGCCCGGGCGCCTGCGCGTGATTAGCGCGGCCGGGCAGGTGGGCTCTCCGCTGGCTGGGGTGCCGCCGGTGGCAGCGGGTGGGCAGGGCGGCCTGCTGGACGTGGTGACCGACAACGACTTTGCCCGCAACCGCCGCATCTACTTTTGCTTTGCAGAGCCCGCAGCGGGTGGCGCGGCAGGCAACAGCACGGCGGTGGCGCGCGCCACCTTGTCGCCAGATGCCGGCAGCCTGCAGGACGTGCGCGTCATCTTCAGCCAGCGGCCCAAGGTAGAGAGCGCGCTGCACTTCGGCTGCCGCATTGCCCAGGCCGGTGACGGCAACCTGTTTGTGGCGCTGGGCGAGCGCTACCACCGCAAGGACGACGCCCAAAAGCTCGACAACCACCATGGCAAGATCATCCGCATAACCCCCGACGGAGCAGCGCCGCCCGACAACCCTTATGTGAGGCAGCCCGGCGCCTTGCCCGAGATCTGGAGCTACGGCCACCGCAACCCCCAGGGCGCCACGATGGGCCCCGACGGCAAGCTGTGGATGCACGAACATGGTCCGCAGGGCGGTGATGAAATCAATCAGCCCCAGCCCGGGCGCAATTACGGCTGGCCTGTTATCACTTATGGCGAGAACTATGGCGGCGGCAAGATCGGCGAGGGCGCGGCCAAGGCCGGGATGGAGCAGCCTCTGCATTACTGGGTGCCTTCCATTGCACCGTCGGGCATGGCGTTTCTGACCAGTACGCGCTACGGCGCGGCGTGGCAAGGCAGCCTGTTTGTCGGGTCGCTCAAGTTTGGCACCCTGCACCGGCTGGAGGTGGCGGGTGGCAAGGTGCAGAAGGAAGAACGGCTGCTGCAAGGCAACGGTGAGCGCATTCGCGACGTGCGCCAGGGGCCAGACGGCCTGCTGTACCTGCTGACCGACAGCCCGCAAGGGCGCTTGCTGCGGTTGCAGCCGGCTGCGGCGCCGTGACCGGTTTTGCTTGACGCATATCAAGCAAGTCCGGAGATGAGGGCCCGAACCCGCTGACCCGGGGTGATCCCGCAGCCTGTGCGGGCATTTTCGGTATAGGCTGGTGCGATGCACGCTGAGCCCACCACCCCGTCCCCTTCCGCTCCCTTGGTCAACCCGAGCGTCGCCTCGGCCGACCCCGCAGGCACGCCACCCCGCTCCCAGCTGGCCTTGCGCCGCGTGGCCATCGACACCTGGCGCGAGAACGTGGCGTACCTCCACCGCGACTGCGCTGTGTACCGGGCCGAGGGCTTCCAGGCCCTGTCCAAGATCGAGGTGCGCGCCAACGGCCGCCGTATTCTGGCCACGGTCAATGTGGTGGATGACCTCGCCATCGTGGGTTGCAATGAACTCGGCCTGTCGGAAGACGCGTTTGCCCAGCTGGGCGTGGACAACGGCCACACCGTGTCGGTGGCCCAGGCCGAGCCGCCTGAGTCAATGGGCGCGCTGTTCCGCAAGATCGCCAGCGAGCGCCTCACCCGCGAGGACTTTGGCGCCATCGTGCGCGACATTGCCGACCATCGGTATTCCAAGATCGAACTCACCGCCTTTGTGGTGGCCTGCCACCGCAGCGAGCTGGACCGGGAGGAGGTTTTCTTTCTGACCGACGCCATGGTGAACAGCGGCCGGCGCCTGGACTGGCACGAACCGCTGGTGGTGGACAAGCACTGCATCGGCGGCATCCCCGGCAACCGCACCACCATGCTGGTGGTGCCCATCGTGGCAGCGCACGGCATGTTGTGCCCCAAGACCTCGTCGCGCGCCATCACCTCGCCCGCTGGCACGGCCGACACCATGGAGGTGCTGGCCAAGGTAGAGCTGCCGCTGGAGCAGCTGGCCGACATCGTGCGTGACTACCGGGGCTGCCTGGCCTGGGGGGGCACCGCCAACCTGTCGCCCGCCGACGATGTGCTGATCTCGGTGGAGCGGCCGCTGTCCATCGACTCGGCCGGGCAGATGGTGGCGTCCATCCTGTCCAAAAAGGTAGCAGCGGGGGCCACGCACCTGGTGCTCGACATTCCCATCGGCCCCACGGCCAAGGTGCGGTCCATGCCTGACGCGCAACGCCTGCGCCGCCTGTTTGAATATGTGGCACGGCGCATGGGCCTGTCGTTGGACGTGGTCATCACCGACGGCCGCCAGCCCGTGGGCAAAGGCGTGGGCCCGGTGCTGGAGGCCCGCGACGTGATGCGCGTGCTGCAAAACGACCCGCGCGCGCCCGACGACCTGCGGCAAAAGGCGCTGCGCTTGGCCGGGCGCCTGATCGAATGCGACCCCGATGTGCGCGGCGGCGACGGTTATGCGATTGCGCGCGACATCCTCGACTCGGGCCGGGCGCTGGCGCGCATGAACGCCATCATCGCCGCCCAGGGCGCCACAGGGTTTGACCACAACCACCCGGCGCTGGGTGCGCTGACGCTCGACGTGGTGGCACCCGCCAGCGGCGTGGTGGCCGGCATCGACAACTACCAGATCGCCCGCGTGGCCCGCCTGGCCGGCGCCCCCAAGGTGCCTGGCGCCGGCGTGGACCTGATGCACAAGCTGGGCGACACCGTGGCCGCCGGCGACCTGCTGTACCGCGTGCACGCCAGCTACCCAGCCGACCTGGAGTTCGCGCGCCACGCGTGCGAGCGCGACAGCGGGTACCGCTTGGGCACGGCCGACGAGGTGCCGCGCGTGTTTGTGGAGTTCTGACCATGGCGTTGCCAGAAGCCGCTTGTGTGCTGTATTTCGACGACGAAGCCGCGCCTGCGCTGCGCCTGTCACAGGCTGCGGGTTTGACGGCCTGTGCCATTGAGCGCCACCGCTTCCCCGATGGCGAACTCAAGCTGCGCCTGCCCGTGGATGCTGCAGGCCAGTTGCCACGCCAAGCCGTGCTGCTGCGCAGCCTGCACCAGCCCAATGAAAAGCTGGTGGAGCTGCTGCTGGCCGCCCGCACGGCCCGCAGCCTGGGCGTGCAGCACCTCACGCTGGTGGCGCCGTACCTGGCCTATATGCGGCAGGACATCGCTTTCCACCCCGGCGAGGCCGTGAGCCAGCAGGTGGTGGGCGGCTTTCTGGCCGGTCTGTTCGATGCCGTCATCACCGTGGACCCGCACCTGCACCGCATCGACCGGCTGGAGCAGGCCATCCCCGTGCCGCGGGCCGTGGTGCGCAGCGGCGCCGAGCCGCTGGCCGACCTGATTGCTGAGCGCCGACCGAATGCGCTGCTGGTGGGGCCCGACGGCGAATCCGCCCAGTGGATCGCCCAGGCCGCCGCCCGCCACGGTTTTGACCATGCCGTCTGCACCAAGGTGCGCCATGGTGACCGGCAGGTGGTCATCGAGCTGCCCCCCCTCAACGCCCAAGGCCGGGCCGTGGTGCTGCTGGACGACATGGCCAGCACCGGCCGCACGCTGGCGCTGGCTGCCCGGCTGCTGTTGCAGGCGGGCGCCGCCTCGGTGGATGTGGCCGTGACGCATGCGTTGTTTGCGGGCGATGCACTGCAGGCGATGCGCGAATCCGGGGTGGGGGAGGTGTGGAGCACGGACTGCATTCCGCACCCGAGCAACGCGGTGGCGATGGCCGGGCCGCTGGCGGCTGCGCTGCGGTCGGTCCTGGCTGCGTAAGGGGCACCGCCGGGCTGCGACAATGCGCCATTCCTCAGCGCCCCGAACCGGCCAGCGCACTCCAGAACACGCACACGATCGAACACACCATGCTGCTTGACGCCACCGAATCCCAACTCGTCCTGGTCGATTACCAGGAGCGCCTGATGCCCGCCATCTACGAAGGCCCCGCCGTGCTGGCCAACGCCCGCCGCCTGGCCGAGATCGCCCGCATGCTGGACGTGCCCGTGTGGGGCACCGAGCAAAACCCCTCCCGCCTGGGCGCCAACGACGCCGCGCTGCGCGCCCTGTGCCAGAAGACCCTGGCCAAGATGCACTTCAGCGCCGCCGAAGAAGGCCTGGGCGAATGGCTGCGCCCCCCGGCCAAGCCCCAGGGCGGCAACGCACGCAGCCTGCCCAAACACCTGCAAAAGCCCGCACCGCTGGCGGCGGAGCGCGGCACCATCGTCATTGCGGGGTGCGAAGCCCATGTCTGCCTGCTGCAGACCGCGCTGGACCTGATCGATGACGAGTTTGAAGTGTGGGTGGTGACCGACGCCTGCGGCTCGCGCACCGAACGCAACCGCGACGCCGCCTTCGACCGCCTGGCCGGCGCAGGCGCCGAGCTGGTGACCACCGAGATGGTGGCGTTTGAATGGCTGGGCAGCTGCGAGCACCCGGCGTTCAAGGACGTACTCGGGCTGATCAAATAACCAGTTTTGAGCCAAATCGGCTGCTAGCGCATAATTTTCATGCGCTAGCAGCTATCAAAATCATAGTGGTTGGTGTGAATTCCGCTCAGGCGAAGTAGGGCACAGCCAGCTTGACCGCCAGTCCTACCACCGCGCAGCCGCCCAGCAGCGGCATGACGCCCAGCTTGAAGCGGAACAGCGCCACCAGCGCCCCCACGGCGATGACGGCCGACACGGCATCAAAGCGGCCGCCAAAGCCCTGCGGCCACAGCAGGTGGTAGGCAAAGAACAGCGCCAGGTTCAGGATCACGCCCACCACAGCAGCCGTGATGGCTGACAGCGGCGCGGTAAAGCCCAGTTTGCCGTGCGTGGCCTCCACCACCGGGCCGCCCGCCAGGATGAAGATGAACGAGGGCAAAAAGGTCACAAAGGTCACGACCGTGGCCGCCGCCACGGCGCCTGCGAACAGTGCTTCCTGCCCCCACACCTGCTGCAGCCAGCCGCCCACAAAGCCCACAAACGCCACCACCATGATCAGCGGGCCGGGCGTGGTCTCGCCCAGGGCCAGCCCATCGATCATTTGCGGACCGCTGAGCCACTGGTAGTGCTCCACCGCGCCCTGGTACACATAAGGCAACACAGCATATGCGCCGCCAAAGGTGAGCATGGCCGCCTTGGTGAAGAACCAGCCCATCTGCGTGAGCGTGCCTTGCCAGCCCTGCGTGGCCACCAGCAGGCCCATGGCCGCCAGCCACAGCCCCAGCCCTGCCAACAATACCTTGACCAGGTGGACGCGAGAAAAGCGCGCATGGGCAGGCGTTGGCGTGTCGTCATCGATCAGCGCCGGGCCATAGCCCTTGTGGGCGTTGGCATGGCCGCCCCCCAGCGCAAACACGGCGGGCCAGCGCTGCGCGCCAAAGTAGCCGATCAACCCGGCCGCCAGCACGATGGCGGGGAAGGGCGTGTCGAACGCAAAGATGGCCACAAACGATGCGGCAGCGATGCCCCACATCCAGCCGTTCTTGAGCGCGCGGGTGCCGATGCGGTGCGCAGCATGCAGCACCAGCGCCGTCACGGCGGGCTTGATGCCATAGAAGATGCCCGCCACCACGGGCACATCGCCAAAGCGCAGGTACACCCATGACAGCCCGATCAGGATGAACAGCGAGGGCAGCACAAACAGTGCCCCGGCCACGATGCCGCCCCAGGTGCGGTGCATGAGCCAGCCGATGTAGGTGGCCAGCTGCTGCGCCTCCGGGCCGGGCAGCAGCATGCAGTAGTTGAGGGCGTGCAAGAAGCGGTTTTCGCTGATCCAGCGGCGCCGCTCCACCAGCTCGGCGTGCATGATGGCGATCTGGCCTGCCGGCCCGCCGAAGCTGATAAACCCAAGCTTCAGCCAGAACAAAAAGGCTTCGCGGAAAGGGACGGAGGTGGGGGCAGGGGGCTGCGCTGTTTGCATGGCCTCGGAGTGTGACAGGCCTGTGTGACGCTTGCGGACATATCCATATTCCAGCGGCATTCTGCGCCCTGTTGGCAGGGAACAAGGGCCGCCACGTCAGTTTGCCGCAAGCCCGTCATGAATAATTATGAATTCAAAACCTGCTGTCCTGGCAGGGCGAGAGAGATGCCGAGGAGACACCCACAATGACCGCACACAGCACCTACGCCGACTTCTACCGCCAGTCCATCGACCACCGCGACACCTTCTGGAGCGAGCAGGCGAAGCTGATCGACTGGAAGACGCCGCCCCAGCAGGTGTGCGACTACAGCAACCCGCCGTTTGCGAAATGGTTTGTGGGCGGCACCACCAACCTGTGCCACAACGCGGTAGACCGGCACCTGGCCACGCGCGCCAGCCAGGCGGCGCTGGTGGCCATCTCCACCGAAACCGACACCGAGCGCAGCTACAGCTTTGCCGAACTGCACGCCGAGGTGCAGCGCATGGCGGCCGTGCTGTTGTCGCTGGGCGTGAAGAAGGGCGACCGCGTGCTCATCTACATGCCCATGATTGCCGAGGCCGCGTTTGCCATGCTGGCCTGCGTGCGCATTGGCGCGCTGCATTCGGTGGTGTTTGGCGGATTTGCCTCGGGCTCGCTGGCCTCGCGCATCGAAGATGCTGAGCCCGTGGCCGTGGTGAGCGCCGATGCCGGGTCGCGCGGCGGCAAGGTGGTGCCGTACAAGCCGCTGCTGGACGAAGCCATTGCCCTCTCCAAACACAAGCCCGCTGCCGTGCTGATGGTGAACCGGGGCCTGGCGCCCATGCACCTGCAGTCTGGCCGCGACCACGAATGGGCGCCGCTGCGCGAGCAGCACCTGAACACCGTCGTGCCCTGCGAATGGGTCGAATCCACCCACCCTAGCTACACGCTGTACACCAGCGGCACCACCGGCAAGCCCAAGGGTGTGCAGCGCGACACGGGCGGCTACACCGTGGCGCTGGCCGCGAGCATGAAGCATATCTTTGACGCCAAGGCGGGCGATGTGTACTTTGCCACCAGCGACATCGGCTGGGTGGTGGGCCACAGCTACATCGTCTACGGCCCTCTGATCGCGGGCATGACGACCATCATGTACGAAGGCCTGCCCACGCGGCCCGATGCGGGGGTGTGGTGGAACATCGTCGAGAAGTACCAGGTCACGCACATGTTTTCGGCCCCCACGGCGGTGCGGGTGCTCAAGAAGCAGGACCCGGCCTACCTCGCCAAGTACAACGTGAAAAGCCTCAAGGCCCTGTGGCTGGCGGGTGAGCCGCTGGACGAGCCCACGGCCCAGTGGATCAGCGACGCGCTGCAGGTGCCCATCATCGACAACTACTGGCAGACCGAAACCGGCTGGCCCATTCTGACCCTGGCCAATGGCGTGGAAAAACAAACCACACGTTTCGGCAGCCCGGGCAAAGCCATGTACGGCTACGGCGTGAAGCTGATCGACGAGGCCACGGGCGAAGAACTGACGTGGCCTAACCAGAAGGGCGTGGTCGCCATCGAAGGCCCGCTGCCTCCCGGCTGCATGCAGACGGTGTGGCGTGACGACGCCCGCTTTGTGAACACCTACTGGAAGAGCATCCCCGGCCGCCTCATCTACAGCACCTTCGACTGGGGCATCCGCGACGCGGACGGCTACCACTTCATCCTGGGCCGTACCGACGACGTGATCAACGTGGCCGGCCACCGCCTGGGTACGCGCGAAATCGAGGAGAGCATTGCCTCCCACCCCAACATCGCCGAAGTGGCGGTGGTGGGCGTGGCGGACAGCCTCAAGGGCCAGGTGGCCATGGCGTTTGCCGTGGTGCGCGACGCCTCGGGCCTGACCGATGACGCCGCACGCCTCAAGCTCGAAGGCGAGGTGATGAAGCAGGTGGACCACCAGCTGGGCGCCGTGGCGCGGCCGTCGCGTGTGTACTTTGTGACTGTGCTGCCCAAGACCCGCAGCGGCAAGCTGCTGCGCCGTGCCCTGCAGGCCGTGGCCGAGCGGCGCGACCCGGGCGACCTGACGACGATGGAAGACCCGGCTGCGCTGCAGCAGGTGAAGGACCTGGTGGGCTGAATCGGCAGCCTTGTATGGTGCGCAGAGCGTCGTGCAGAACTCGCTATTAGAAAATTAGCTGCCCGGGTATATCGCCCTGGCACCAGGGCAGGATTTCGGTGATTTTCAAATCGGCCGGTTCCGTTGCCAACCCGCAGGCGGCTGCCAGCTGGAGGTCCAGCCGATGAAAGCCTCCAGCGGCATGGGCCGGGCGATGCAGTATCCCTGCGCCTGCAGGCAGCCCAGCTGCAGCAGCATCTGCCCCTGTTCGACGGTTTCCACCCCCTCGGCGATCACCCGGTAGCCGAACGAGCGGGCCAGGCCGATCACGCCCTGCACGATGGCCAGGTCGCCGGGGTCGCCCATCATGCCGTGCACAAAGCTCTGGTCGATCTTGAGCGTGTCCATGGGCAGGCGGCGCAGGTAGGTCAGCGACGAGTAGCCGGTGCCAAAGTCGTCCAGCGCCACGGACACCCCCATGGCACGCAAGGCGTTCAGCGTGTCGGCCACGGCGCTCAGGTCGTACAGGGCCGCGCTTTCGGTGATCTCGATCTCGACCAGGTGCGCAGGCACGCCGGGGTGGCGCGCCAGGCAGCCCGCCAGCCAGTCGGCAAAACCCGGTTGCTGCAGGTGCTGGGCGGCAATGTTGATGCTCAGCGGCATGGGCAGGCCCCGGTCCTGCAACTGCTCCAGCACCGTGAGCGCGGCCTCGGCCACCCATTCGCCAAAGCCGATCTCCAGGTCGGTACCCTCGAGCAGCGGCAAGAACTCCCCCGGTGGCACCAGGCCCCGTTCGGGATGTAGCCAGCGCGAGAGCACTTCGGCGCCCACCACCGTGCCGCTGCGCATGTCCACCTTGGGCTGGAGGTACAGCGTGAACTGGGATTGGGCGAGGGCCTCGCGCAGGTAGTGTCCCTGGGCACGCAGCAGCTGCACGGCGCGCTCCTGGGCTGCGTCGAACTGGTGAAAACGGTTGCGCCCGGCCTGTTTGGCGGCGTACATGGCCTGATCGGCATGGCGCAGCAGGGTGTCTGCATCCGCATCGTCCTGCGGAAAGATGGTGTAGCCGATGCTGGCCGTGACAACCACGCGCTCGGTGTCGAGCGTGTAGGGAGCCGAAACGCTTTCCATCACGCGCTCCAGCACGCGTTCGCAGTCGTTCACGGAGGCCAGGCCGGGCATGAGGATCACGAACTCGTCCCCCCCCAGGCGGGCCACCGTGTCCTGGGGCTGCAGCGCGCGGGTGAGCCGCCCGGCCACCACCACCAGCAGGCGGTCGCCTGCGCCATGGCCCAGGCGGTCGTTGACGGGCTTGAAGCCGTCCAGGTCCAGGTAGGCGACACCCAGCTGTTTACCGGTGTCGCGGGCCTGGGTCATGCCCTCCTGCAGCTTGCGTGCCAGCAGCACCCGGTTGGGCAGGCCGGTGAGCGCGTCGTACAGCGCCAGGCGCTGCAGCATCACCTCCTGTTCGCGCTGCGGGGTCACGTCAATGGCCACGCCCAGCATGCGGGCTGGGCTTCCTTGCTCGTCAAAGCCAACGATCTTGCCCAGGTTGCGCACCCAGCGCACGGGCTCGTTGGGCTGGTTCAGTCGCCAGGTGGCGTCAAACGGAGTGCCCAGGTGGGCCGTGTGGCGTGCCCGCTCGGCGATGATGCGGTCGACGTCGTCGGGTGCGATGGCGGTGGTCCACGGCACGGCCGCTGCGTCGTCACCGGGCTCGGGCAGGCCCCGCATGGCGTGCCAGCGCTGGTCGCCCGTCACCAGGCCGGTTTGCAGGTCCCAGTCCCACAGGCCCAGCGATGCAGCGGAGATGGTGAGCGACAGCAGGGCCTCGCGCTCGCGCACCTGGACCTCGTTGCGCTTGCGGTCGGTGATGTCGTGCACCGAGAACAGCCAGCAGGGCTCGCCGTCGAACTCGGTGGCGCGCATGGATTGCAGCACGGTGCGCCGGGGGCCATTCCGTACGTTCAGAGTCACTTCGTAATCGCTGAGCTGGCCGGCCTGGCTGACCTGGTCCATGAGCCGCTGGCGGTCTTCGGCCGAGAAGATGCCCATCTCCACCGCGGTACGGCCAATGGCCTCTTCGCGGGGGATGCCCAGCATCTCGACCCAGGCGGGGTTGATGTCCACATAGCGGCCGTCGTTGCGGCTCGACAGGCCCATGGGGTAGGGCATGAGCTGGAAGATGCGCGAGAAACGCTCCTCGGACTGGCGCAGGCGCTGCTCGGCGCGCTTGGCCTCGTCGATGTCCTGCATCACGCCGCGCACCTTGACCACGCGACCGTTTTCGATCACCGGCTCCCCCCGCGCACGCACCCACAGCAGGTGGCCGTCGGCGTGATAGACCTCCAGCTCCATGCTCCACTCGGTACGCGAACGGATGCTCTGGCGGAATTTCTCGCGCAGCGGCTCGCGGTACTGCGGGGCCACATGGCGGTCGATGTAGTCGCTGGGCGGCGGCTGGTTGGGGGACAGGCCGTGGATGTCGAAACACACGTCCGACCAGTACACCAGGCCCTTGCCGCGCTCGTCTTCCCATGCGCCCAGCCGTGCCAGCCGGCCGGCCTGCTGCAGCTGGTTGTACAGCGCCCGAAGCTCGTCGCTGGTGCGCTGGGCCTCGGTGATGTCGTGGAACACAAAAACAAAGCAGTTCTCGCCGTTCACCGGAACAGAGCGGGCCGACATCAGGCCCGGAATACGCACGCCCTTGCTCTGTGCCACCAGGGGCAGCCGGTCCACCTTGCCATCGCGTTGGTAGGTGTCCAGCAGCCGCTTGCGTTCCTGCTCGTCGGCCCAGATGCGCAGCTCGGACGAGGTGCGGCCCAGCACTTCGTCCCGCGTAAAGCCCAGCAGATCGCAGAACGCCGGGTTCACGTCGATATAGCGCCCATCGACAATGCGGGTGATGCCCGCCGGGTCGGGCAGCGTCTGGTAGAACGTGGTGTATTTGGCTTCGGCCGACTGCAGGGCCTCCTCGGCCTCGCGGTGGGCCGTGATGTCCACGTCCATGCCGATCAGGCTGGCGGGGCGGCCCTGGGCATCGCGCCGCGCCACGGTGCCGCGCGACATCAGCCAACGCCACTGGCCCTGCGTGTCCATCACGCGGAACTCGGCCTCGTAGCTTTCCTCCAGCCCGTCCATGGCGCGCGCCAGCTTGGCGGCATTGCGCTCGGCATCCAGCGGGTGGCGCCGGGCGTACCAGCGTTGCCACAGGTCGGGAGACTGCGCATCAGCGCTGGTGATGCCATAGGCCTCGTAAAAACGGCCATCGCAGGTAAACCGGCGCGTGTCCACCGCCCATTCCCAGCGGCCGCCGCCCAGTGCGTCGAGCGCCAGGCGCAGATGGCGCTCCTGCTGGCCCAGTGTCTGCTGGATGTCACTGCGCGCCAGTTCGGCGCGGGCCCGGCCGGCAATCATCAGCCAGCCGATACCCAGCATCAGCACCCCCGCGCCATGGTGCCAGTGCAGATAGCTGCCGGCGCCCGACAGCGAACTGGTAGCCCACATGGCCAGCGAGACCGCCAGCGGCAAGGTGATGGTCAGGCCCACCAGCGGAGCCCATTCGGGCCAGC
Organism: Acidovorax sp. Root70; assembly: GCF_001428225.1. Classification (NCBI taxonomy): domain Bacteria; kingdom Pseudomonadati; phylum Pseudomonadota; class Betaproteobacteria; order Burkholderiales; family Comamonadaceae; genus Acidovorax; species Acidovorax sp. Root70. The sequence goes on from NZ_LMHQ01000028.1 coordinate 151,670, forward strand.
GCCAGCGCGCCCCCAGTGTTCGCCAGCCCCAGCCCGACGCGAGCGCACTGCCCAGCACGGTGGTGGCAGGCCAGGCCGCCGACGTGTCCGCCCACAGCGTTGCCTGCAAGGTCAGCAAGGCGGTGATGGCTGCAGCCGGTACCCCGAAGAACAACGCCAAAAAGGCTGTGGCGGTGGGGTAGGCCACGATGTTCAGCTCCGGCGCGTTCCAGCGCAGGGCCTCGAACGCGGCAATGGAGGCCACGCCCCCCGCCACGCCCAGCAGGATCAGTGTGCGCCGCGACGGCCTCAGAGACTCCTGCGGCGAGAGCCAGACCAGCACGAGCAGCAGCAGCATGACGGCGGTGCCTGCCAGCAGCGTGTTGTTACCCATGGCGGTTTCCTTGGGCGGCCTGGGGTCGCGAACACGCCTTGAAGGAGGCTGGAGGGGCGCTAAAGACTGGCGGGCGGCCCCGAGGGAGGAGCGGGGGCATGTCGCGACCTGTGCCGCATGGGGCCTTCCTCAGAAAGCATGCACCCGATAAAAAAACCATGTGTCAAGTTTAGGCCCGTTCTGAGGCGGGCCGGGCGGGCCACAGCGTCCTGATAAGTCCGGTTGACAACAAGGTGCCACACACGATCACCAGCGCGCAGCCCACCATCCACGGCGTGATGGTCTCGCCCAGGAAGAGTGTTCCATACAGCACGGCGAATACCGGGGTGATGAAAGTCACGGCCAGCGCGCGGCTGGGACCCGCGTGCTCAATGAGGCGAAAGTACAGGATGTAGGCGATGCCGGTGCACAGTACCGCAATGGCCACGATGGCGGCCCAGGCACGCGGGCCCGGCATCTGGGCCGGCCACAGCCACAACGTGGGCAGGGCCAGCCCGAGCGCGGCACCCAGCTGGCTGCCAGCAGCCGTGGCCAGGGGCGGCAGCCCCGTGAGGTGGCGCCGCGCGAAACTGGCCGACACGCCGTAGAACGCCGACGCCAGCAGGCACGCCGCAATGGCCCATTGGGCGTGGTCGGTCTTGAACCCGGTGCCGGCTGGCGCGCGCCAGGCCAGCAGGGCCACGCCCACAAAACCCAGTGCCAGCCCCACCCAGCGCAGGCGGTTGATGCGGTCGCCCAGCCACACCCAGGCGATCAGGGCACCAAACAGCGGCACGGTGGCGTTGAGGATCGAGGTCAGCCCCGTGGCAATGTGCAGCACCGCCCAGGAGAACAGCGAGAACGGAATCGCCGAGTTGATGACGCCCGCAAACAGGATGGGCCGCCAGTGCTGGCGCAGCGCGGGCCAGTGGCCCTGGCGCAGCATGATGGGCCACAGGAACACCGTGGCCAGCGTCACCCGCAGTCCGGCAGTGGGCAGGGGGCCAAAGTCGGACGCTCCCAGGCGCATGAACAGGAACGACGCGCCCCACAGTGCGGCCAGCAGGATGAATTCGCCGATCCAGGTCGAGACGGGCCGGGTGGCGGGGCTGTTCATGCGAAGGCCTTCATGGGGTGGGTTGGGGTGGCAAAAAGGGTTGCATTCTCCAGCGTCAGCAAAGCCCTCTTGCGATCGAGGCCGCCTGCATACCCCGTGAGGCTGCCATCGGTACCCAGCACGCGGTGGCAGGGCACCACCACGCTCACCGGGTTGCGGCCCACCGCCGCACCCACGGCCCGCACAGCGCTGGGGTTGCCCAGCTGGCGGCCCAGTGCGCCATAGCTGGTGGTCTGGCCCCGGGCAATCTGCAGCAGCGCATGCCACACCGATTGCTGAAAGGCCGTGCCACCCGACAGGTCCAGCGGCAAGTCGAAGTGCGGGCGTTGCCCGTCCAGGTACTGCTGCAGCTGGCGCGCAGCCTCTTGCAGCACGGGGTGGTTGCCTGGAGCGAAGGCCCAGGCACCGGGGCCATGCAACTGGGCGGTGGGCTCGTGGCGCTGGCCTTCAAACCAGACGCCCGACAGGCCCGTGGGCGAGGCGGCCAGCCGCACAGAGCCCAGCGGGGTATCTGCCCGTGCCTGCACGGTGAGGGGGTGAAACTGCATGCCGGAAGGTCTCCAGAGAGGTGGTGTGTCGGTTTTTTGAATGAAATTCGTGCCAGGTGCTGGTGTTGATTGCCTGGTTTGCTATTGTTTTTGAAGTGATTGTGTCTCGTTGGGCTGGGCAGATGCCGCCCCGGTGCCCCCGGAAGCCCAGGCACGCAGCACCGCGTAGCTGCGCCAGGGGCGCCAGGCTTGCGAAGCCTCTTGCGCTGCGCGTGCCGGGTTCTTGTGCTGCTGCACCCCCAGCGCCTTGTGCAGCGCCACATCACCGGCCGGGAAGGCGTCGGGCCAGCGCAGGACCCGCATGGCGATGTACTGCGCCGTCCAGTCGCCAATGCCGGGCAGGGCGCACAAGGCGGCGGTGGTGCTGGGCACGTCGGCGCCCGCATGCAAGGCCAGGGCGCCGCTGTCTACCGCGCGGGCCAGCGCCACGATGGCCGCCTGCCGCTGGCGCACGATGCCCAGCTGGCCCAAGGTGTCGCCGTCGGCGCGGGCCAGGGTGGCAGCCGTGGGGAACAGCCGGTGCAGCTCGGGCCAGGGCGTGGCGATGGGCTCGCCCAGCCGCTCCACCAGCCGCTGGCCCAGCGTGCGCGCAGCCGCCACGGTGATCTGCTGGCCCAGTACGGCGCGCACCGCCAGCTCGAACCCGTCAAACGCCCCCGGTACGCGCAGGCCGTCTCCGTCCGGGAAGTCCGGGTGCAGCACGGCGTTGATGGCGGCGGGGTCGGCGTCCAGGTCCAGCATGGCACGCACGCGGCGGATGACCAGCGGCAGCACGGGGTACAGGCTGTCGCTCGTCTGCAGCAGCACCTGGCGGCGCGCCACGTCAAAGCGGGCGTTCAGCCAGCCGGTGGTTTCTTGCGGCATGCCGGTACAGGCCGCTACGGAATGCCGGAGCCTCACGGTGCGGCGCAGGCCGGGGCCGTCCGCGCCCTGCACCACGCACTCCACGCCGTGGAACTGCCGCTTCTCAAAAAACGCCAGCAGCGCCGCCACGTCCAGTGGTGGGCGCCACGCCAGGCGCACGGCGCCGGTGCGCCCGGTGCTCGCTGCGGCGCCGCCAGCGCCGTTACGCCGCAACTGGGTGGGGTTGAGGCCGTAGTGGCCCACAAAGGCCGCATTGAACCGCCGCACGCTGGCAAACCCGCTGGCCAGTGCCACCTGCGTCACGGGCATGGTGGTGTCGGTGAGCAGCTGCTTGGCCGTGAGCAGCCGTCGCGTCTGCAGATATTGCAGGGGCGATACGCCCAGGGCTGCCTCAAAAATGCGGCGCAGATGCCGGTCGCTCACGCCCAGCCGCTCGGCCAGACGGGCCACGGTGGCGCTGCCCTCGCCGGGAGCCTCCGGTGTGGGCCAGAGGTCGGGTGCATCCAGCAGACGCACGGCTTGCTGCACCAGAATGCCGCTGGCGTCCTGCACCGACCACACCATCGCCTGGGGGGCCAGCTCGGGCCGGCAGCGCAGGCAGGGGCGAAACCCGGCGCTTTCGGCCTGGGCCGCCAGCGCAAAAAACCGGCAGTTCTCGCGCCGGGGCGTGCGCACGGCGCATACAGGGCGGCAGTAGATGCCGGTGGAGGTCACTCCGGTGAAAAAATGCCCGTCAAACCGCGCATCCCGCGCCTGCAGCGCCAGGTAGCGGCCTTCGTCGGAGGCCGCATTGGCGGTGGGGGTGGGGTGGGGGGCGTTCAGGGTCATGGGCCAGATCATAGGAGTCTGGCCCTGCGCTACTGGCCGTTTTCGGACCTATGCCTTCGGCCGCGACCGGAGGCCAAGCCGGGCGGGCCGCAAGGGCTGGAAAAAGCCCCAAGGGCGGCGCCTACAATGCAGCGGACTTTTCAACCCCACTGCGAAAGGCCCCCCTGCGTGCAACCGACACCCGCCATCTTCAAAGCCTATGACATCCGCGGCATCGTGCCGTCCACCCTGAACGAAGACGTTGCCCTGGGCCTGGGCCGGGCCTTTGGCACGGCAGCACGCGCCGAAGGGCAGACCACCGTGGCGGTGGGGCGGGATGGCCGCCTGTCAGGCCCCGCCATGTCGGCGGCGCTGATCCAGGGGCTGGTGGAGGCGGGCATCGAGGTGATCGACGTGGGCCTGGTCACCACACCCCTTCTGTACTTTGCGGCCAGCACGCTGTGCAACAGTGGCATCCAGGTCACGGGCAGCCACAACCCCAAGGACTACAACGGCTTCAAGATGGTGCTGAACGGTCGCGCCATCTATGGTGACGAAATTCAGGCCCTGCGCCGCACCATGGAGCAGGAAAGCTGGCAGCTGCTGCCTGGCGGCTCGGTGCGGCATGTGGATGTGCTGCCCACCTACCGCGAACGCATCGTGGGGGATGTGAAGCTGGCCCGCCCCCTCAAGATCGTGGTGGACTGCGGCAACGGCATTGCCGGCGCGTCGGCGCCCGCCATCTTCCGTGCGCTGGGCTGCGAGGTGACCGAACTGTTCTCGGAGGTGGACGGCAACTTTCCCAACCACCATCCCGACCCGAGCAAGCCCGAAAACCTGCGCGACCTGATCGAAGCCCTGAAGACCAGCGACGCTGAGCTGGGCCTGGCCTTTGACGGCGATGGCGACCGCCTGGGCATCGTGACCCGGGACGGCACCAACATCTTCCCCGACCGCCAGATGATGCTGTTTGCCCAGGACGTTCTGTCGCGTGTGCCCGGCGGCGAGATCATCTTTGACGTGAAGTGCACCCAGCGCCTGGCCCCCGCCATTGCGGCGGCCGGTGGCGTGCCCGTGATGTTCAAGACTGGCCACTCGCTCATCAAGGCGCGCATGAAGGAGACGAACTCTCCCCTCGGCGGCGAGATGAGCGGCCACATCTTCTTCAAGGAGCGCTGGTATGGCTTTGACGACGGCACCTATGCGGGTTGCCGCCTGCTGGAAATTTTGAGCCGCAGCAGTGATCCAAGCGCGGTGCTGAACGCGTTGCCCACCAGCTTCTCCACGCCCGAACTCAACGTGTCGTGTGCCGAGGGAGAACCACATCGCCTCACGGCCGAACTGCAAGCCCTGGCCGCAGAGGCCTTTGCTGCGCCTGCCGCCATCAGCACCATTGACGGCCTTCGCGTGGACTGGCCGGACGGTTTCGGCCTGATCCGCGCCAGCAACACCACGCCGGTGCTGGTGCTGCGCTTTGAAGGCCACACGCCCGAGGCGCTGGCCCGCATCGAGGCCGCCATGCTGGCGTTGCTGCACCGGGTCAAGCCGGATGCCCATGTGGGCGCGGCCAGCCACTGATTGCCAGCCCCCTGCACGATGCTTTCGCTCTCCACCCCTTTGTGCGTAGCTGCCGCCCAGACGCCGTCGGCGCCCGGAGACGTGCAGCGCAACCTGCAAATGCACCTGGCCTGCGTGCGGGCCGCTGCCCACCAGGGCGTGCAACTGCTGCAGTTCCCGGAGCTGTCGCTCATTGGGTATGAGCCGGCGTTGATGGCCGACCATGTGCTGACGGCAGACCACCCCGCGCTGGTTGCGCTGAGGCAGGCCGCGCAAAGCCACCATGTGGCCCTGGTGGTGGGCGCCCCGGCCGTACCCGAGGGGGAAGGCGCGCCGCCCGCCATCGGCGCCTGGCTGTTGGGGCCCGACGGCAGTGTGGCGCTGTACCGCAAGCGCCATCTGCACAGCAGCGAAGAGATATTTGCCAGCGCGGGCACGCAGGACGCTCAGGTGCAACTGATAGCGGGCGAGCCCACGGCACTGGCCGTGTGCGCTGACATCACCCACCCAGAGCATGCGCAGGCCGCCCGTGGCGCTGGCGCGGCCCTGTATGCGGCGGGCGTGCTGATTTCTGAGAAGGCCTACGCAGCGGAATCGACCATGCTGGAAGGCTACGCGCGCGACCACGACATGGCCGTGCTTGCAGCCAACTACAGCGGCACCTCGGGCGGCTACGTCAGTGCGGGCCGCAGTGCGTTCTGGGCGCCGGGTGGCCGCTGCGTGGCGGCCGCGCCCGATGACGCGCCCTGCATCGTCTGGGCGACGCGCAGCGACAGCGGCTGGGCGGGTGGTGTGCTCAGTCTGCCTGTGCCCGCATGAACGCCGCGCGGGCCCTGTATTCGCTGCTGACCTGGGGTGCCCAGCCGCTGCTGCGCCGCAAGCTGCGCCGCCGTGCGGTGGCGGAGCCCGGTTATGCCTATGCGGTGGGCGAGCGTTTTGGCCGGTACCCGACTCCCATTGACAGCCTGATGCCTCACAGCAGCAGCGACCCGCTCGGCCGGTTTGTGTGGGTGCATGCCGTGTCGCTGGGCGAAACCCGGGCGGCCGCCATCTTGCTGGCCCAGTTGCGCGAACAGTTGCCGGGCATGCGTCTGCTGCTCACCCACAGCACTGCCACAGGGCGGGCCGAGGGCGAAAAGTTGCTGCTGCCGGGCGACGTGCAGGTGTGGCAGCCCTGGGACACACCGGGCGCCGTGGGGCGGTTCCTGCGCAAGTTCCGTCCGGCCATCGGCGTCCTGATGGAAACCGAGGTGTGGCCCAACCTGGTGGCGGGTTGCCGGCAACGGCGCATTCCTCTGGTGCTGGCGAATGCGCGCTTCAACGAGATCTCACTGCGCAAGGCCGAGCGCCTGTCGGCCCTGGCGCGGCCTGCCTATGGCGGTTTGACAGCCGTCTGGGCGCAGACCCAGGAGGACGCTACGCGGCTCGCGGCCATCGGCGCGCCGGTGCGGGGTGTGCTGGGCAATCTCAAGTTCGATGTGGTGCCCGATGCGCAGCTGCTGGAGCGCGGTCACCAGTGGCGCGCTCGCACCGGCCGCCCGGTGGTCTTGCTGGCCAGCAGCCGCGAGGGCGAAGAGGCCATGTGGCTGGAGCAGATCCAGAAAATACGGCAAAACCCGCCTCAAGCGCTAGTGGAACAAGCCGAAGTTGCTATCAATAGTGAAGCAACCGGTGCGGAACAGTCTGCGGTTCAATGGCTGATCGTGCCGCGCCATCCGCAGCGGTTTGACGAGGTCCATCAGTTGCTGCAGCGCGCAGGCCTCTCGGTGTCGCGCCGCAGCACCTGGGCGGCAGCGCCTGTGGCTGCCGACGTGTGGCTGGGGGACTCGATCGGCGAAATGGCGCTGTACTACGGCCTCGCCGATGTGGCCTTGCTGGGCGGGAGTTTTGCCCCGCTGGGCGGCCAGAACCTGATCGAAGCCGCCGCCTGCGGTTGCCCCGTGGTGCTGGGCCCGCACACCTTCAACTTTGCCGAGGCGGCAGAACTGGCGTGCGCGGCAGGTGCCGCACAGCGGGTGCCCGACCTGGCGCAAGGGATGGCGCAGGCCACGGCACTGGCGCAGGATGCCCAAGCCCATCACGAGGCCAGCGAGCGCGCCACCCGGTTTGCGGCCACACACCGGGGTGCTGCACAGGCCACGGCCCGCGAGATTGTGGCGATGGTGCAGCCCGAGGGTGGCTGACCGGCCGGTTTCCGCAATTCATACACGGAATGCACCCAGGCGTGGGTGCAGCGCTAAAGCTATTTGACCAGCAGCGCGTTGACCGCTTCGATATCCTGCTGCGACAGCGTGCCGGCCGCCTGGCGCAGCTTGAGCCCGCCCAGCAGCACGTTGTAGCGGGCCTGGGCCAGGTCACGCTTGGTCTGGTAGAGCTGGCTCTGGGCGTTGAGCACGTCGATGTTGATGCGCACACCCACCTGGTAGCCCAGCTTGTTGGCGTCCAGCGCGCTCTGGCTGGAGGCTTCGGCCGCTTCGAGGGCCTGCACCTGGCCCTGGCCGGACTGCACGCCGTAGAACGCGGCACGCGTGGCCTGCGCCACATTGCGGCGGGCGGTCTCCAGGTCGGCCTCGGCCTTGGTTTCGAGGGCCAGGGTTTCCTTCACGCGGTTTTGCACGGCAAAGCCTGCAAACAACGGCAGGTTCAAGGCCACGCCCACGCTGGCCGCGTTGCTGCGGGAGGTGACGCCGGGCGAGGTGATGGTGCCGTGCAGGTTGCGCGTGACGTTGTAGCCCGCCTGTAGGTCCACCGTGGGCAGGTGGCCGGTTTCGGCCTTCTTGGTCTCCAGCCGCGCAATGTCCAGCGCGATGGCGGCCTGGCGCACGCCGGGCTGCTGGTCGCGGGCGGTATCCACCCAGGTGGCCAGGTTGTCGGGCAACACGCTGGGCAGTTGCACGGGCAGGGCCAGCGGCTGGGGCTTGGTGCCGGTGATGCCGACCAGTTGGTCCAGTGCCAGGCGTTTCACGCGCAGGTCGTTTTCAGCGGCAATCTCTTGGGCAATCACCAGGTCGTAACGGGCCTGGGCTTCGCGCGAATCGGTCACCGTGGTGGTGCCGACCTCGAAATTGCGTTTGGCGGCGGCCAGTTGCTCGGACACGGCCGCCTTCTGGGCTTGCACAAAGGCCAGGGTGTCTTGCGCCGCCAGCACATCGAAGTAGGCCTGGCTCACCCGCACGAGCAGGTCTTGCGTGGCCGCATCGAGCTGGGCCTGGGCCACGTCCACACCGCGCTGGCCTTGCTCCAGCGTGATGCGGTTGGCAGGGCGGTACAGCGGCTGCGACGCGTTGATGCCCACCGTCTGCGCCGTACCGGTGTTCTCGATCTTGGGTTTGCTCAGCTCCACGTTGGAGCGGTTGAGGCCGCCCGTCAGTGCAGCCGACGGCAGCAGTCCTGCACGCGCCTGGTCGGCACGGCGAGCTGCGGCGTCGAGTTGCGCACGCGCCGACTGCCAGGCCGTGTCGTAGCTGCGGGCCGATTCCATCAGCTGCAGCAGGCTTTGGGCCTGGGCGGGCGCGCACAGTGCCGCACCCAGCGCCAGGGGCAGGATGGACAGGGACAGGGGCCTAAACGGTGTCATCGGGGGGTCCTTCGGAAGAGTCTGCGAATCGAATCGGAGCGGGCATCAGCGGGCAGCACGGGGGCCACAGCGCGACAAGTGCGGTCCATCCACACCATGCGCGTCAGTAGCGCGGCACCGCCGGGTCGCTCTCGTGCGACCAGGCGTCGATGCCACCGGTGATATTGGCCAGATGCTCGAACCCGTGGTGCTGCAAGAACGAGGCCACTCGCAGGCTGCGGGCGCCGTGGTGGCACAGGCAGGCGATGGGACGCTGTGCCTGGCGAGCGGGCTCCAGCTCGGCCAACCGCGCGGGCAGCTCGCCCATGGGAATGGCCACCAGCTCAAACCCGTCGGCGCGCACGCTGGCGGTCTGCAGCTCCCAGGGTTCACGCACGTCCAGCACCAGGGGTTGGCTGCCTTCCGGGGCGGCGGCAAACCAGGCAGACAGCTGGGCGGGGCGGACGTGATCGATCATGCAAAACTCCGAAGACAACCGAAGGGCAGGGGTCAGAACGTGAAGCCAGAAGGCTCGGGGAAGTTCTCCAGGCGCGGCGCGATGGTGTCCCATGGCGCCGTGGTCTCAAAGCGGTCGCCGGTGCGGCGGGTCAGGGTGAAACGCATCACGGGCTCGCCGCCCACAATGGCGCCCAGGCGGCCACCGTCGCGCAGCAGGGCCAGCAGGTGGCTGGGCACCTCGGCCACGGAGCCGCTGAGGACGATCACGTCAAACGGACCGTCCGGGATCGCATCGCGGGCACCGTCGCCCTGGCGCACATCGGCGTTCTGCACGCCGGCATCGCGCAGGTTCTCGCGGGCCATTTCGGCCAGTTCTGCGTTGATTTCGAGCGACACCACGCGCTCTGCGCGGGCGGCCAGCAGGGCGGCCATGTAGCCCGAGCCTGCGCCGATCTCGAGCACGCGGTCGGTGGGCTTGATTTGCAGGTCTTGCAGGATGCGCGCTTCCACGCGGGGTTGCAGCATGCTGTGGCCCAGGCGCACGGCCTCTTCGGCGTCATCGCCCAGCAGGGGCACTTCGATGTCCATGAAGGCCAGGCTGCGGTAGGCCGGGGGCACAAAGTCTTCGCGGCGCACCACAGCCAGCAGGTCCAGCACATCGGCGTCGAGCACGTTCCAGGGACGGATCTGCTGCTCGATCATGTTGTAGCGGGCCTGTGCGACGGGGTCGCTGATGTTGGCGGACGTGTTCAGGGGCAGGTTCATGGGATTTCTCCGTGGGGCAGATGCAAGGCCGATCGGGGCGATCAGGACAAACCTTCGATTTTAGGCGCTGCCGGGGCGCGTCCCATCTTGCGAAGGGCCCACTGGGCCAAGTCGTCCATATAGCAATACACCACAGGCACCACCACCAGGGTCAACAGGGAAGACGTAATGACCCCACCGATCACCGCCTGGCCCATGGGCGCGCGCTGTTCCGCGCCTTCGGACAACGCGAACGCCAGCGGCACCATGCCGAAGATCATGGCCAGCGTGGTCATGAGGATGGGGCGCAGCCGCACCCGGGCCGCCAGCAGCAGCGCGTCGGCGCGGGGCAGGCCGGGCACGGTCTGCCCCTGGTCGTTCACATGCTCCTCACGGGCGCGGATCGCAAAGTCCACCAGCAAGATGGCGTTCTTGGTCACCAGACCCATGAGCATCACCACGCCGATGATCGAGAACATCGACAGCGTGGAGCGAAACATCATGAGCGCCAGTACCACGCCGATCAGCGTGAGCGGCAGCGAGGTCATGAGCGCCAGCGGCTGCAGGAAGCTCTTGAACTGGCTGGCCAGGATCATGTAAATGAAGATGATGGCCATGGCCAGCGCCGAGATGGCGTAGCCAAACGACTCGGCCATGTTCTTGGTGGAGCCGCCAAACTGGTACCGGTAGCCGGGCGGGAAGGTCACGGTGTCGAGTGCCTTCTTGATGTCGTTCGACACTTCACCCGCCGAGCGCTGGGATACGTTGGCGTTCACCGCCACTTCGCGGGTCAGGTCGCGCCGGTTGATTTGGTTGGCGCCGGTGGACTCGGTGACGCTGGCGACCTGGTTCAGGCGCACGATACGGGTCGTACCGTCGGCGGCGGCCAGGGCAAAGGGCAGGCGCTCCAGGTCGGCCGGGGCGGTGCGCGCCTCAGGGGCCAGGCGCACATTCACGTCATAGGTCTGGTCGTCGGGCGCGCGCCAGTTACCCACGGTGGTGCCTGCCACCAGCGTGCGCAGCGACGCTGCCATCGGCGCCACCGAAAGGCCCAGGTCGGACGCCACTTCGCGCTTCACGTCCAGCGCAATCACGGGCTTATCGGGCTTGGCGCTGGTGTCCAGGTCCACCAAGCCAGGGATGTCGCGGATCTTCTCTGTGACGATTTTGGTCAGACGCTCCAGCTCGCGCAGATCGGGCCCCTGCAGCGAAAACTCGACCTGTTTCTGGCCGCCCACGGCATCCAACAGCCCCACGTGGGTCACCGTTATGCCGGGCACGGTCTTGAGGCGCTCGCGCAGCACGTCGGACATCTGGTCCACGCTGCGGCTACGGTCCTTGCGGTCCACCAGCCGCACATAGATGCTGGCGTACATCTTGCCCTGGGCGTTGCCGGTATTGAGGGTGGACAGCGTGTAGCGCACTTCGGGCATCTCGCGCAGGATGGCCTCGACCTGCCTGGCCTTGGCCTCGGTAGCTTCGAGCGACGAGCCCACGGGGGTGTAGAAGTTCAGCGTAGTTTCAGAAAAGTCGGCCTTGGGCACGAACTCGGTGCCCAGCAGCGGCACCATGGCCACGCTCAGCACGAACACCGCCAGGGCAATCGCCATGGTGGCCAGCTTGTGCACCAGCGACCAGCGCAGGATGTGCTGATAGCCCTCGGCCAGCGCATCGGTGGCGCGGTCAAACCAGCCAGTGACGCGGCCAATGGTCTTGTCGTAGAAGGTGACGGGCGCCGTCTTGTGGCCGTGCGCATGGATGCTGGGGTCGTGCCAGATGCTCGACAGCATGGGGTCGAGCGTGAAGCTGACGAACATCGAGATCATCACCGCTGCGACGATGGTGATGCCAAATTCGTGGAAGAACTTGCCGATGATGCCGCCCATGAACCCGATGGGCATGAACACCGCCACGATGGACAGCGTGGTGGCCAGCACAGCCAGGCCGATCTCCTGCGTGCCGTCCATGGCGGCGGCGTAGGCGCCTTTGCCCATCTGCACATGGCGCACGATGTTTTCGCGTACCACGATCGCGTCGTCGATCAACAGGCCCACGCACAGTGACAACGCCATCAGCGTGATCATGTTGATGGTGAAGCCGAACATGTTCATGAACAAGAACGTGCCGATCAGCGCAATCGGCAGCGTCAGCCCGGTGATGACAGTGGAGCGCCAGGAGTTCAGGAACAGAAACACGATGAGCACGGTGAGGATGGCTCCCTCGATCAGCGTCTGGCGCACGTTGTTCACTGCCACGCGGATGGGGCGGGCGCTGTCGCCGATGGTTTCCAGCCGTACGCCGGGCGGCAGCTGGTTCTTCAGTTCCACCACCGCAGCATTCAGGCCATCGACCACCTCGATGGTGTTCTCGCCCTGCGACTTTTGCACCGACAGCAGCAGCGTGCGCTGGCCGTTGTAAAGCGCCAGGCTTTCCACCTCTTGCGCGCCGTCGTTGACGCGGGCGACCTGGTCCAGGCGCACCGGCGCACCGTTCTTGCGGGCGACGATGATCTTGCCGAAGTCCTCGGGCCGCTCCATGCGCGCGTCGATCTGCACTACGCGCTCCTGCGCCAGCGACCGGATCGCGCCCACGGGCAGGTCCTGGTTCTCATTGCGCACGGCATTGGCCACCTGGTCGGGCGTCGCGCCAAAGGCCTCCAGGGCCTGCGGATTCAGGTAGATATTGATCTCGCGCTTGGTGGCACCCACCAGGTTCACCGCGCCCACGCCACGCACGTTTTCCAGGCGCTTTTTCAGGATCTGCTCGGCCCAGGTGGTTAGTTCCACCGCGCTGCGATTTGATTTTTCGTCGGGCAGCACGGCCAGCGACCAGACGGCGCGGCTGGCGGGGTCAAAGCGCAACACGCGCGGCTCCTTGACCTCGGTGCGGAGCAGGGGGCGCACGGTGGCCACCTTTTCGCGCACGTCTTCGGCCGCCTTGCGCCCGTCGATGTGGAGCTGGAACTCGATGATGACCACAGCCGTGCCTTCATAGCTGCGGGAGGTGAGGGCGTTGATGCCAGCAATCGAGTTGACGCCTTCCTCGATCTTCTTGGTGACCTCGCTCTCGACGATTTCAGGCGATGCGCCCGGGTAGTCCACGGTGACCACCACCACCGGGAAGTCGATGTTGGGGAACTGATCGACCTTGAGGCGCTGGTAGGAGAACAGGCCCAGCACGACGATGGCGAGCATCACCATCGTGGCGAACACGGGGTTTTTGAGGCTGACTTTGGTGAACCACATGGCGCGTCAGCCCGCTCAGGGTGTCGTGCGCGAGGCAGCTTGCGCGGGCGCAGGCGCGGAGGCCTGGGGCACGACAGCGGCCTGCGCTGCGGTCACGGGCGTGCCTTCGCGCAGGGAGCCCATGCGGCCCGCAATGACGGTGGTGCCCACAGGCACGCCATCCACAGCCACCAGGGGCTGCCCGTTGACCACCGCGCGGGCGCCGGTCTGCACGGGTGCATAGTCCACGCGGCCGTCCTTGATGGTCTGCAGGTAGGGGGCTGGCTTGTCGGTGCGCACAGCGTCCAGCGGCACGGTCAGCACCTGGGCGCTGCCGGTGGTCAGCAGGCCTTGCACAAACAGGCCCTGGCGCAGGCTGGCGTTCTGGGAGGGCTGGTCCACCCGCAGATAGACCGGCACCGTGCGGCTGCCTGCTTGAGCACTGGGGTTGATTCGCACCACCGTTGCTTGCACCGGGGCCGCGGCGCCTTCGACAGTCAGTTGGGCCTTCTGGCCCACGCGCACGGCGACGGAATCGGCGGGGGCGAGCAGGGCTTCGAGTTCGAGGCGCGAAAGGTCCACCACTTCGAGAATGCGGGCGTCCACAGGCACCCGCTCGCCGGGCTGGGCGAGGCGCTGCGCGACCAAGCCGCTGATCGGGCTCTTGAGCACGGTGTCTTCCAGCGCCTTGCGGGCCACATCAGCCGCAGAGACGGCGGCCTGGTAGCTGGACTGGGCTGCCTCCAGGCTGGCCTGCGAAGTGACCAACGCTGTGGGGGAGATAAAGCCCTGGTCCACCAGTGCGCGGTTGTTGTTGTACTGGCGCTGGTTGATGTCCACCTGCGACTTGGCGGCATCGGCCTGCTGCTGGGCCTGGCGCAGGCGCGCGTGGGCTTCGGTGGGGTCGATCCGGGCCACTTCCTGGCCCGCTTTGACGGTATCGCCCTCGCGCAAGGTCAGGCCTTGCAGCTCGCCAGCCACACGGGCCTTCACCATGGCCGAGTCCACCGCCCGCAAGGAGCCTGATACCGGCACACCCAGCTGTAGTTGGGACGACTGCACAGTGACGACCTCATCGGCCGCCAGTTGCAGCGGTGCCTCGGCGCGCTGGGTGGATGCCTCGGCCAAAGCCTTTTGCTGCGCCTGCCGCGCCGCCATGGCGCGCCATACGCCGCCACCGAGCAGCACAACAACGATGGCCGCAGCCATCCAGGGAATCCAACGTTTCATGGTCAGGATGTGCGCGAGCGCTTGGAGGAGGGGGGGAGAGAAGAGGGGGAGGGCTGTGTGCCAGCCGACGGATCGTGACTGGCGCTCGTGCCTGCGGACGCCTCGGGGCGCACGCACAGGCCGTGGAGGATGTTGTCGGCCTGGGTCTCGATGTACTGCTCGGGCGTCATGTCCAGCGAGTCGGGCACGCAGGCGCCGAGCGAGTGCTTCCACAGCATCAGAAAGATCATGGGCGCCAGCACCAGGTACACGGCGTAGTCCAGGTTCACGGGGCGGAACTCGCCCCGGGCTATGCCGCGCTCCAGGATACGGCGCACCAGCGCCTGGCCCGGCAGAATGACTTCGTGCTGATAGAACTGGGCGATTTCGGGGAAGTTTTGCGCCTCGCTCAGCATCAGCTTGGTGATGCCGGACGCCTTGGTAGCGCCAATGCGCTCCCACCATACCTGGTAGCAATACCGCAGCACCTCACTGGTGGTGCCCACAAAGCTTTCCAGCTCGTCGTTCCACTCGGCAAAGCGCCCGCCGATGTTCTCGCGCACTACCGCCTTGAAGAGTTCTTCCTTGCTGGGGAAATACAGGAACAGCGTGCCCTTGGACACCCCGGCCCGCGCTGCCACCTCGTCCACCCGTGTGGCGGCAAACCCCTTCTCGACGAACAGGTCGAGCGCGGCCTCCAGCAGCTCTCCCGGGCGGGCTTCCTTGCGGCGCTCGCGTTTGGTGCTGGTGGCGGCTGTGGAGGGCGAAGGGGTAGGGGTCAAACCGGGCATTTTTAATGACTGACTGGTTAGTAATATAGCCAATGCCCGTTACAGCGTCAATGCGGCCTTGTCACACACATTGAAAAAGAGGGCTGGGTTCAGCTCAGGGCATTGCCTACCCACCGACGCTGGCACGGTGGTTGCGTGCGTGCGGTGCTGCGCACCGGCGCCGCAAATGTCCGCACGATGGCCGATTTGACAGTGAAATGTCTTATTGACAGGACATTAGAACTATTCCTAATATGACTCCCATGCCCTCCAACAATCTGCCTTTGCCCAAGTACCACCAGATCTATCTGGTGCTGCGCGAGCAGTTGCAGGAGGGCCGGTTTGCCGATGGCCTTCCGGGTGAAATGGCGTTGATGCGGCAATTCGCCGTGGCGCGGGTGACGGTGCGCCGTGCACTGGAGCTGCTGGAAGGCGAGGGCATGATCTCCCGCGAACCCGGCCGAGGCACCCGCCCGGTACCACCTGCTCCAGCCAGCACCGCTGGCGCAGGGGGCGATAGCGATATCAGCCGTGCGCACCTCACCGGTTTGCTGGAAAACCTGGTCAGCATGGGCCTGCGCACCTCGGTCAAGGTGCTGGATGTGGATACGGTCACGGCGTCCCGTGCCGTGGCCGGTGCGCTGAACATCGCGGTGGGCGACGCCGTGCAAAAAGCGGTGCGTGTGCGCAGCACCAAAGAGGGTCCGCTGTCCCATATCACCACTTATGTGCCCGCCGACATCGCCCGCCAGTTCGGACGGCGCGAGCTGGCGCGCAAACCCATTCTGGTGCTGCTCGAAGAATCCGGCGTGAAGGTGGGCCGTGCCCACCAGACCATTTCCGCCAAGCTGGCAGATGCTGTGGTGGCCCGGCACCTCGATGTGTCGGTGGGCTCGGCCCTGCTGGCCGTGCGCCGCCTCATTTATGACGACCAGGAGCGCCCGGTGCAATGGTTGCACGGGTTGTACCGGCCAGACCGCTACGAATACGAAATGCAGCTGTCCCGCGTGGGCAGCATCGATGCCAAGGTCTGGGTCAGCAAAGAGCTGTCGGCCCAGTTCCACTGACCCGATCCTCATCCCCTCACTAAAACCACCTGCCAGGAGAATGCCCATGAGTACTCGCCGCCATTTCATGTCCCAGTCGGCCGCCGCCGCGTCGGCGCTGGCCTTCCCCCTGGTGGGAGGGGCACAGGCCAAGGCCGTCAAGGTGGGGGTGCTGCACCCCGTGACTGGTGCACTGGCCTATTCGGGCCAGCAATGCCGTGAAGGCGCGATGATGGCCATCGAGGACATCAACAAGGCCGGCGGCATCAAGGCCCTGGGCGGCGCCAAGCTCGAAGCCCTGCTGGGCGATGCCCAGTCGCAGCCCCAGGCCGGTGCAGCCGAAGTGGAGAAGATGAACGAAGCGGGCGTTTCGGCCGTGGTGGGGGCATTTGCCTCGGCCATCTGCCTGGCCACCACGCAGGCCGCCGCCAAGTACAACCTGCCCCACATCGTGGATGTGGGCGTGGCGGACCAGATCGTGGAACGCGGCCTCAAGAACACCTTCCGCTTTGGCCCCGGCTACAAGAAGTGCGCCGAGACGGCCGTGGCCAACCTGCATGTGCTGAACACCGCCGCAGGCAAGCCTGCCAAGACGGTGATGATCATCCACGAGGAATCGCTCTTTGGAACCGGCACCGCGCAGTTGCTGGCGCGCGAGCTGCCCGGCTATGGCTACGAGGTCAAGGAGATCGTCAAACACGCGAACCCCACGCGTGACTTCAACAACATCGTGTTGCGCATGAAGGCGATCAACCCCGACATCGTCATCCCCGCCAACTACTACAACGAGTACGCGCTGCTGGTGCGCACCATGCAGCAGCAAAAGGTCACGCCCAAGGCCATCTATTCGGTGCTCGGCGGAGCGGCGTCGAGCTACAAGTTCGTCAAGGAGTTTCCGGACGCAGCCAACGGAATCATTGACTGCAACCACTGGTTCAACCCCAAGGACAAGCGCGCGCAGGACCTGAAGAAGCGTGTCGAAGCCAAGGGCCTGTTCTTCAGCTACGAGCTGTTCATGACCTACACCTCGATGTGGCTGCTGGCCGATGCGCTGGAGCGCGCCAAGTCGATGGACCGCGCGGCCCTCATCGACGCGCTGGAGAAGAGCACCTTTGCCGATCACATCATGCCGTACGGGCCCACCAAGTTCGTGGCCGGGCAGAACCAGGGCGCCCAGCCGCTGATGACCCAGGTGTTGAACAAAGACATCAAGGTAATCATCCCGCGCGACTACCGCGAAGCGGACCCGCTCTTCCCGCTGAAGGCCTGACACCCACCACTTTTCAGCCCTGATCGCAGGGGCTGCGGGGCGCCTCGCACCGAGGCGCCAGGCCGCGCCTTTGTCTGATTAGCGCCCATTCCCTCCATGTTCGACCTCAGCATCCTCTTTCCGTCGGTCCTCAACGGCCTGACCACGGGCGCGGTGTATGCCCTCATCGCGCTCGGGCTCACGTTGATCTACGGCGTGCTGCACATCATCAACTTCGCGCACGGTGCGTCGCTGATGCTGGCGCTGTACGCGGTGTACCTGCTCAAGCAGCACTTCGGGCTCGACCCCTATCTGGCGCTGCCCATCCTGGTCCCTGGCATGTTCGCCCTGGGTTATGCGCTGCAGCGCCTGGTCATCAACCGCGCCAGCCACGGCAAGGACGAAAACATCCTGCTCGTCACGCTGGGCATTTCCATCGTGATGGAAAACCTCGCGCTGCTGTTCTTCAAATCCGATACGCGCACCATCGAGACGGCCTACACCCTCACCACCGTGGCGGTGGGGCCCGCCATGATCGCCTTGCCCAAGCTGGTCGCTTTTGCTGGTGCGCTGGTGGTGTCGGCCGTGCTGCTGTGGATCGTGGGCCGCACCGACTTGGGCCGCGCCATCCGCGCGGTGGCCAAGGAGAAGCACGGTGCCAAGCTCATGGGCATCAATGTGGACCATGTGTATGCCATGAGCTTTGGGATTGGTCTGGCCTGCCTGGGTGCTGCCGCCTGCTTTCTGCTGCCAGCGTATTACGTGAACCCGCAGGTGGGTAGCGGCTTTGTGCTGGTGGCGTTCACCATCGTGGTGCTGGGCGGCATGGGCAGCTTTACCGGCGCGCTGGTGGGTGGTCTGCTGATCGGCGTGGTGGAGTCGCTGGGCGGCCTGTACCTGGGTGAATCGCTGGGCCAAATCGGCATTTTTGCCATCTTTATCGCCGTGTTGCTGTTCCGCCCGCAGGGCTTGTTTGGAGCCAAGGCATGAAGCAGCTTGCAAGCATTGGATTGTTTGCCGTCGTCGTGGCGGCCATCGCGGCGTTTTCCGACTCCGGCGTGTTGCTCAACTTCGTGATGATGTCGCTCTACGCGGCGCTGCTGGCGCAGGCGTGGAACATCCTCGGGGGCTTTGGCGGTCAGTTCTCGTTCGGGCACGCACTGTTCTTCGGAACGGGCGCCTACATACAGGCCATTGCCCAGATGCAAGGGGGCATCAATCCCTGGATTGCATTGCCCATGGCGGTGGCTGGCAGCGCGCTGGTGGGGCTGTTCGTGGGCGGGCTGTCGTTCCGTTACGGACTCAAGGGCTCGTACTTTGCGCTGGTCACGCTGGCTTTTGCCGAGGTGTTTCGCATCCTGGCGCTGTCGGTGCCGTTCACCGGCGCAGGTGTGGGGCTGATGCTGCCGCTCAAGGAGTCGCTCTCCAACATGCAGTTCGGATCGCGCAAGGGTTTTGTCTTCCTGATCCTGGCGCTGGTCACACTGGCGCTGCTGGTCAGCTGGTGGCTCAAGAACTCGCGCTTTGGTGCCTGGCTGCAGGCCGTGCGCGACAACGAAGACGCAGCGCGCGCCATCGGCGTCAATCCCTTCGGCGTGAAGATGGGCGCCATTGCCCTGTCGGGCGGCTTCATGGGGGCAGCCGGGGCGTTCTATGTGCAGGTGTTCCAGTACATCGACCCAGGCATTGCCTACGGTTCGGTCACGTCGGTGGAGGCCCTGGTGGCGGCCATCGTGGGTGGCATTGGCACCGTCTGGGGCCCTGTGCTGGGTGCGCTGGTGCTGCACATCCTGGCCGACGTCACGCGCAACCTGTTTGGCCAGTTGCCCGGCATCAACATGGTGATTTACGGCGTGGTGCTGGTGCTCATCGTGATGTTCCTGCCCCGTGGCATTGCGGGCATCGGGCAGTCGGTGGTGGCGGTGTGGAAACGTTCGGGAGGCCGCCATGGCGAATGACCTGTTGCAGCTCAACGGGCTGAGCAAATCCTTCGGCGGCCTGAAAGCCGTGCAAAACGTGAGCCTGTCGGTGCCAGAAGGTTCGCTGACCGCCCTGATCGGTCCCAACGGCGCGGGCAAGACGACGCTCTTTGCACTGATGTCAGGTTTTGTACGGCCCGACACAGGCACCGTGCGCTTTGCGGGCCAAGACATCACGGGCCAGGCCCCGCACCTCAACGCCCGGCTGGGCATGACGCGCACCTTCCAGATCGTGCAGCCTTTCGCAGCGCAGACCGTGCGCGAAAACATTGCCGTGGGCGCGCACCTCAAAGAGCCCAGCCGCCGTGCCGCGCTGGGGCTGGCGAGCGACGTGGCGGCCCGCGTAGGCCTGGCCCCGCAGCTGGACAAACCTGCGGCCGACCTCACGGTGGCCGGCCGCAAGCGCCTGGAGCTGGCGCGCGCCCTGGCCACCCGGCCGCGCCTGCTGCTGCTCGATGAAGTGCTGGCTGGCCTCAACCCCCAGGAGATTGCCGAGATGATTCCCGTGGTGCGCGGCATTGCCGATGGTGGCGTGACCGTGTTGATGATCGAACACGTCATGCAGGCGGTGATGAACTTGGCCGAGCATGTGTGGGTGCTGGCCCAGGGCCAGCTCATTGCGCAGGGCAACCCCGCGCAGGTCACCTCGGACGAGCGGGTGATCGAGGCCTACCTCGGCCACGGCACCGCCGCCCGTTTGCGCGCCGCCGCACCGCAGGAGGCCGCATGAGCACCGCCCCTTTGCTGGAGATCACCGGCCTGCGCGGCGGCTACGGCCGCGTGGAAGTGCTGCGGGGCGTAGACCTGCAGGTGCAGCCCGGCGAGACTGTGGCGCTGCTGGGCAGCAATGGCGCGGGCAAGTCCACGCTCAACAACGTGGTCTGCGGCATCTACAAGGCCTGGGCGGGCAAGGTGGCGTTTGATGGGGCCGACCTCAGCGGCGCCCACTACACCGAGGTCGTCAAGGCTGGCCTGATCCAGGTGCCCGAAGGCCGCAAGATATTCCCCAACCTGAGCGTGATGGAGAACCTGGCGCTCGGCAGCTTCACCCGGGCGCGCGAGCGCCGCGCCGAGAATATCGACAAGGTGTTCGCCACCTTCCCGCGCCTGAAGGAGCGCACCCTGCAGCTCGCCGGCACCATGAGCGGTGGCGAGCAGCAGATGCTGGCCATTGGCCGCGGAATGATGGCCGAGCCGCGCCTGCTCATCCTTGACGAGCCTTCGTTGGGCCTGTCGCCGCTGCTGGTCGAAGAGATGTTTGGCCTGATCCGACAGTTGCGCTCCACAGGGCTGGCGGTGATGCTGGTGGAGCAGAACGTGGGCCAGTCCCTCGAAATCGCCGACCGCGCCTACGTGATGGAGAACGGAAGCATCCGCTTCTCGGGTGCCCCCGCCGATCTCCTGCGCAGCGACGACCTGCGCCGCGCCTACCTGGGGCTGTGATGCCGGCACTTGCCCCGTAAGCCACCACCCCACAAGTCACAGAACTACAGGATTGGAGACACACCCCATGACTTCACGCCGTCATCTCTTGGTTGCCCTGGGCGCCACGCCCGCCCTGTGGCAGGGCCCGCTGGCGCTGGCCCAAGGTAACACCCCCATCCGCATCCTGGTGGGTGCCCCGGCCGGTGGCTCCACCGACACGCTGGCGCGCACCCTGGCCATCGAAATGAGCCGCTTGCTGGGCCGCACCGTTATTGTCGAGAACCGACCTGGCGCGGGCGGCAACATCGCAGCCGACGCGGTGGCCAAGGCCGCGCCCGATGGCAACACCCTGCTGATGAGCTTCACCAGCCATGCCATCAATGCCAGTCTGTACAAGACGCTGCCGTTCGACCCCGTCAAGGACTTCACGCCGCTGACCTGCGTGGCGACGTCGCCCTCGGTGCTGGTGGCCAACCCCGCCGTGCCCGCCAAGGATGTGCGCGAGCTGATCGCCCTGGCCAAGGCCAAGCCCGGCAAGCTCAACTTTGCGATTGGCGCCGTGGGCTCGTCCCTGCACTTGGCGGGGGACGCGTTCAAGATGCAGTCGGGTGCCTACATCGTCAACATTCCGTACCGGGGCACCGCGCCCGCGCTGCAGGATGTGCTGGCCGGGCAGGTGGAGCTGATGTTTGCCGCCGTGGGCAACGCCCAGGCGCAGATCCGCGCAGGCAAGCTCAAGGCGCTGGGGGTGACCAGTGCACAGCGCCTGCCTGCGTTTCCCGATGTGCCCGCGATTGCCGAGGTGCTGCCCGGTTATGAGTCCAGTGCCTGGTTCGGGTTGTTTGGCCCGGGGCAGATGAACCCGGAACTGGCCAAGCGCATCAGCGATGCAGCGCGCCAAGCCATCGCCTCGCCCGATGTGAAGCGGCGCCTGGAGCACGAAGGTGCCGTGCCCGTGGGCAACAGCCCCGAAGAGTTTGCGCGCTTTGTGCAGGCCGAGATTCCGCGCTGGGCCAAGGTGGTGCAGTTTTCCGGAGCCAAGCCCGAATGAGCCTCCCATCCAGCCCCCCGAGCACGCTGGCGCAGAAGCTCGTGGCCCGCGCCAGTGGCCGCGACCGCGTCACGCCGGGCGAGATCGTCAATTGCCGTGTCGATCTGGCCATGTTCCACGACTCGTCCGGCCCACGCCGGCTCAAGCCCATGCTGGAAGAGCTGGGCGCCCAGATCTGGGACAAGCGCCGCGTGGTCCTGGTGATGGACCACTACCTGCCCGAGCGCGACGACGAATCTCGCCGCATCGTGCGCATCGCCCGCGACTGGGCGCGCGAGCAGGACCTGCCCCATGTGTATGACGGCCAGGGCATCTGCCATGTGGTGGTGCCCCAGCACGGCCACATCCGCCCCGGTATGTTCTGCGTGGGCGGCGACTCGCACTCGCCCACGGGCGGAGCGTTTGGCGCCTACATGTTCGGCATTGGCAGCACCGAGATGCTGGGCGTGGTCGTCACCGGCGAGATCTGGCTGCGCGTGCCCCACACCCTGCAGATGCACTGGAGCGGCCAGCTGGCTGCAGGCGTGACCGCCAAGGACATGATGCTGCACATGATCGGCCGCTTTGGCATGAACGGTGGCCAGTACCAGGCCGTGGAATTTGCCGGTCCCGCCGTGCAGGCGCTGGGCATGCAAGAGCGCATGACCTTGTCCAACATGAGCGCGGAGTTGGGTGCCCAGACCGGGCTGATTGCCCCAGACGCCATCACGCACGACTGGCTGCGTGCAGCGGGTGTGCCTGATGCAGACCTGCAAGGACTGGAGAGCTGGCGCACGGACGAAGGCGCTGACCTGACGCGCCACACCTTCGACGCCACCACACTCACGCCCCAGGTCGCCGCCCCGCACAGCCCCGCCAACGCTGCGCCCGTGGCGCAGCATGCAGGGCAGGGCATCGACGTGGCCTACATCGGCGCCTGCACCGGCGCCAAGCTGGACGACCTGCGCGCCGCCGCCAGCGTGCTGCGTGGCCAGCGAGTGGCCGCCGGCGTGCGCCTGATGGTGGCGCCCGCCAGCCAGCGCGACCAGGTCGCTGCCCAGGCCGAAGGCGTGCTGCAGGTGCTGCAGGACGCGGGGGCCGAGCTGTTCCCCACCACCTGCGGGGCCTGCGCGGGCTATGGCGACACGGTGGGCGACGCCACCAAGGTCATCTCCAGCACGGCGCGCAACTTCAAGGGCCGCATGGGCTCGCCCACGGCGCAGGTGTATCTGGCCTCGCCCTACACGGTGGCAGCTTCGGCCCTGCGTGGCTGCATTACTGATCCCCGAGAGGTGTTGGCATGACGAGTATCCACCGCGTCTGGAAGTTGGGTGCCGACGTCGACACCGACGTGCTGGCCCCCGGCCACGCCATGAAGCACGGCATCGACGTGCTGGCACGCCACTGCCTTGAATCCGTGCGCCCCGACTTTGTGCAGGGTGTACGAAAAGGTGATGTGATCGTGGCCGGGCCCAACTTCGGCATTGGCTCGTCGCGCGAGCAGGCGGCTGCCGTGCTGGTGCGCCTGGGCGTGGCGGCGGTAATTGCGCCGTCGTTCAGTGGCCTTTACTTTCGCAACGCGTTCAACCTGGGCCTGCTGCTGCTGACCTGCCCCGAGGCCGACGCCATCGGGGAGGAGGAGGGCATCACCCTGAACGAACAAACACCTTCGGTCACCACCGCCCTGGGGCGTGTGCTGGCCTGCGACCCGATTCCCCCGTTTCTTTTGGACATGGTGCGCGCCGGTGGGCTGATGAACCAGCTGCGCGCCCGCTTTGGCAAGGAGCCCCTGCATGGCTGAACACACCCCCAACCCGCCGCCCATGGACCCAGTCATGGACCCGGTCACCTTGGCCGTGCTGCGCGGGCGGCTGGAACAGATCGCTGACGAGATGGACGCCACGCTGTACCGCAGCGCGTTCAATCCCATCATTGCCGAGGCGCATGACGCCTGCCACGGTCTGTACGACGCCACCACCGGCGACACGCTGGTGCAGGGCAAGTCCGGCCTGCCGGTGTTTGTGGGTGCCATGGCGTTTGCCGTGCGTGCGGCCATGCGGGCGGCGGGCGAGCGCGGCGGCATCACGGCGGGGGATACCTGGCTGTTCAACGACCCCTACGAGGGCGGCACCCACGCCAACGACTTCAAGCTGGTGCGCCCGTTCTTCCGCAACGGGCAGCTGTTCTGCTTCTTGGCATCGGCCGCGCACTGGCACGACGTCGGCGGCAACGTGCCCGGCAACTACAACCCGGCCGCCACCGAGTGCTGGCAAGAGGCGGTGCAGATTCCGCCCGTGCGCATCGTGCGGGGCGGCGTGTTCGACGACGACGTGCTCGCCATCCTCAAGGCCAACACCCGCCTGCCTGACAGCCTGTGGGGCGACCTGAACGGCCAGCTGGCCGCGTTGGACCTGGGCGAGCGCCGCCTGCACGACCTGCTGGACCAGTACGGCGATGCCCAGGTGCAGCAGGCCATGGGCGAGTTGCGCACGCGCGCTGTCAAGCTCATGCAGTCGCACATCGCGGCGCTGCCCGACGGGCGCTACAGCTTCAGCGACATCCTGGACAACGACGGCGTGAAGGACGAGCCGCTGACCATTGCGCTCGACATGACGGTGCAGGGTGACCGCCTGACGCTCGACTTCTCGCGCACCTCGCCGCAGTGCGCGGGACCGGTCAACATCTCGCGCGCCACGGCCATTGCGGCCTGCTATGTAGCGCTCAAGCACCTATTTCCTGATGTACCTGCCAATGCGGGCGTGCTGGACGCGGTGGACTTTGTGCTGCCCGAGGGCCTGGTCATCAGCGCCGCGCGTCCGCGCCCCGTGGGTGGCTATACCGAGACCATCCTGCGAATGATCGATGTGATCTTCAGCGCTACCGCGCAGGCTGACCCGAAGCGCGCTATGGCCCAGGCCTACGGCACCATCAACGCGCTGTCCATCGCCGGGCTGCGCACCGATGCCGCGCGCAAGGGCCAACGCTGGGTGATGTTCAGCTTCTTCGGCGGCGGCCACGGGGGGCACAGCGATGGCGATGGTCTGAGCCACGGCAACGCGCCTATCTCCACCGCCACCATCCCGCCGCTCGAAATTCTGGAGGCGGCGTACCCCGTGCGCTTCACGCAGTGGGCGTTGCGGCCCGATTCGGGCGGCGACGGCCAGCACCGGGGCGGCCTGGGCGCTATCTATGAGATTGAGCTGCTGGAGCAGGATGCCGAGGTTTTCATCTTTGGCGAGCGTGGCAAGGCATCGCCTCAAGGCATTTCGGGTGGTAGCGCTGGTTCCATGAACGTATTCAGCTATGAAAACAATAGTGAATGGAAACAGCCACCCATGCGCTCCAAGATGATTGGCATCCGCCTGAAGCAGGGCGAGCGCGTGCGCCTGGAGACCCCTGGCGGTGGTGGCTACGGTGCCCCAGCCGCGCGGGATGCGGCAGCGCATGAGAAGGATCTGGCGATGGGCTATGTGAGTGCCTCCGCCGCATTGAAAGGCAAGGCATGAGCAGCGGCAAGGTTTCGGGCAAGGCTTTGAGCGAGGCGTCCTATGTGGTGGGCGTGGACGTGGGTGGCACCTTCACCGACCTGTTCGTGCTGGACGAGCGCGACGGCAGCGCTCGCATCGTCAAGGTGCCCAGCACCCGGGGCGAGGAGGCGCGCGGCTTCATGAATGGCGTGGCGCGTGTGGCTGACTCGGCCGGGCAGATCGCCACCATCGTGCACGGCACCACCGTGGGCACCAATGCGCTGCTGGAGCGCAAGGTAGCGCGCACCGGCATCATCACCACGCGCGGCTTTCGCGATGTGCTGGAGATGCGCCGCCGCGACCGGCCGCAGACCTGGGGCCTGCGTGGCAGCTTCGAGCCCATCGTGCCGCGCAACTTGCGGCTGGAGGTGGACGAGCGCGTGCTGGCCGATGGCACGGTGCACACACCGGTGGATGTGGAGCAGGTCAAGGCCCAGGCGCGGGCGCTGCTGGAGGCTGGCTGCGAGGCGGTCTGCGTATTCTTCATCAACACCTATGCCAACCCCGCCAACGAACAGGCCGCCGTGGCCGCCGTGCGCAGCGTGTGGCCCAACCCGCACGTGACGGCCGCCAGCGAAGTGCTGCCTGAAATCCGCGAGTTCGAGCGCTGCTCCACCGCCACGCTCAACGCATCCCTGCAACCCGTGGTGGGCAGCTACCTGGAGCGGCTGGAAGGCGACCTGCGCACCCAGGGCTTTGGCGGCGAACTGCTTATCGTGCAGAGCAACGGCGGTGTGATGTCGCGCCAGACGGCCTGCGATGTGCCGGTGCGCACCGCGCTGTCGGGCCCCGCTGCGGGCGTGATTGCCTGCGCTGCGATTGCGCGGGCGGCAGGCTTTCCCGATGTGATCACGGGCGACATGGGCGGTACCTCGTTCGACGTGTCGCTGGTGGCCAAGGGCGAGGCGGCGCTGGCTGCACAAACGGCCATTGAGTTCGGCATGGTGGTGCGCTCGCCCATGATCCAGATCGAGACCATTGGCGCGGGTGGCGGCTCCATCGCCTCGGTAGACGCCAGCGGAATGCTGCAGGTGGGCCCCGAGTCGGCAGGCAGCATTCCCGGCCCGGCCTGTTATGGCCGGGGCAATACGCGCCCCACGGTGACTGACGCCAACGTGCTGCTGGGCCGCATTGCCGCCGACCGCCCCCTGGGCGGTGGCCTGCTGGCCGCCATGGACGCACAAAAGTCGCGCGACGCCATCGAGACCCATGTCGCCAAGCCCCTGGGCCTGGATGTGATGGCTGCTGCCGAAGCCATCCTCACAGTGGCCAACGCCAAGATGGCGGGCGCCGTGCGCGTGGTGTCCATCGAGCGCGGGCACGACCCGCGCCAGTTCGCCTACATGCCCTTTGGCGGTGGCGGCGCGCTGCATGTGTGCGCCATGATGCGCGAGGTGGGCGTGGGCACGGGCATCGTGCCGCGCTACCCCGGTGTGACCTCAGCCCTGGGCTGCGTGATGGCCGACATGCGCCACGACGCGGTGCAGACGCTGAACAAGCCCTTGGCTGACCTGGATGTGGCCGACCTGCGCCAGCGCGTGGCCACACTGGCCGCCACCTGTCAGCAGCGGCTGGACTCAGCGGGCGTGAAGTTTGTGGAAGTGCAGGAGGTCATCGCGCTCGACATGCTCTACGCCGGGCAGACGCACACCATGCAGGTGCCTGTGGCGGCTGACGCGCTGAGCCACGAGGGCATCCGCGCCGCGTTCGAGGCTGCCTACCGCGCCGCCTTTGGCCGCGTGCTCGACGGCATTGCCGTGCGGGTGATGAACCTGCGCTACGCCCGTGTCGGCGTGCGCCCCAAGTTCAACCTGACGGTGCTGGCCCCGCAGACCACCACCGTGAACCCTTCGCTCGGTGTGCAGCGAGTGTTCCACGCCGGCCGCTGGTGGGACGCTGCGCGCCATGCACGCCTGGACTTGCCCGTGGGCACCCGCATCGACGGCCCGGCCATCCTGGAGCAGCCCGACACCACGGTCTGGCTGGAGCCTGGCTTCAGCGCCACGGTGGACCCGCTGGGCAATCTGCTGGTGCGGGCTGACGGGGAGGGCGCAGCATGAGCCACGGCGCACCTAATCCGAGCATCGACCCGCGCCACACCGCGCTGGTCATCATCGACCTGCAAAACGACTTTCTGGCGCCGGATGGTGCCTACGCGCGCGGCGGTGCGGTGAGCGCTGCCGCCCAGGCCTTGCCGCCCCGGGTGGCAGCGGTGGCCAAGGCGCTCAAGGCAGCGGGCGGCATGGTGGTGGGCAGCCAGTTCACACTGTGGCCCGATGCGCAGGGTGAGCCCATGGTCTCGCCCCACCTCAAGGCCTTGCGCCCGTTTCTGCGGCGCGGTGACTTTGCTCCTGGCAGCACGGGCCAGGCCCATGTGGCCGAGATCGCGCCGTGGGTGGACGTGTCGGTGTGCAAAGTGGCGTATTCGGCCTTCTTCAACACCCAGCTTGACTGGGTGCTGCGCCGCGCGGGCATCACCACCGTGGCCGTGTGCGGCATCGTCACCAACGGAGGCGTGGCCAGCACGGTGCGCGATGCGCACATGCGCGACTACCAGACGCTGGTGCTGTCTGACGGGTGCGCGGCCTTCAGGCAGGAAGTGCACGACACCTCGCTGGCCGACATGGCCAACGTGGCCCAGGTGCTGACCTGTGCCGACTTTACGGCCGCCGTGATTGCCGCTGTTGCGGCCCCTTCCGCATGAATGCGCCAATGACCACGCCCCGCATCTGCCATGCCGAGCACTTACCCGGCACCGTGGCGCAAGACGCCCATGTGCCGGTGCTCATCGTGGGCGGCGGTGCCTGCGGCCTCACGGCGGCGCTGATGCTGCACGACGCCGGTGTGGACTGCGCCGTGCTGGAGCGCGACGCCACGCCGCTGGGCTCCTTGGCCCTGTCATCCGGCTTTATCCCTGCGCCCGGCACGCAGGCGCAGCGCGCGGCGGGCATTGACGACGACAGCCCGGAGCGATTTGCCGCCGACATCAGCGCCAAGGCCAAGGGCAGGGCGGCGCCCCATTTGGTCGAGGCCTATGCCCAGGCCATAGGCCCGGCGCTGGACGCACTGCAAACGCGCCACGGCCTGCAGTGGCAGGTGCTCGATGGATTCTTGTACCCCGGCCACAGCGTGCGCCGCATGCACGCCACGCCCGAGAAGACCGGCGTGGGCCTGATGGGCCGCCTGGCCAACGCGGTGACGGCGGCGGACATTCCCCTCATTACCGAAGCCACCGTGCGCGAGCTGTGGGTCAACGCCCGGCAGCGCGTGATCGGCGTGGGCTACGAGCGGCCCGACGGCACGCTGGAGCACCTGGCCTGCGACGCACTCATCCTGGCCTGCAACGGCTTTGGCGGTAACCCGGCCATGGTGCGCGAGCTGTTGCCCGAAATGCGCGATGCCCTGTTTGCCGGACACACCGGCAACGACGGCAGCGCCATCGCCTGGGGCCAGGCGCTGGGCGCCCGGCTGGCCGACCTGGGCGGCTACCAGGGCCACGGCTCCTGGGCCATTCCGCAGGGCGCGCTGATTTCGTGGGCGCTGATGATGGAAGGTGGCATCCAGGTCAATGCGCTGGGCGAGCGCTTTCACGACGAGACACAGGGCTATTCCGAGGCCTCGGTGCATGTGCTGGCGCAGCCGGGCGGCGTGGCGTGGAACGTGTTCGATGCGCCCATCCTCGCACTGGCGCGCGGCTTTCCGGACTTTGTGGATGCCGAGGCGGCAGGTGCTGTCAAGCACTGCGAGAGCGTGCAGGCGCTGGCGGCTGTGATTGGTTGTGAAGAATCAAAATTGATAGCTACTCTCGCAAGCCTGACGGGCGGTAGCGGCCAAAATGATGCAAATCACCGCACTTTTACCCGTCCATTGCAGGCGCCGTTTTGCGCCGTCAAGGTGACTGGCGCGCTCTTCCACACCCAAGGCGGGCTGGACATCGACGCCCAGTGCCGCGTGCTCAGGCAGCACGGCCAGCCATTTCCCAATCTGCTGGCTGCAGGCGGTGCCGCGCGGGGCGTGTCGGGCGACGCGGTGTGGGGCTATCTCTCCGGCAACGGCCTGCTCAGCGCCGTGGCCGGTGGCTACATCGCTGCGCACACGGCCGCTGATCTGACCCGCCAGAAAGTTTGAAGACATGACCCCTTCATCGTTGAAAGAACGCCTTCACCAGCCCCGCGCCATCCTGGCCCCCGGCGTGTACGACGCCCTGAGCGCCCTGGTGGCCGAGCAGGCGGGCTTCGAGGCGCTGTACCTCTCGGGCGCCTCCATTGCTTACACGCGCCTGGGCCGCTCCGACGTGGGCCTGACCACCTTCACCGAGGTGGAAGACACCCTGGCCCGCATCACCGAGCGTGTGCGCACGCCCGTCATCGTCGACGCCGACACCGGCTTTGGCAATGCGCTCAACACCCAGCGCACCGTGCGCGGCTTTGAGCGCGCGGGCGCGGCCATGATCCAGATTGAGGACCAGGGCTTTCCCAAGCGCTGCGGGCACCTGGACGGCAAGACGGTGGTGCCTGTAGGCGAGATGTGCGGCAAGCTCAAGGCCGCGCTGGATGCGCGCCGCAGCGCCCACACGCTGATCCTGGCCCGTACCGACGCGCTGGCCGTCGAGGGCATGGACGCCGCCTTCGACCGCGCCGAGGCGTACCTGGAATGTGGCGTGGACGCGCTCTTCATCGAGGCCCTGCGCACCCCTGAGCAAATGGACGCAGCCTGCCAGCGCTTTGCCCACCGTATCCCGCTGCTGGCCAACATGGTCGAGGGCGGCAAGACACCGATCCAGAGCGCGGCCGAACTGCAGCAGCGCGGCTTTCGCATCGTGATCTTCCCGGGCGGCACAGCCCGTGCGGTGGCGCACACGCTGCAGGGCTACTACGCCAGCCTGCACACGCACCAGACCACCGCGCCGTTCAAGGACCGGATGATGGACTTTGACGGCTTGAATGCGCTGATCGGCACGCCCGAGCTGATGGCCCAAGGCCGCCAGTACGAGTAAATTCCGCTTCTAAATCATCCGTGTCGTTGTTGCTTCGCCTTGCCGTGCTACAGCACTGTCTGCGGCTTCGCGCCTAGACACGAATGATTTGGAAACGGAATAGCCGCCAAGCCGCACAGACCCAATGCCCCCGCCCGCACTGCGGCGGGTGAGGGCGCGTACCATGCCGCCAACGTTCCTCCCCCGAACTGCATGGAGACCCACATGGCCCACAACCCACAAACCATCACCCTCGGCGGCGGCTGCTTCTGGTGCACCGAAGCCGTTTTCGACCGCGTGCGCGGCATCACCGACGTGGAAAGCGGCTACACCAACGGCCACACCATCAACCCCACCTACGAGCAGATCTGCCAGGGCGACACCGGCCACGCCGAGGTGGTGCGCCTCACGTTCGACGCCGACGAAATCAGTCTGGAAGAAATCCTGGAAATCTTCTTCCACACCCACGACCCGACCACCCTCAACCGCCAGGGCAACGATGTGGGCACGCAGTACCGCAGCGGCATCTACTACGACAACCCCGAGCACGGCGAGATCGCCAATGCCATGATCCGCCAGATGTCGCAAGACAAGCTGTTTGGCGCGCCCATCACTACCGAGGTGAAGCCACTGCAGAACTACAGTACGGCCGAGGCTTACCACCAGGACTACTTTGCGAACCACCCCAATGCGGGGTACTGCGCATTTGTGGTGGGGCCGAAGGTGGAGAAGTTCAGGAAGACGTTTGCGCGGTATTTGAAGGGCTGACGCTGCGGCCCCTCTAGCCGCCAGCGCTGCGGCGTCCGGGTCTTGATCTCTGGGTTCACCGATGGGTGGGTGGGTAAGTTCGCACGGAATGAGGCTTTGGGCGGGCATAATGCAACCCGCTTGCGTTATGCGCAATTCACCCGCACCACCCATGTCCCTCCCGTCTCCTCAACGTCTCCAGCCTTGGTCGCTGCCATCCGGCATGCGTGCCACCCGCGCCACGCGGGCGTTGGCGGCGGTGTACGCGGCACGGCCTGACGCGGCCCTGTCCGAGCCCGAGGTCGAGGCTGCCTTAGCTGCAGCGGGCGTTGCCGTCAACAAAGTCACCGTCTACCGCATGCTCGACCGTTTTGCCGCCGCCGGGCTGCTGCACAAGCAGGTGGATGCCGCCCGCGTGACGCGGTATGCGCTGGCCCCGCAGGGGGAGGAGGGCGCCGCACCGCGCTTTGAATGTGACGACTGCCATCGCCAGTTCCGCCTTTCGCAGGGTTCGGCCAAGGTGCAAAAGGCCCTCCAGCAGGTGCTGCAGGCGCTGGCCACCGCAGGGCATGAGAGTCTGGCGGTAGACGTTGCCGTGCACGGACGCTGTGCCGACTGTGCGCACCCGGCCGAGGGTGCCGCCGCATGATCCGCACCCGGGGGCTTTCCTACACCTATGCCGCAGGCGGTGCGGCGCCGCTGCGGTTTCCGGATGTGGACCTGCGCCAGGGCGGCACGCTGCTGCTGCGCGGGCGCTCGGGCACCGGCAAATCCACCTGGCTGGCCCTGATGGCGGGGCTGCGCGGTGCCAGCGGGGGCGACCTGTTTGTGGCGGGCACCCAGCTGGGCACGCAGCGCGGGGCGGAGATCGATGCTTGGCGCGCCCGCAACATCGGCTTTTTGCCGCAGAAGCTGTACCTCAGCAGCGCTCTCACCGTGGCCGACAACTTGGCGCTGGCTTACTTTGCGGCCGGGCTGCCGCGCGACGATGCGGCCATCCACCGCGCACTCAACCAAGTGGGAGTGGCCGAACTGGCCGAGCGCAGGCCGCACCAGCTTTCGGGCGGGCAAGCGCAGCGCGTGGCACTGGCGCGGGCCGTCCTTCTGGCGCCGCAAGTGCTGCTGGCCGATGAGCCCACGGCCAGCCTGGACGATGAGGCGGCGGCCGATGCGCTGGCCCTGCTGCAGCACAGCGCCGAAGCCTGCGATGCCAGCCTGGTGATTGCCACGCATGACCAGCGTGTGGTGTCCGCCCTGGCGGGTGTCCAGACCCTCAATTTGAATGAAATCGGCACGGAGCGCCGGTTGAATATGCCTGAGCAGCTATGAATTCAGGAGTATTCAAGCTCGCCCGCCTGTCCTGGCGCTACCTCTGGTCCCGCCCGCTGGCGGCCGTGCTCAACCTGCTGGTGCTCACGCTGGGCCTGGCCGCCATCACGCTGGTGCTGCTGGTGGCTACGCAGCTCGACAAGGCGTTCGAGCGCGACCTTGCAGGCATCGACCTGGTGGTGGGCGCCAAGGGCAGCCCGCTGCAACTCATCCTGGCGGGCGTGTTCCACATCGACGTGCCCACGGGCAACATCCCGCTGCAAGAGGTGCAGGCGCTGAAAAAGAACCCGCTGGTGGCACAGGTGATCCCGCTCAGCCTGGGCGACAGCTACCAGGGCTTTCGCATTGTGGGCACCACGCCAGACTACGTGGCGCACTACGAGGCCACGCTGGCCGAAGGCGCGCTGTGGCAGCAGCCCATGGACGCGGTGCTGGGCGCCAGCGTGGCGCGCGGCATTGTCCAAGCCAGCCACCGAGGCGCGCCGCTGGTCGGCGCCACCTTCATCGGCAGCCACGGCTTGGGTGGAGGAGGGCATGCCCATGGTGACCACCCCTACCGCGTGAGCGGCGTGCTCGCGCCTTGCGGCTGTGTGCTGGACCGCCTGATCCTGACCAGCACCGAATCCGTCTGGATGGTGCACGAGACCGCCACGGCCAACGATGCCGAAGACCTGGAAATCCTGAAGGAGGAGCGCGAGGTGACCGTGGCCCTGGTGCGCTACCGGACGCCCATGGCCGCCATCACGTTGCCGCGCCTGATTAACGGCGGCACATCGATGCAGGCGGCCGCTCCCGCCATCGAAGTCACGCGCCTGCTGCGCTTGCTGGGCGTGGGCGCCGACGTGCTGCGTGCCTTTGGCGGCGTGCTGCTGGCCGTGGCCGCGCTCAGTGTGTTCATCGCCTTGTGGAATGCCGTGCGCGAGCGCCGCGCTGACCTGGCCATGCTGCGCATGCTGGGTGCGCCGCCGGGCCGCGTGGCAGGGTTGGTGCTGTGGGAGGCGCTGTGGCTGGCCGCGCTCGCGTCCATGCTGGGGCTGCTGCTGGGCCACGGGCTGGCGCAGGCCATGGGTTGGGCTTTGCAGGCGCAAGGGTTGCTGCCGGTGACAGGCTGGATCTGGCTGCCCGCCGAAGCCGGTGTGCCGCTGCTGGCTGCAGGCGTGGCGGCGCTGGCCGCGCTGCTGCCGGCCATGCAGGCCTACCGGACCGATGTGGCCGACTTGCTCAGCCAGCCATGACCGTCCCGTTGAACACCCCCGTTTTTGTTTGACCCAGTTCTCTGAATCACCTGGAAGGACCCACCATGAAGCACCTCATCTCCGCGCTCGCCCTGGCCCCCATGCTCCTCGTTGGTGCACTGGCCCACGCCCAAGCCCACAACGACAAGGACACCCAGGAAGACATCGCCCGCCACCGTGCCATGGCTGCCGCGCACGAGGCGGCTGCCAAGTGCCTGGAGTCCGGCAAAAGCCACGACCAGTGCCAGAAAGATTTGCAGGCTGCGTGCCGGAACCTGGCCATCGGAAAATACTGCGGCATGAAGCACGCGCACTGAGCGCCTGTTTGTTTTGAAGCTTGTTCGCCCGGAGTCCCCGCCATGTCCTGCACCTTGAACCCCTTGCCCGTCACCGGCCAGATGGCTCGCCTGGCTTGTATTGCCGCCGCGTTGGCAGTGGCAGGCGGTGCACATGCGCTGCAAGGCGGTGCCACCAAGCCCGCGCCGGGCGCTTTTGAGCGCGCCAAAGAAGGCGCGGCCGCAGCACCGGTGCTGTCGTCGCCCCTGCCTGCGGGCGCGGGCACTGCGGTGCCTGCGGGGTCGGGCGCGGGGTATCACAGCCCCAACAGCCCGATTGCGCCGCTGCCGCAGCGCAACGATGTGGTGCCCTGGTCGGTGCTGACCGACCTGAGCAAGAAAACCACCAAGGACGGCATCCTGCCCGTGTTCAACGACGCCCAGAAGGGCATGGACAAGACCACGCAGCGCATCCAGGGCTTCATGGTGCCGCTGGACGCCAAGCCGACGCAGACGCACTTCATCCTTACCTCCGTGCCGCTGACCTGCTCGTTCTGCACACCGGGCGGGCCGGAGAGCATGGTCGAGGTCAAGGCCAAGACGCCCGTGCGCTATTCGCTGGAGCCCGTGGTGGTGGAGGGCAAGTTCACCGTGCTGCCCAATGACCCCTATGGCCTGTACTACCGCGTGGTGGACGCGGTGCCGGTGAAATAATCCACGGCTTTTGGCGCTGCCGCTTCTGCCGCAATCCTTTTCCCTTTCGTTCCTGACGTGACCCGCTCGCTTCTTCGTCCCCCGTACCTGCCGTCTGCCGCCCTGCGCAGCGCGGTGGTGCGGCGCGTGGCGTTGGCGTGGCTGCTGCTGGCCCTGGTGGTTGTGCCCACGCTGGGGCGGCTGCACCAGGTGGTGCACGGGGGCGCGCTGGACCAGGCCCATGCCGGGCTGCTGGCCGCGCCGTCGTCGCTGCCCGGGCAGCAGGCATGGAGCCCTAACGCCACGGCGCAACCTGCTGCTGCACCTGGCCACAGTCTGTGGCTGCCGTATCTGCTGGCCCACCACGCGCCGGTGGACTGCCTGTTGCTCGACCAGCTGGCGCTGGGCGACGCATTGCATGCCGCCCCGCTGGCGCTGCATGCGGCTGATGCGCCACTGCCGCCCGCCGTGCGCGTGGCAGGGCGGGCGAGCACACCCCACATTGCGCTGTTCCACGCGCGCGGCCCGCCGGTCGCCTGACGCGCAGCGCACCTCCAGCCCCACCTTCTCAGTCGGCGTACCCGCTGTGTGCCTTGCAGGGCAACGCGGCGGTGTTGTGCCTGCTGGCGCGGGGCGCGGTCTGCAGGCCGCAATACGCAGGTTGAGCTGGCGGCTGCCAGCGGCCGTACCACGGCGCGTCCATCATTACTCCTGTTTTCATAGCTACAGGCGCATATTTCACTTGCGCTTGCAGCGGTTTTATTCATCAACTCGCGCCCGGGGCGCGGGTCGGCATGCGCAGGCGCGTTGGCACAGCCAGCGCCGCGCATGCCTTGTTGCAGGCCACCACCATGACCCACACCTTTTCTACCCACCGATTTACTTCCCGCCGCGCACGTCCGGCCCTCCACCCCGTGGCCTTGGCAACCCTGCTGGCGCTGTCGGGCACCAGCGTTGCTACCTATGCACAGAGCGCACTGGCGCCCGCTGCGGCAGCGGATGCCGCACCCAGCCTGCCCCCTGTCACCGTGTCGGCCAGCGGCCTGCAACTGGGCGCCAGCGACATGACCACCCCCGCCACCGTGCTGGAAGGCGATGAACTGGTGCGGCGCCGCGAGGCCACGCTGGGCGAAACGCTGAACAGCGAGCCCGGCATCACCAGCAGCCACTTTGGCGCGGGTGCCAGCCGCCCCATCATCCGCGGCATGGACGGCCCGCGCGTCAAGGTGCTGAGCGATGGCGCCGAGCTGCACGACGCCTCCACCATCAGCCCCGACCACGCCGTGGTGTCCGAGCCGCTGCTGGCCACGCAGATCGAGGTGCTGCGCGGCCCCTCTGCCCTGGTCTATGGCAACGGCGCCGTGGGCGGCGTGGTCAACGTGCTGGACGGCAAGGTGCCCACCGCCATTCCGCAAAAGGGCTACGAAGGCAGTGCCGAGCTGCGCGCCAACTCGGTGGCGGGCGAAGGTGCAGGGGCCTTTTCGCTGACTGGTGGCGCGGGCAACTTGGCCGTGCATGTTGAGGGTGTGGCGCGGGATGTGGGCGACTACCGCGTGGGCAAGGGCTGGTCGGGCGGCAGCAAGGTGCTGGGCAGCTTCAACCGCACCGACACTGGCAGCGTGGGCCTGTCGTGGGTGGGCGACCAGGGCTACCTGGGGGCCGCTTACACCCGCCAGACCGCCAAATATGGCCTGCCTGGCCACAACCACAGCTTTGACGGCTGCCACACCCATGGCGACCACCTGCATTGCGGCGCCCATGCAGACGACGAAGCCGACGGCCATGACCACGACCATGATGCTGCGGCAGGCGATGTGCCGGTGGTGGACTTGCGCAGCGAACGCTTTGATGTCAGGGGCGAGCTGCGCAACCCGTTTGCGGGCTTCTCGGCCCTGCGGCTGCGGGCGGGTGTCACCGATTACAAACATGACGAGGTCGAAGACGGTGCCATCAGCACGACCTTCAAGAACAAGGCCTACGACACGCGCGTGGAACTGCAGCACGAGCCCATCGGCGGCTTCAAGGGCGTGATCGGCCTGCAGACCTCGCAGCGCAAGTTCAGCGCCGAGGGCGAGGAGGCCTATGTGCAGCCCACCGTGACCCGCAAGACAGGCCTCTTCGTGTTGGAGGAATACCGCTGGAACGACTGGCGCTTTGAAGCCGCCCTGCGCCACGACCGCCAGACGGCCGAGGCCCAGACCAGCGGCATCGAGCGCAGCCACAACGGCACGTCGGCATCGCTGGGCGCGGTGTGGAAGTTCACGCCCGGCTACCAGGTGGGCACATCGTTCACCCGCGCCAGCCGCGCCCCGTCGGCCGAAGAGCTGTACGCCCAGGGCCTGCACATGGCCACCAGCACTTACGAACGCGGCAATGCCGACCTGCGCTCCGAAATCTCGCAGAACATCGATGTGAGCCTGAAGAAGACGAGTGGCGACACCACCTTTGGCGTGAGCGTGTTCCGCAACCGCATCAACAACTACATCTACGGCCGCACCCTGGACGAGCTGGATGGGCTGCAGCTGCTGCAGTACAGCCAGGCCGACGCCACCTTCACCGGCATTGAAGGCCAGGTGCGTCAGCGCCTCACGCGCAATCTGGGCATCACGCTGTTTGGCGACACCGTGCGCGCCAAGCTGGACGGTGGCGGCCTGCTGCCGCGCATCCCGGCCACCCGCGCCGGAGTGCGGCTGGACGCCAACTGGCAGGCGTGGGAAGGGCAGGTGGAATGGGTGCAGGTGGCCCGCCAGAACCGCGTGGCCGACTTTGAAACCGCCACGCCCGGCTACGGCATGCTGAACCTGGGCGTGAGCTACAACGGCCAGTTCAGCAGCGGCACGCCCTGGCAGGTGTACCTGAAGGCCAACAACCCGACGGACCGCCTGGCCTATGTACACACCTCGTTCATCAAGACCGCTGCGCCGCTGATGGGCCGCAACATCACGCTGGGGGTGAAGGTGGCGTTCTGACGGGCGATGCCGTTGCGATGTGAGTGAGTGAGTGAGCCAGCGGCGGTGGAGGTTGTTGCTGGCTTGCACGCGGCCAAGCCCCAAACTATCGAAGCCAAGGAGAACTGGGTTCGATCAGTGAAGGCGACGCTGCTGTGGTCATCGTGATCGCGCACGCCCGATTCTGGAATAGGATTGGCACCGCAGCGGGTAACCCAAAGCCGGGCTGCGCGACACACCAAGGACTTGCTCAACGCGGCCCTGCATGTATCTGACCCGTTTTGCGATATCCCTGCATGCCCACCACTCCCACGCCATCCGCGAACCTGCTGCAACTGCTCCCTGAAGCGGTGGTGCAGACCGATGCGCTGTGGGAGATCACTTATCTGAACCCGGCGTGGCACAAGCTCACCGGCCATCCAGTGGAGGCCGCGCTCGGCCGGTCTTTGCTGGAGTTCGTGCATCCCGACGACATCGGCACCATGCGCTCGGGCATGCCGGTGTTCCGCTTGCGCTTCGCCGACGCGGACTACCGCTGGGTGCGTCTGCAGTTCCACCCCGAGACAGATGCGGCGGAGCGGGTGATCAGCCGCCAGGGTGTCCTGATCGAGATCACCGAGGTCACCGAGCAGGTGCTGGTGGAGGTGCGCCAGCGCTTTCTGCGCTTGCTGGAAACCATTGACGGCGTGGTGTGGGAAGCTGAAATCGGCGTGGGCAACACCTTTCTGAGCCCGCAGGTCGAACGCTTGTTCGGCTACTCCGTCGAGGAGTGGCGGGCCGACCCGGGCTTCTGGCGGGCGCATGTGCATCCCGATGATCTGGAGGAGGCCCTGTGCATCGACGATGCGGCCTACAACGCCACATACAGCCATGCCTACGAGATGAGCTACCGGCTGATTGCCAAGTCGGGCAAGGTCGTCTGGGTGCGAGATCTGTGCCGCGCAGTGGTCGAGCCGGGCCGGCCGAACCGCATGATCGGCCTGATGATCGACGTTACCCAGGAGAAGAACACCGAGCTTGAGTTGCTGCGCTCCGAAAACCGCTATTCGCTGGCGACCCGCGGGTCCAATGACGGCATCTGGTATTGGGACTTGCGCACGGACACCCTGCATGTGTCGGGGCGCTTTCTCCAGATCGTCGGGCTGGGTAACCGCGATCATGTGTATGAGGGCGGCTGGCGCTTTCTGGAGCAACTCATCGACCGCGAGGATCGCGCCCGCGTACAGGAGGCCTACCGCAGGCACCTGTCCGGAAGCAGCGCGAATTTTTCGGTGGACTTCCGCGCGTTCCACGGAGCGGGACGGCTGGTATGGGTCAATTGGCGCGGACTCGCCGAGTTCGAAGAGGGCGTTGCGGTGCGCATGGCAGGCTCGTTGAGCGATCTGGCCGAGCGCGGCAGCTCCTACGACGCGCTGACCAACTTGCCCGGCCGGCCGCTGTTCCACGACCGCCTTGCGCAACTGATCGCGCTGCACCAGATTGAGGCGGAGAACGGTGATGGCGTACCGACGCGCGGTGGAGCCACGATGTTCGCCGTGCTGCTGCTGGACCTCAACGGGTTCAAGGCGGTCAACGACTGCTACGGACACCATGTGGGAGACCAGCTACTGCAGCAGGTGGCGCGGCGGCTCGAATCCTGCGTGCGAGCGGTGGATCTGGTCGCGCGCATGAGTGGCGACGAGTTCAATGTGCTGTTGGAGTCGATTGATCTCGCTGAAGCCAGCCAACGCGCCCAGCAGATCGCGGCCGCGCTTGCTGCGCCCTATGTGATTGGCGAACACACCGTGATCAGTGGCGCGAGTATCGGGTTGGTCAGCAGCGCATCCAGGCTTGCAACCGTCGACGACTACCTGCGCGCGGCAGACACTGCCATGTACCGGGCCAAAAGTCAGTCATTGGGCGTGTGCGTGACCCAATAAGGCGTCGTGGCCACGCCTAGCGAGGGCGTGCTGATTCGGGCTGCAGGGCCGCAAGCGGCTGGCTCAAGGAACAATCGCCACCGATTTGACCTGGGCCCACACCGTGCTGCCGGGTGCCACGCCCAGCGCGTGCAGGGACCGGTGGGTGACCCGCGCCAGCAAAAATGACTCGCCACAGCGCAGCCGCACCAGCGCCTGCGAAGGGTGTGCGTCGGGCGCTATGGAGTCGATCACGCAGGGCAGGTGGTTCTGGATGCTGGTCTGCATGGGCTCCTGCACCGTCAGGCTCACATCGCGGGCCAGCACCCGCAGCCGCACCGACTGGCCCACGGGCAGGCCGCTGTCGCGCAACCACATGGCGCCACCTGCAAAGCCCACGCGCGCCAGATGCCAGGCCGTGTCCCGCTCCAGCACCTGGCCGCGCAGCAGTGCGCCCGCGTCGTCGCCCAGCACCACCGGCAGTTGTACGGACGACAGCACCTGGTCCACCGGCCCGGCGGCCTTCACCCGGCCTCCGTCCAGCACTACCAGGTGGTCGGCCAGCCGCGCCAGTTCGTCGGCAGAGTGCGTGACATACAGCATGGGAATGTGCAGCTCATCGCGCAGGCGCTCCAGCCAGGGCATGATTTCCTGGCGCCGCGCCAGGTCAAGGGCGGCCATGGGTTCGTCCAGCAGCAGCAGGCGGGGCGAGGTTGCCAGGGCGCGGGCAATGGCCACCCGCTGGCGCTCGCCGCCCGACAGCTGGCCCGGCCGGCGCTGCAGCAGGCGGCCGATGCCCAGCAGCTCGATGGCGGCCTGCAGCGTGGCCTCGGCCTGCGCAGACCGGGCGCGATTCAGGCCATACCGCAGGTTGCCCAGCACGTTGAGGTGCTCGAACAAGCTGGCCTCCTGGAACACATAGCCCAGCGCCCGCTGGTGCGTGGGCAGAAACACCTGGGCAGCATCGTCTTGCCACACCTCGCCGGCCACGGCCACCAGGCCAGGGCGTGCGCGCTCCAGCCCCGCCACACAGCGCAGCACGCTGGTTTTGCCCGAGCCCGATGTGCCGAACAACACCGTGATACCGCTACCGGGCAGGTGCAAGTCCACATTCAGTTCAAAGTCGGCACGCGGCAGCGCGAGCCGGATGCACAGGTCGCCGGGCGCACTCATGGCAGCACCCGCGAGCCACGGTTCTTGAGCAGCGCCAGACACAACAGCACCACGAACGAGAACAGCACCATGCCGCCCGCCAGCCAGTGCGCCTGGGCGTATTCCATGGCTTCCACATGGCCGTAGATCTGGGTGGAGACCACCCGCGTCTTGCCCGGGATGTTGCCGCC
Source organism: Acidovorax sp. Root70 (assembly GCF_001428225.1). Taxonomy (NCBI): domain Bacteria; kingdom Pseudomonadati; phylum Pseudomonadota; class Betaproteobacteria; order Burkholderiales; family Comamonadaceae; genus Acidovorax; species Acidovorax sp. Root70. Next base: position 192,576 of record NZ_LMHQ01000028.1, read on the forward strand.
GATCATCAGCACCACGCCAAACTCGCCCACCGTGTGGGCAAAACTCAGGATGGCTGCGGTGAGCAGGCCGGTGCGGGCCTGCGGCAGCGCTACCGTGAAAAACGCATCCAGCGGGCTGGCCCGCAGTGTGGCAGCCACCTCCATCGGGCGGCGGCCCATCGATTCGAAGGCATGCTGCAGCGGCTGCACCGCAAATGGCATCGAAAACACCACCGAGCCAATCACCAACCCCGTAAAAGTGAACGAAAGCAGGCCCCAGCCCATGGCCTGTGTGAACTGCCCCAGCGGCCCGGCGGGCCCCATGGCCACCAGCAGGTAAAAGCCAAGCACCGAGGGAGGCAACACCAGCGGCAGGGTCACAAAGGCGCCCACCGGCCCCTTCCACCAGGACTGCGTTTGCGACAGCCACCACGCCAGTGGCGTGGCGATCAGCAGCAGTACGAGGGTGGTGAGGGTGGCGAGCTGCAGGGTCAGCCAGACGGCTTGCAGTGCTTCAGGGCCCAGGGGCATGGAGGAAAACGGCGGTGGCGGGGATGGGTGTGAGTATCTCAGTGCTCGTAGCCATAGCCACGGATCACCGCCTGCGCCTTGTCACCCTTGAGGTATTGCAGCAACGCGGCCGCCGCGGCGTTGCCCTGGCCCTTGTTGAGCAGCACGGCGTCCTGGCGCAAAGGGGAGTAGAGCGTTGCAGGCACTGCCCACACCGAGCCCTCCACCAGGCGGCCATCGGCCATCACCTGCGACAGGGCGACAAAACCGAGCTGGGCATTCTGGGTGGCGACGAACTGGTGGGTCTGGGCAATGTTCTCGCCCTGCACAAACTTGGGCCGCAGGGTGTTCAGCACGCCCAGATGGGTCATCACTTCCACTGCGGCAGCACCGTAGGGGGCGAGCTTGGGGTCGGCTACCGCGATCTTGTCGAAGGTGCCGGATTTGAGCACCTGGCCCTGCGCATCCACCAGGCCGGGCTGCTTGCTCCACAGGGCCAGCTTGCCAATGGCGTAGGTAAAGCGGCTGGCATCGACCGCCAGGCCTTCCTTGGCGAGCTTGGCCGGGGTTTCGTCGTCGGCGGACAGCAGCACGTCAAACGGCGCGCCGTTCTTGATCTGCGCATAGAACCGCCCGGTGGAGCCAAAAGCCAGCGTGGCCTTGTGGCCGGTGTCCTGCTCGAACAGGCGGGCAATTTTTTGCATCGGGGCCGTGAAGTTGGCCGCCACGGCCACCGACACCTCGCCCGCATGGGCCGAAACCGCCACCGTCAAGCATGCAGCCAGGGACAACAGGAAACGCTTCACAACAACCTCGCTATTCTTCATTGGAATAGCGGGACTGTAGCATGGCCGCTGCTTCGCTATTCCACTGATGAACAGCGGTACCGCAAACGCCGGCACTGCGCAGTTAACATGCCCGCATGAGCAATTCTTCCCTGCCACTGGCCGATGTGCTGGGCCACGAGGCCACGGACAAACGCATCGACATCCTGCACCGCATCGGCGAGGTGGGCTCCATTTCCGAGGCGGCGCGGGGTGCGGGCGTGAGCTACAAGGCCGCCTGGCAGGCGCTGGAGACGCTGACCAACCTGGCCGGCGTGCCACTGGTGGAGAAAGTGGTGGGCGGCACCGGCGGCGGCGGGGCTGCACTGACCCCGGCCGGCCAGCGGGTGCTGCAAGCCGCCCACGCGCTGGCCGCCGCGCGCCTGCAGGTGCTGAGCCGACTGCACAGCGACGACGACGCAGCGACCGGCCGGGCCGCACTGGCTTTGCGCACCAGCATGCGCAACCAGTTTCCTTGCACCGTGGGCAAGGTGCGGGCCGTGGGCGGGCAGGTACGTGTGCAGCTGCTGCTGGCGGATGGGCAGGCGCTGCACGCTTCCATCACCCGGGTCAGTGCACAGTTGTTGGGTTTGAAGGCCGGGCTGGGTGTGCTGGCGCTGTGCAAGGCGACAGCGGTTCAGGTGGTCCCAGACCCGTCCAGTCTCACAGGCAATGCCATGGCCGGGGTGGTGCGGAGCGTGGCCCGGGGCGCTGCCCCGGAGGTGGTACTGCAGCTGCCCAGCGGCATCCAGCTGGTGGGCTTTGCTGCTGCAGGAGTCAAGGTTCGAACGGGCCAGCAGGCCACGGCGGTTTTTGACGAATCCAGCATCGTCATCGCTGCGACTTCTTGAGGGTTGACCGCCCTCCAGCGCATTTAAGAACCTGTTCAAACAGCTAGGAGGGCCAGCGGCCCCCACTACCGGCTGCGGTCGCCGTCGCGCACGGATTCGATGGTGCCGTTGTAGATGCGAACCACCCCCAGGAAGGTGCCTGGCCCACGGTCGTACGTCCACTCTTCCATGGGCACGCACTGGTTGGCCAGCACCGCTGCGGGGCTGCCGGGGCGGTAGGGTGTCACCACCCAACCCAGCTGCAGCATGGAAACGCACACGCCCTGGCGGTAGATGGGGTCACCGCATTTCTGCAGCAGGGTCACCGGAGAGTCTCCCTTGCCCACCAGCGAACCATTGCAGCGCAAGGACTGCGAGGCTTGGGCGGGCAGCACCGCGCACAGGGCCAGTGCAGCTGCCAGCAGTTGCAAGGTCTTTCGGCAAGTGCCTGACGGCGCGGGCTGGGTCAAAAGTGATCTCATGGCGGCGGATTCCAGAAGGCTGGGCCTCACTGTACAGCGGCCCGCCGCAGAAGGACGAACCCGCCTTTCGCTTCCCTTTCATCGCCTGTCCGTAGAAGCACAGTGGCCCGGGTCTGCCGCAGGCGGCATGATCGGGGGATGAAACTGCTGTTGGTCGAGGACGATTTTGATCTGGCCGGGGCCCTGAGCCGCAGCCTGGTGGCGCGTGGGTTCGAGGTGTTGTGCTGTGCCGATGGCAAGGAGGCCCTGGCGGCCGCGCGGCGCACCGCGTTTGACGTGATCACGCTCGACCTGTCGCTGCCGGGCCTGGATGGGCTGGAGGTGCTGCGGCGCCTGCGCGATGGCGGCAGCACCACGCCAGTGCTGGCGTTGACGGCCCGTGCGGCCGTCACGGACCGGGTGGCAGGGCTGGAGGCCGGGGCCGATGACTACCTGGCCAAGCCGTTTGACCTGGACGAACTGGTGGCGCGGCTGCGAGCCCTCACGCGCCGCGTGGGACGCGACGGGCAGTTGCGCTGCGGGGCGCTGTACCGCGAGCCGGGCAGCGGCGTGTTCTACAACGACGCCTTGCCGCTGGAGCTGTCGCAGCGAGAGTCCGAGCTACTGCGACTGCTGATGTCGCGCGTGGACCGGGTGGTCAGCAAGGAAGAGCTGCGCACCCAGGTTTTTGCCAACACGGACGAGCAGGTGCAAGCCGACGCGGTGGAAGTGGTGGTGCACCGGCTGCGCAAGAAGCTGGTGGGCACCAACGCCGAGATCGTGACCTTGCGCGGCGTGGGTTACCTGCTGTGCGACGCCGACAGCATGGCCGCCCACAAGACGGACAAAGCCGAAAAATCCGACAAAGGCGGGGTGGCCCGGTGACGCTGTGGTGGTGGCAGCAGCGGCCCTGGAGGCCGCGTGGCGGCTCGTTGCAGCGGTGGCTGCTGGTGGGCTGGCTGGTGCCGCTGTGGGCGTTGGTGGCCGTGATCTGCGCGGTGCAATGGGCCTACCAGGCGCAGCAGGACGCCGCCGCACAGGACGAGGCCCTGCGCCAGGCGCTGGCGCATTGGCCTGCAGATCTATCGGTAGACCCGGCTCCATCGTTGTCTGCCCAGCCAGCGCCCGGCGTCTGGCACCGCGAGAGCAATCTGGACGGCGAACGCCTGGCGGGCAGCGCTGACTTGCCGCGTGTGCCCCCTACCGAGGCGGTGAGTGACCCTGGGGCCGTGCACTTCTACCTGGCGCAGGTGGGCGACCGGCTGGTGCGGGTGGCCGTGACCCTGTACCAGCCCACCGTGGCGAAGGAGGGGCACGCCGTGGCTGCGCCCGTGGTGCGCCAGGTGGCACGCCCGCTGGGCGAGCGCCTGCCCGGCGCGCGCAGCCTGCTGGGCGGCGGCTCGGGCCTGTGGTGGGTGCTTCTGCTGGCACTGGCCATGACCGCCGTGGCGGTGCTGCTGACACGGGCAGCGTCGGGATGGCTGCGGCATGCGGATGCATCGCTGATGCGGCCGCTGAGCACCGACGCTGCGGGCACGGCAGACCGCATCTACGAAGGCCCGTCAGAACTCGCGCCCGCCGTGCAGCATTTTGCCGAGCTGCAACACAGCCAGAGCCGCTGGATCGAGGAGCAGCGGCGCTTTCTGGCCGATGCCACCCACCAGCTGCGCACCCCCATGGCCGTGCTGCGCACCCAGCTGCAGGCCGCCATGGCAGGCGACATGCTGGTGGGCGATGCGCTGCAGCAGATGCTGCATACCGTGGACCGCGCCTCGGGCCTCGCCAACCAGTTGCTCAGCCTGAGTAAGGTGGAGCAGCTCAAGCGCATGGGCGAGCTGCCCAGCGTAGACCTGAACGCGATTGCCCGCGAGGCCGTGATGGAGCTGGCCCCCCTGATTGCGGCCAAGCGGCTCGACTTTGCGCTGGAGGGCCCTGACACGCTGTGGGCACCCGGCGACGCGGCGCTGCTGGGCGAGCTGATGCGCAACCTGCTGGCCAACGCCATTCACCACACGCCCACCCATGGGCGTCTGGGGGTGCTGCTGCGCGACAGCACGGGGCGGCGCGAAGTGCTGGTGTGGGACGAGGGCCCCGGCATCGACGACGCTGTGCGGCAGCGATTGTTCCAGCCGTTTTCGGCCGGGCAGGGTGGGGTGGGGCTGGGGTTGTCCATCTGCCGGCAGATTGCCGAGGCGATGGGCGCGCAGGTCACGCTGTTCAACCGCATGGATGCGGGGCAGGTCATCGGCGTGGATGCCGTGGTGGCCTGGGAAGAATGAGATGCCCGTGACGCCCCCCTCCGAGACACCTGCCGTGCATGGCATCGAGTTCCGGGATGTCAGCAAGCGGTACGGCTCGTCGCCAGGCGCTCCGCTGGTGGTGGACCACATCAGCTTCAGCGTGCCACGCGGCACGCTCACCACCATCCTCGGGCCATCGGGCTGCGGCAAGACCACCACGCTGCGCCTGATTGCTGGGCTCGAATCGCCCACCTCGGGCCGCATCTTCATCGACGGGCAGGATGTCACCCCCCTCGGCCCGGCGCAGCGCAACGTGAGCCTGGTGTTCCAGAACTACGCGCTGTTTCCGCACATGAACGTCATCGACAACGTGGTCTACGGCCTGCATTTGTCGGGCCTGGGCAAACAGCAGGTGCGCGACAAGGCGCGTGCCATGCTCGACACTGTGGGCCTGCACGGTCTGGACCAGCGCAGGCCGCACGAGTTGTCGGGCGGGCAGCAGCAGCGTGTGGCCCTGGCCCGCGCGCTGGCGCTGGAGCCCGCCGTGCTGCTGTTTGATGAACCCCTGTCCAACCTGGACGCCCGCCTGCGCCGTTCCATGCGCGAGGAAATCCGGGCCCTACAACAGCGCCTGAAGCTCACCGTGGCCTATGTCACCCACGACCAGTCCGAGGCCCTGGCCGTCAGTGACCAGATCGTGGTGATGGACCGGGGCGCCATCGCCCAAAGCGGCGTGCCCAGCGCGCTGTACGAGCAACCCACGTCCGAGTTTGTGGCCGGCTTCATGGGCGAGGCCATGCTGTTCGCGGCCCAGAACCACGCGCCCAGCCCGGGCAGCGCCGCAGCCACCGGGTATGCGCAGCTGGGCCCGCTGCGCGTGCCATCACCCGCCGCACTGCCCACAGGCCCGGTCAAGATCGCCGTGCGCCCGGAGGCCTGGGTGATTGGCCCGGCCACATCGGCGGGCCTGGCCGCGCGGGTCATCCGCTGCACCTACCTGGGCAGCGTCATGGAATACACGTTTGCCAGCGCCCTGGGCGCCATTTTTGTGGTGTCGCCCCTGGTGGAGTTGCCGCTGGATGTGGGCGCCCCGGTCAGCCTGACGCTGGCAGACCACGGCGTATCCGTGGTGGCCGGATAAGAACCTGTTCAAAGGCGTGCCGCGTTTGCCCTGCATGCGCCACACCGTTTTGTTAACCCTTTTTTGTTGAGCCATGCCTCTGGACTACACCGTTGCTGTTTTTGACCTGGACAACTGCCTGATGGATGCGCGGGCGGTGGGCCCCTTGTTCGAACCCGCGTTCGAGGCTGTGCGGCAAGCCAACCAAGGCGCACTGAGCCCGCAGGCCCTGGACCAGGCGCTGCAGGCCTGCTGGTTCACCGCGTTCGACCTGGTAGCTGAGCGCCACCGTTTCACGCCGGCCATGCGCGCGGCCGGATGGGAACGTTTCAGCCAGATGGAAGCCACAGCACCGCTGCAAGGCTATGCCGACATCGACCTGCTGCCCCGCATTCCGTTGCGGCGCTACCTGGTCACCAGCGGCTTTCGGCGCCTGCAGGACAGCAAGATCGATGCGCTGGGAATCCGGCCCTGGTTCGAGCAGGTGCTCATCGACGCAATTGACGCGCCACCCACCGGTGCGGGACATGGCAAGCAGGCCCTCTTTGAACAGATCCTGGCCCGGGAGGGTTGCACGCCCCGCCAGATGCTGGTGGTGGGCGATAACCCCTTGTCCGAGCTGGCGGCCGGGCGCGCGCTGGGAGCCACCACCGTCCAGACCGTGCGGCCGGGTGTCGAACCCTGGCCCCTGGCCGACCACCGGGTGGAGGGGCTGCAAGGGCTGCTGGCCCTGGTGTCGGCAGACGCGCCGGGCGCCGCAGCGGATACGCCCCCAGCGGACGCAGACCAAGGGATTTGAAAGAAATCGGCGCCAAACGTTACTGGAATATGCGCTGACAGCTATTGAAAATATAGCAACTTATCGGGATGCAGCAGACGCACCACGCAGAGTCGGCAGAGATCATGGGAGACAATCGGCGCCCACCCTTGCCGACCTGGCGCGCTTTTCTCCGTGAACTCTCCTGTCTTCACCTCGCTGATCCCTGTCATCCTGTTCATTGCCATCGGCTTTTATGTGGGGCGGCGCGGCTGGATACGTGCCGAGTCCGTCAAGGACCTGGCCAACCTCGTGTTCATGGTGCTCACGCCTGCGCTGCTGTTTCGCACCATGAGCACGGTGCACCTGGAAGACCTCAACTTCGGCCCCGTGGGCATCTACTTTGTGGCGTTTGGTGTGGTGTATGCGGCCTCGTTGGCGGTGCAGGGCTTCAACACGCTGGGCGCCGCGCGGGCGCTGGCTAACACCTTCAGCAACACGCTGATGATCGGCGTGCCGCTGGTGGGCCTGGTGTTTGGCGAGGCAGGGCTGGTCACGCTGTTCACCCTGATCTCGGTGCACTCGCTCATCCTGCTGACTGCGGCCACGGTGGTTTTCGAGCTGGCGGCCGCGCGCGAACATGCCGGGCGCCCGGGCGGGGTGCAGCAGCCCATGTGGCGCACGGTGCTGCAGGCCATTCGCAACGGCATCGTGCACCCCGTGCCGCTGCCCATCATTGCGGGCCTGCTGTTTGCGCAGACCGGGCTGGTGGTGCCCGAGGTGGTGGGCAAGCCCCTGCAACTGCTGGGCCAGGCGCTGGGGCCGATTGCGCTGTTGCTGGTGGGGGTGACGCTGGCATTCACCAAGGTCGGCCACCAGTTCAAGGCCGCGCTGCGCATTGCGCTGGTGAAATGTGTGGTGCACCCGCTGGTGCTGGCCAGCATGGGCTGGGCGCTGGGCCTGTCGGGCATGCCGCTGGCCGTGATGATCGTGGCGGCATCGCTGCCCGTCGGGGCCAACGTGTTTTTGTTCTCGCAGCGCTACCGCGTGGCAGAGGAAGAGGTGACGGCCAGCGTGGCGGTGTCCACCGCCATGGGGTTGGTGACCATGCCGGTGGTGATTTTGGCGGTCACGCGGTGGGTCGCGGGCTGAGCCAGCGGCCCAGGGCCCAGGTTCAGGTCAGGGCGCCAGCCGCTCCCGCACCCATTCGCCCGCGTCCAGCCGGTAGCGCAGCCGGTCATGCAGCCGGCTCTTGCGCCCCTGCCAGAACTCCCACTGGTCGGGCTTGAGGCGGTAGCCGCCCCAGTGCGGTGGGCGGGGCGGTTTCAGCATGAATTGCGCACCGTACTTGGCCGCATTGGCCACCAGCACGCTGCGTCCTGCAATGACCTGGCTTTGCGGGCTGGCCCAGGCGCCGATGCGGGAGTCGAGCGGGCGGCTGTGGAAGTACTCGTCGCTTTCTTCGTCGCTGACTTTCTCCACCACGCCTTCGATGCGCACCACACGCTCCAGCTCCACCCAGTGGAACTGCAGTGCAGCGTAGGGGTTGCCGCCAATCTGGCGGCCCTTGCGGCTGTCGTAGTTGGTGAACCAGACGATGCCCCGCTTGTCATAGCCCTTGATGAGCACGATGCGCGTGCTGGGCCGCAGGTCGCTGCCCACGGTGGCCAGGGTCATGGCGTTGGGCTCGGGCACTTCGGCGCTGATGGCTTCCTTGAGCCACTGGTCAAACTGCTGCAGAGGGGCGGCGTGCGAGGCGTCTTCGTTGAGTTCGGCGCGCTCGTAGCTCTTGCGGAGGTCGGCGATGGAGTTCGTGGTCATGGCCACGATTGTGCATCCCTCGTGCCATGGCGCTTTGCGTTAGGGCAGGGCGCCGTAATCATGCGCACCAGCTTTGGCAGTGGTCGAATTTATGTTCGCTTATATTCTTGGTTCTGATGAAACCCAAAGACGACGAAAAACAGCGCGCCATTGCCCAGGCCACCTTTGAACTGGTGGCCCAACGCGGCCTGAGCGGCCTGACCCTGGCCGACATTGCCCGGGCAGCGGGCGTGGCCACGAGCACGCTGTACGTGTACTACCCGTCCAAGGACGAACTCATCAGCCAGCTGTACCAGGACGCCAAAACCGTCACCGCCGCACGCATCATGGACGGCATAGAACCTGGCATGCCCTACCGCGCACGGGTGCGCCGCGCCTGGGGCAACCTGCTGCGCCATCGGCTGGATCAGTACGCCGAAGTGGTGTTCCAGGAGCAGTACTACAACTCGCCCTGGTTCACCCAGGGCAACCGCGAATTTTCGACCCGGCTGATGGCAGGCTTTTTTGCGCTGATGGAGGAAGGCCAGCAGCAGGAGATCCTCAAGGCCGTGCCCATTCCGCTGCTCACGGCCAGCCTGGTGGGCTCGGTGCGGGAGACCGGCAACCTGATCCGCACCCAGGTGCTGCCCGATGACGAGGCCGTGCATCAGATGGCGTTTGGGCTGTGCTGGGATGCTATCAAGGCCTGAACCGGGTCGCTGCAAAAACTTGGCTTTTGCGGTTTAATCGAATGGTTATTCTCTTAAAACAACAAAGCGGCTCAACCTCTGCCCACGCCGCCCTACCGATTGCGCTGTGCTTTTGAGCGCTGACCTTCACCCCAAGGAGTCCCCCGATGCCCACCCTGAATATCAACGGCAAAGACACGGCCGTGGATGCCGACGAATCCACCCCCATCCTCTGGGCCCTGCGCGACACGCTGGGCATGACCGGCACCAAGTTTGGCTGCGGCCAGGCGTTGTGCGGGGCGTGCACCGTGCACCTGAACGGCGCGCCGGTGCGGTCCTGCATCACGCCCATCTCGGCGGCAGCGGGCCAGAAGATCACCACCATTGAAGCCATCGCCGCCGACGACAAGGTGGGCAAGGCCGTGCATGCTGCCTGGGTGAAGCACGACGTGGCCCAGTGCGGCTACTGCCAGAGCGGCCAGATCATGAGTGCCACCGCGCTGCTCAAGGGCAAGAAGAAGCCCACCGATGCCGACATCGACGCTGCCATGGCCGGCAACGTGTGCCGCTGCGGCACCTACGTGCGAATCCGCGCCGCCATCCACGACGCCGCCAAGACCCTGGCCTGATTGAAGGAGACCACCATGCACTTCGAACCCCACGCCCTGCAGGGCCAGGCACAGCATTTCATGCCAAAACACCTCCAAGCGCTAGTGAATAAAGCGCAAGGCGCTATCACTTCGGGAGCAATCGACGCGTCGGACGGCGTGGCGCGCCGCACCTTCCTCAAGGTGTCTGCGGCCTCGGGCTTTGCGCTGGGCGCGTTTCCGCTGGTGTCTGCTGCGCAGGGCGCGGCGGCTGCGGCGCCTGCGGGCCTCAAGCCGCATGAGCAGCCCTCGGCCTTTGTGCGCATTGATGCCGATGGCATCGTCACCGTCACCATCAACCGGCTGGACTTCGGCCAGGGCGTGCAAACCGGCCTGCCCATGATCCTGGCCGAGGAACTGGATGCCGACTGGAGCAAGGTGCGCAGCGTGCACGGCGACGCCAACCCGGCTTATGCCGACCCTGCGTTCGGCATGCACCTCACGGGCGGCTCCAACTCCATCAAGAACTCGTACACCCAGTACCGCGAGCTGGGCGCGCGCACCCGGGCCATGCTGGTTTCGGCGGCGGCGGCCCAGTGGGGTGTGGATGCATCGGCCTTGCGCACCAGCAACGGCTTCGTCGTGGGCCCCGGCGGCAAGAAGCTGGGCTACGGCCAGTTGGCCGAAGCTGCCATGAAGCAACCCGTGCCCGAAAAGGTCACCTTGAAGGACCCCAAGCAGTTCCGCCTGATCGGCAAGCCCACCGGGCGGCTGGATGCCAAGGCCAAGTCGAGCGGCCAGCAGGACTACGGCATTGACGTGCGCCTGCCCGGCATGCTGACGGCCGTGGTGGCCCGCCCGCCCGTGTTTGGAGGCAAGGTGAAGTCGCTGGACGACAGCGCCGCCAAAGCCATCAAGGGCGTAAAGGCCGTGCTGCGCGTGCCCACCGACCGGGGCGGCGAGGGCGTGGCCATCGTGGCTGACGGCTACTGGCCTGCCAAGCAGGGGCGCGACGCGCTGAAGGTGGAATGGGACACCAGCGCGGTGACCAAGCCCGACACCACCGCGCTGCTGGCGCAGTACCGCGAACTGGCTGCCAAGCCGGGCAACGTGGCCATGCAGGCCGACATGGCACCGCTGGCGGGCGCACCCCACAAGATCAGTGCCGAGTTCGTCTTCCCGTACCTGGCGCACGCGCCCATGGAGCCGCTCAACTGCACCGTGAAGCTGGATGGTGACAAGGCAGAACTCTGGATGGGCACCCAAATGCCCGGCCTGGACGCGATGGCTGCCGCCAAGACGCTGGGCCTGCAGCCGCAGAACGTCAAGGTCAACACGCAGATGGCCGGTGGCGGCTTTGGCCGCCGCGCCATCCCCACCAGCGACTACGTGGTGGAGGCCTGCGGCGTGGCCAAGGCCGCGCGCACTGCCGGCATCACCGCGCCCGTGCGCACATTGTGGAGCCGCGAGGACGACATCAAGGGCGGCTACTACCGCCCCATGCACGTGCACCGCGCCGAGATCGGCTTTGACGCCAAGGGCAAGATCCTGGCGTGGGACCACACCATCGTCGGCCAGTCCATCACCAAGGGCTCGCCGTTCGAGGCCTTCATGATCAAGAACGGCATTGACGCCACGGCCATCGAGGGCATGAAAGAGCCCTACGACGTGCCCATGAAGCTGTCGGTGCACCACCCGGATGTGAACGTGCCGGTGCTGTGGTGGCGCAGCGTGGGCTCCACCCACACGGCCTACGCCATGGAGACCCTGATCGACGAAGTGGCCCGCACCACCAAGCAAGACCCGGTGGCCTACCGCCTGGCCCTGATGGGCGACAAGCACCCGCGCCACAAGGCGGCGCTGCAACTGGCCGTCGCCCAGTCGGGCTATGGCAAGAAAAAGCTGGCCGCTGGCCGTGCCTGGGGCGTGGCGGTGCACGAGTCGTTTGAATCGGTGGTGGCCTATGTGGTTGAGGCCTCCGTCAAAGACGGCACGCCCAAGCTGCACAGCATCACCGCCGGCGTTCACTGCAACCTGGTGGTCAACCCAAAGAGCGTCGAAGCTCAGGTGCAAGGCGCCGCGCTGATGGGCCTGGGCACCTGCCTGCCGGGTGCCGCCATCACGCTCAAGGATGGTGTGGTGGAGCAAAGCAACTTCGGCGACTACGCCGTGGCCCGCATCACCGACATGCCGCAGGTAACCGTGCACATTGTTCCCAGCGCCGACCCACCGAAGGGCATGGGTGAGCCCGGCCTGCCGCCGCTGGCTCCGGCGTTTGCCAATGCCATCGCGCAGATCACGGGCAAGACGCCACGCGAGCTGCCGTTCAAGTTGGCTTGACAAAGTTTGCTGGAATGAGAGCGCCGGGTTTGGGAAAGCCCGGCGCTTTTTTATGGCCCATCCATCTGCTTCAGTTCGGTGTCCACCATGGCACTGCTCTGGCTGTGTTTTGGCGCGCAGCTTTCGGCCTAGTTCAAGCGGCAGAGAAATGACTGCCATGCAGCGATTGCGGTCTCCCGTTTCGTTGAACTCGGCGTCCGAAAGCAGCCGTTCAACGTTTGAATTCAGCTGGGCAAGGCAAGGGCCGCGCCAGTAAAGCCGGCACGAAAGCACCTTCTTCGGGAAGTCATTCTTCGTCGTCGTCCTCGGCGTCAGCCGGACCAGCGGGCTCGCTTTCGTCTGCCCCCGCAGCCTGGTCGCTGCCCGCAAGCGCATCCCGCATGGCCTTCACGAAGGCACCCACCGCATCCGCGCCTTCTTTGAACTCCGCTTCGCGTAACAGGTTGCGCTTCTCCGTGAACCGCATAACCTTGCAGTCCTTCGGCGGCAGCCACCCCTCCGGAATCGACTCTGTGGCCACCAAGCGCTGACCGCTCCCGGAGCTCACCAAGATGGCGTCAAGCATGCGACCAAGGCTGGCCGGGTCTTGACCGGACTGTTGGGGCGTATCGACGACGAATGGGAATTTGCAGCCAACGCCGTACTCGGAGTGTGTCGCGAGGAGTGCGAGATGAGTCGCCAACACCGCTCGGGGCATGTAGCTGCCGCTCGCCGCCGGTGGCCGTTCTCCAATCTTGAGCTTCTTCCCGATTTCCTTCTTGTCGACATCGAGTGCATCGGCGACGGAAATGAAGGTCTCTCCAAAGAACTCCTTGACTCGCTTCTCCCGTCCCTTATCGGTCAGCTTCTCCAGCGCTTTTTCGTAGGTTTTCTTCTCTTCAGCGAGGGTGTCGACCTGCGCAGTCAGCTCGCTATTTGTCGCGCGATATGCACGTTCCAACGTGTCCCGGCTCTTGGCCGCAATCACGTCCGCTGCGCTGTGACCATCCTGCTTCTGGTTAATTGAGGCATTGAGGTCCCGCAGCTTCTCGACTACGGCGGAAAGCCTACGCTGAAGTTCGGACTCCTTCAACTTCAGCTTCTCAAGGATGCCTTGCAGCTTGACCGCAGCTTCGTGAATCTCGTGCGCATCGACTGCCAACGCCTGTCGCGCGTGGAACGACGTTGTGTGCACGTGAGAGCAGGTAGGACACACGAGCTGCTGGTTGTCCGGAAAGTCTGCCAAGTAGGCCAGGTCTTCCACGAGGGACTTCTCGCTTTCAAGAGCGGTGTGCAACTCGGCAATTCTGTGTTGCCGCTCCTGCGCCAGCAGCATCAGCTCAGCGCGGACGACGCCCTGCTCTTCCTTGAGCGTCTGCGCCTTCACCGCGATTTCCTTGAGCTGCTCGGCAAAGAGGCTTTCGTCGATGACGGTGGACTCGGGTGGGAGCATTGCCACGACACGCTCGTAAGAGGTCTGCTGTACTCGAACCTGCGCCTTTGCCAGACGAAGCTTGTACGACGCTTCGTCGCGCAGGAGCTGGTCGCGCACATAGGCAGATGGCTTGACTCCCGAGAAGGAGTTGAAGACCGCCGTCTGCCAGTTGGTGAACTGGGTCAGGTCAGTGAAGTTGGTCCACTTCACGCCCCAGCCGCCATCCTGATCGATATAGAACGGCAGCATGGCATAGCTCGGACCAGCGAGGCCGAAGCCTTCGTCGTCATGACGCTGCAGCTTCAGCGGAAAGTCAAACTCTTCAGCGAAGTACTCGTTCCACTGCGATGCAGAAGCCGTGGCAAGAATCAGTTTGCCGTCGCGGTCGAAGGCGGCTCTCCCCCGGTTTTGCCGGACGAACGTACGCTGAGTTTTTCCGATGGTCAGCGCGACAACAGCGATGGTGTTCGAGTCAAAGTCGCCCGCCGCCCTTTTCGGCGGCTCGCATCCAAGCGCCCACACGAGGTGCTTGATGACACGTGACTTCCCCATCCCGTTGTCACCCGCGAGGAGGTTCATCTCCGCGTTGAAGGTCAGATGGCGGGCCCGCGCGTCTCTTTCGGACAGCAACCAGAGTGCGTTGAAGACGACTGTTCGGCTCATTCTTCAGCCTTAGGTTGCGTACCAGCCGAAGTAGTTGATAGGTGCTGGATTGGTCTTGCATTTTTGACAATCATTGCCATGAGACAGTACAGAAAACCGTCATTAAATGGCGCGCCAGCCGCCGAAGCACCGGCGCGGAAATCTTCCCGCCACGCGGGAAACCTATCCTTCAATGGGCCCCGGGTGCGATAGCTGTCGTGCTTCTTGTACAGAGCGCTCAGAGCTTCGACCGTGGCCCAGACCGCGCTTGCGCGATTTGTTATTTCGGCGCATGCAGCATTCAGCTCGTCCTGCATTCCCTGAACGACCTCGAAATCCGCCAGCTCGCGGTCCAACCGTGAGATGACCTGTTCCACCAGGTCCTGGGTGCTGACGTACGAGTCGTTGGCAGCGGCAAGGTAGGAGGTGATGTCGGCCCTCGTCACGGCCCTTTCCAGAAGTGCCGCAAAGTCCTTGGCAAACGATGCCGAACCTGCGCGCTGTTGGATATAGGACGCAATCAGGCAGACGGCCACAAAAGGTGCTGTGACCAGCGGCTGAATCTTGCCGAGCTGACAATGCTCAACGAGTTCGCCGATAGCGTACTTGTGTGCATGCTCGAGCGGGCAGTTTGTGGCCTCAAAGGTGATGCAATCAAGGTCGATGGCTTCACTCGCTGGAATCTCCAGCTGGGTGCGCAGTGCCGTGCTGACCTTGGTTTGCGTTGCCGCAGGCAACGCGGAGAACGCAGTCTTCGATAGGGTCTGTTTGCTGCCATCGTCCGCCTCGACGTACAGCGGCGCGTTGGAAGCAAAGACGAGCCGCGTCGGCGCGACCTGTCCAAAACGCCTGCGATGGAAGTAGAGCTTTGCCAGGACCGACACCTTCCCAGCTGAGCGCGTGCTTTTCCTCTTGGGCTTCGGTTTGGTCGCGCCGGCTGCGGGCAGGGCCACTATTTTCTCGTCGGGCGGGTTCAGGAGCGCCGGCAGTGTCCAATGCGAGGAAGACTCATTCTTCTTGAGCTGCTTGAAAGTGACTTTCGTGGGGGCAGTTGAGGAATCCAGCAAGGCGATGTCTTGCTGCCACTCCATGATGACTGCGTAATCTTCGCCAGTGGCATGTGCGCCCAGAGCCTCAAGGACGGCTTGCCACACTTGGAAGCTGAAGCCACGGATGGCATGGACGCCTCCGGATTCATCGCCGCTGTAGTCTCTAAATAGGGATGCGACGTCGAATAAGCTGGGTTGCTCACCACTGGTCATGTCGCGAGCTTAGCATTTTGTAACGAGACATCTAACCGCATAGTCCCGCCCTGCTTGGCTGGACGGGTGGTGAGCGACTCACTGCTCAGCACATTTGGGCGGGCAGGTTATCTTGATGGGGCGGACGCGCTGTCGCATCACGCAGATGTGGGTCCGCAAAGCCGCCATTGATGAACTTCGGTTCTCAGCCTATAGCGGTTTCCCATCTCTCTCAACACCTTTGTAGTCCGAAAAATAAAGACGCTTCAACTGCCGTGCTTTGAAAACATGCAAATCGGGGCAGGACCCATGACCGATTCTGTTTTCAGATTCCGGAGATGATTTTGATGAACAGGGTCCGTTTTGCGCGGTCGCCAATGGTGGGTGTTACGCCATGGGCTTGGCGGCGCTCAATACTTGAGTACCACTCCCAGTTCGCCCAGCTTTTTCGCAAAAGAGTCCCTGCGTTTTGCCGCCTTTGCCGCTGTTTCTGTGGCGGCTTGTATTGCCTTCGGACCCTTATTCGCCGCCGCTTGGATCAGCCCGAATTTGTGAGCGGCATCTGCCTCAGCCCGCTTGAACGTGGCGATGAGTTCAGTATGTGCAATGGGTGGATTCACGGTAGACCCTTTATCAATCAGCGTCGTGATTATTCAATTTTGACGTTGGTGCGTAGCAAGGCAGTTCTCAACTCGCGAGTGGCCGGTTTGGAAATATCCACCTTCTGCACCGCTAGGTCGAACGAAGAGCCGGGCTTGATGCTGGTGGGCAGTATCTTTTTGGCTGGCAGTTTGGCAGGGTAGGTGCCTTTACCCGGACACATGCGAACGGAAAACCCGAATTCTTCGAGCAGGCCTTTTGCATACAGCTCCGCCAATTGGTGAAACGATACGAAGGTGGAGCGTTTCACGTCTTTGAGTCCGGGCTGGCTGACGTCGCGAACGAGCTCGAATTTACCCAGTGAATCGCGCTGCGTATCGGTAAACGGGTGCAGGAAGAAAGTCTGGCGAACGCCATCCTTTTTGGACACCAAAGTGTGCTCGACGGTTATATCGGTTAGCAGCATATTTTTTCTATCTCCGCGAGTTGCGGTTTGCACGGCCACATCCGCTGGCGAGCCTCACCCAAAATCGCAGATTTTGTTGTCAAACCCCGTCACCGGGAAGCACGATGCGGTCAAAAATCGCCCGCGGGGCGGGGACTTTAACTGAAGGGCCGTCCATGGCAGTTCCATAGTGCACGGCAAACAAACCGGTTCGGGCCAAAACTGCCTGCCAATGGTGGTCGAGTGAAAGTTCGAAATCAGCCTGAGGCCGTCAGCGGCGCTGCAGACCATTTCTAGTGAGTGAAAAGTGCTACTAGCGCTTTTCTGATAAGCGCTGACAGCTATCAATATTGAAGTGATCGACAGGATTTTTGCCGGCGCTGCCATCACTTCATTTCAAACTACGCTGATTGCACTTTGCGCCCTAGGGACCCTCCGAGAAGCGTGCGCCGGAGTCCCTCAGCGTGTCCGCCGGTCCATGAGATGCTCTGGCCCCAGCGCTGCGCAGGTGGTGGCGCCCAGCATTGCCAAGTTGCGGTCCACCTCGGCGCGCAATAGATCGATGGCCGCTGTAACGCCTGCCTCGCCGTCAACTGCAGCGGCGTAGTTGAAGGGGCGCCCCACAAACACCGCCTGCGCGCCCAGTGCCAGGGCCTTGATCACATCGGTGCCCCGGCGGATGCCGCCGTCCAGCATCACCGTCATGCCGCTGCCGGCCTGCTCGACAATGGCGGGCAGCGCGCGTAGCGGGGCCACGGCACCGTCAAGCTGGCGGCCGCCGTGGTTGCTGACGATGATGCCGTCCACCCCGTGTTGGCGGGCGAGGGCGGCGTCTTGCGGGCTGAGGATGCCCTTGACCACCAGCGGGCCACGCCACTGACGGCGGATGTGGGCGATGTGGCTCCAGTCAAAGTGGTCGCGCGCGGCAAAGTCGCGCTGCACGCGCGACGACAGGATGGGCGCGCCGCGCTCGGCAAACGAGTTTTCAAAATGCGGCATGCCGTGGCGTGCCAGGGTGCGTAGCAGTGTGCCCGCCAGCCAGCGCGGGCGCACCATGCCGTCCCACGCCAGGTGCAGGCTGGGGCGCAGCGGGGTGGAGAAGCCCGCGCGGATGTTGTTCTCGCGGTTGCCCGCCACAGGGATGTCCACCGTCACCACCAGGGTCTGTACGCCTGCCGCAATCACGCGCCACAGCAAGGCGTCGATGCGTTCGGGGGTGCCGGGCAGGTAGGCCTGGAACCAGGTGCCCGGGGCGGCGGCCATCACTTCTTCCAGCCGGATGAGGGAGCTGCCGCTCTGCACGGCCGGGATGCCCGCAGCTGCCGCCGCACGGGCCAGCACGATGTCGCCCCGGTAGGCCGACAGCGCTGCGATGCCCATGGGCGCGATGCCGAAGGGGCTGGCGTAGCGCTGCCCGAACAATGTCACGCTCTGGTCGCGCTCGGCCACGTTGCGCAGCACGCGGGGGACAAGGGCGATCTCGCGGAACGCCTGGCGATTGTCGTCCAGTGCCTGGTTGTCCTCGGCCGCACCGGCCACGTAGCCAAAGATGGGGCGCGGCAGCACGCGGCGGGCGGCGGCTTCGAAGTCGTCCAGCGAGAGCAGATCGGCCGTGCGGCCGCTGCGGCGCGTGCCGTTGAAAGCGCCCCAGGCGTTGGGGGAGGGCGGTTGGGGTGTGGAGGAGGGGGTGGACATGGCGTGGTTTCTGGCAAAAGCAAACGAGGGCTGGAAAGCAGTGTCCTGAAGCCGCAATAATCAAGAAAGCGAATTTATTGCGAATCATTTGTTCGCCAAATTGGAAATAACTCTACGACATGACCCTCAAACAGCTCGAAGCTTTCTACTGGGCCGCCACCTGCAGCAGCTTTGCCATGGCGGCCGAGCGGGTGCACTTGTCGGTGTCGTCCCTGTCCAAGCGGATCGCCGAGCTGGAGGCCTCGCTGGGCCAGGTGCTGTTTGACCGCACAGGGCACCGCGCGGCGTTGACGGAGACGGGCACGCGGTTGCTGCCGCTGGCGGGTGGGTTGCTGCAACAGGCAGACCGTTTGCAGCAGGAGATGGGCAGTACCAACGGCCTGCGCGGCCCCTGCCGGCTGGGGGTGGGCGAGTTGACGGCAATCACCTGGCTTCCGCGCTTGGTCGCAGCACTGGCGGCGGCGCACCCGGCGCTGGAAGTGTCTGTGCATGTGGATGTGGGCGCGGCCCTGGCGGAGCGGCTGGACAAAGGCGAGCTGGATGTGGCCGTGATTGCAGGCCCCGCGAGTCGCAGCGCGCTGACGTCAGTGCCGCTAACGCATGCGCGCTTTGCCTGGTGCGCTGGCCCTGGCGTGGCGCGCGCCCTGCACCAGATGGATGCCGATGCTGTGCAGTCGCACCCGCTGGTGACGCTGCCTCAGGGCTCGGGGGTGACGCACCTGATCGACGACTGGCTGCGACAGGCCGATGCCCGCCCCGCGCGCCGACTGGTGTGCAACCACTGGGGCGCCATCGTGGGCTTGCTGGCACAGGGCAGCGGCATTGGCTTGCTGCCCGAGGGCTGGGCGCAAGCACTGTGCGAACGGGGCGTGCTGCAGCTGCTGGCCAGCCCGGTGCCCCTGGGCTCGCTCGGCTACGCGCTGCACAGTCGGCGGGACGACCTGCGACCCCTGGTGGGCATGCTGCACGGTATGGCGACGCAGCACGCGGATTTCACGGTGGGGAGCGGCGCGTTCTGACGGCTTGATGCGTGGATGGCGGCCCTAGAATCGCGCCGACTGCAAGCCGCAGCCACCGGTCACCGGAACCTGTTCAAGCGCAACCCCATGCTCCAACCAACCTCACTTCCCGTCGTTCTGGTGCTGGCCTCGGGCCGGGGAGAGCGTTTTGCCGCATCCGGCGGTGCGGTGCACAAGCTGCGCGCGCCCCTGGGGGCAAAAACCGTGCTGGAGCACACCCTGGATGCCGTGCGCGCCAGCGGTTTGCCCTGGCACCTGGAAGATGCAGGCCACCCCGGCATGGGAGATTCGATCGCTGCGGCTGTGCGCGCCACGGCCCAGGCGCCCGGCTGGCTGGTTTTGCCTGGGGATTTGCCACTGATCCGCCCCGCCACCTTGCGCACCATGGCCGCCGCGCTGGCAGACCCGGGCTGCGCCGTGGTCATGCCGGTGTACCGGGGCGAGCGCGGTCACCCCGTGGGGTTTGCGGCCGCATGTTTGCACAGCCTGCTGGCGCTGACCGGCGAGCAGGGCGCCGCCAGTGTGGTGCGCGAGCAGGCGCAGCAGGTCAGGGTGCGGCAGGTGGAGGTGGATGACGAAGGCACGGTGACCGACATAGACACCGTGCAAGACCTGGAGCGGGCCGCACGGTTGCTGGCGGCGCACGGATAGCGGCGGCAAAGGCCGCTTTCGCTTTATTTGGAAGCGATCACCGCGCAGGCGAGGCGTGGGCCTGCGTTGCCGGTGGGCTGCGTTTGGTAATCGTCGGGGTCACGGTGAACGATCAGGCCTTTGCCGACGATGTCGGTGGTCGGACCGCCCACACTGATGGATTTCGACACAAAGCTGAAGGCGGCCACGCCGTACTTGTCGGCCTTGAGGCTGGGCAGGTCGCCGGTGTGGTGCTCGGCGGCGCCGTGGGCACCGTGGGGTTTGGCCGTGGGGTTGAAATGTCCGCCGGTGCTCATGCCGTCGCCGCTGCTGCAGTCACCCTTTTCGTGCACATGAAAGCCGTGTTCCGCACCCGGCTTGAGTCCACGAATTTCACCCGACACCTGAACACCCTCATCGGTCTGCACAAACGTGACCGTGCCGTTGGCGGTATTGCCCCGGGTGGGCTCCAGCTTGGCCATGGCGCGGTTACCGGACAGATGGGAGGCGCAGCCCACCAGCGCCACAGCAGCCAGGGAAGACAGGGCAAAAGCAAAACGAATCTTCATGACTCAAACTCCTCGGTGCGAATGAATGAACGCGGGATCGAACCCGATACAAAGGCGCAGTCTCGCAAGCCACCGCGTGCGAGTCCAGAAAAATGTGCACTATGACTCTTTTTGGGCCAGTGCGATCAACCGGGCCAGCGCCCGGTCATGGATGCCGTGCCTGCGCAACTCGTCATAAGTGGCCTGGGCGTAGTCGCGCGTGGTGCCGTAGCGGCCGCAGGCTTCGTCAAAGATGCGCCGGTACTCATGGTCGGGCAGCTCGCCTGTGTGGTTGGGGCTTTTGCGGGACAGGGTAAAGGCCAGCGCACTCACCGGGCCGTGGGGAGTGTGGCAGGTCAGCCAGCGGGGGTCGTACACGCCGGTGGGCATTTCGCGCTGCCACAGGTTGATCATGACCTGCCGGGCGTGCGCCTTGTCCACGCGGAACACCATGCCCCGGCAGCTGCCGCCCGAGAGCATGCCAAACACCAGACCCGGGCACTCGGGCGTGCCCCGGTTGATGCGGCTCCACATCTTCAGCGCCCGGTGCCAACCGTGGACCTTGGCCGCGCGGCGCTCGGCATAGTCAAAATCCGGTCGCCAGATGAGCGACGCGTAGCCAAAGATCCACAGGTCCTGATGGCCGCCCCATTCCTGGAGGGCACGCTCCAGCATGGGCGCCGGGTCTCGCAGTGGGGCGGGCAGATTCGTCATGGCTTCACTCTACAATCGAAAGCTTTGCTGCAATCGGCCAGGGCCTTGTTTTCGCACCTTCTGCAGGGCCGGCCAACCACTTTTTTTATCACTACAGGGATCCTTCATGTCCAGCTCTGACGGCGATAGCCAAGAACGTTTTGCCCTCGGTTTTCTCTTTGCACTGATTGCGTTGGTGATCTCCGTGGTGGTGGGCACCGTGGTAGTCAAGCGCCTGGGTGCCAAGGCCCCGGCCCAGCCCGCTGCAGTGGTTGTGGACGCTGCTCCGGCTGCCCCGGTTGCCGTCGAAGAAGACGTGGCCAGCGTGCGCGTCGAAAACGGTGTGGTGAAGTTCTACTTTGCCAGCGCCAAGGCCGAACTGGCCGCAGGCGCCAACGAAGCCCTGGCCGATGTGGTCAAGGGTGTGGCCGAAGGCAAGAAGGCCGTTGTTTCGGGCTTCCACGACGCGACGGGCGACGCGGCCCTGAACGCAGAATTGGCCAAGCAGCGTGCAGTGGCCGTGGCCGAAGCGCTCAAGGCCCTCGGCGTGGCCGAAGACAAGGTCGAGCTGAAGAAGCCCGAGGAAACCACCGCGACCGGCAGCAACGCCGAAGCACGCCGCGTGGAAGTGACGCTGGGCGCCCTGTAAGCGCTGCCTGCTTTCCCAACAAAAAAACCCGGTAATGCCGGGTTTTTTTGTGATCTAAATGGCCGCTTGCGCTAATGGAACATGCGCAAGCAGCTATCTATTTGATAGTAAAAGTTAGCGCAGCCCCTGGCCACCTGCGCCTTCGGCGCGCTGGATCAACTCGATCTTGTAGCCATCGGGGTCGGTCACAAACGCAATCACCGTGGTGCCACCCTTGACCGGGCCGGGTTCGCGCGTCACGTTGCCGCCCGAGGCCTTGATCTTCTCGCACGCCGCGTATGCATCGGGCACACCCAGGGCGATGTGGCCGTAGGCCGTGCCCATGTCGTAGCTCTCTGTGCCCCAGTTGTAGGTCAGCTCGATCTCGGCCTGGCCGGGGTTGCCACCCTCAAAGCCCAGAAAGGCCAGCGAGTATCTGTACTCGGGGTTCTCGGACTGGCGCAGCAGCTGCATGCCCAGAACGTTGGTGTAGAAATCAATCGAGCGTTGAAGATTGCCAACGCGCAGCATCGTGTGGAGGAATTTCATCCCTTCGATTGTGCAGGCAGATCGAAAACCAGGCAGGTGGTGGTGGCGTGGGCGTACAGCGTGCCGTCCGGCCCCACCAGGCGCGCCTCGGCCGTGGCGAGCTGGCGCCCGCTGTGGATCACCCGGCCCTCGGCGCGCACGCGCTGCACCTTGGGCGTGATGGCCTTGACCAGGTTGATACCCAGCTCGGCCGTGGTGTAGCCGCGTCCGGGCTCCATGCGGGTGTGGATGGAGCAGCCCAGGGCGGAGTCGAGCAGTGTGGCAAACCAGCCGCCGTGTACCGTGCCCATGGGGTTCAGGTGCTCCAGGCGCGGAGTGCCTTGGAAGATCGCCGTGCCTTCGCCCACTTCGACGATCAAGAAGTCCAGCGTCTTGGCAATGGCCGCGTAGGGCAGCTCACCGCGCAGCATGGCCTGCATCTGCTGCAGGCCATTCAGGTGGGCAATCTGCTCGCGGCTGGCTACGCCCGGGCCGGGGCCTGCATCCAGCGTGGCCAGAATGTCGCGCTCCTGCGCTAGCCAGTGTTCGAGGTGGTTGTGTTGGGTCATGGGGTGTCCGGGTTGGGGGTAGGGTCGAAACGCATATATTGCATATGCAATTATTGCAGATACAATCAAATCCATGCAAGCCGAACCATCCACCCTGGCCCCTGTGCTACCGCAGGGTTGCACCAACTTCAAGCTGCGTCAGTTGATGCGCCGCGTGGCCAACCACTACGACGCTGAAATGGCGCAGTGCGGGCTCAAGACCACGCAGTATTCGTTGCTGTCGCATGTGCTCAAGCTGGGCCCGATCCGCCCCGGCGACCTCGCCACGGAAATGAAGATGGATGCTTCCACGCTGACGCGCAACCTGCGACCGCTCGTCGACGCAGGTTGGGTGACGCTGAAGGCAGGCACGGACGCACGCAGCCGCCTGGTGCACATCACCGATGCGGGCCGCGACAAACGCGCAGAGGCGCAGCGCCACTGGAAGGCCGCGCAACTGGCGCTGAACGAGGCACTGGGTGTGGAACGCGTGATGGCGCTGCATGCGCTGGTGGACGACTCGCTCGATTTGCTGGCTGCACTGCCAGTGCAGGAGGCTGTGCATGACGAATAACCACACTCCGCTGGCGACAGCACCCAAGTCCGCCACGCCACTGGCCCTGTGGCTGGTGCTGCTGGCCGCCGCTGGCGCCTTTGCGCTGACCATGGGCACGCGCCAGACCATGGGCCTGTTCCTGTCCGCACTCAATACCTCCACAGGCTTGGGCATTGGCAGCATCAGCCTGGCGTTTGCATTTGGCCAGCTGTGGTGGGGCCTGACCCAGCCATTTGCCGGGGCGGTGGCCGACCGCATCGGCACGGGCCGCGTCATCCTGTTGGGCGTAGCGCTGGTGGCGCTGGGCACGTTCATCACGCCTTACATGACCACCACGGCCGGGTTGATCTTTGCGATTGGCGTGTTGGCCGCCGGCGGCGCGGGCATGGCGGGGCCGTCCGTGCTCATGGCGGCCACAGCACGGCTGGTGCCGCTGCAAAAGCGCGGGCTGGCCAGCGGCATCGTCAACGCGGGCGGCTCGTTCGGGCAGTTTGTGATGGCGCCCATTGCCATCAGCCTGACGGCCGCCGTGGGCTGGGCCAGCGCCATGCAGTGGCTGGGCGTGCTGGTGCTGCTGGCTCTGCCGGCGGTGTGGGTGCTCAAGGGCAACGCCAACGCCCTGGCGGCGCAGGCCGCTGCCGCCTCTGGCCAGAAGGCGCTGACCGCGCGCGAGGCCATTGCCCAGGCGCTGGCCACGCCCAGCTATCGGTACCTGGCAGCGGGTTTTCTGGTGTGCGGTTTTCACGTGGCGTTTTTGGCCACGCACTTGCCTGGCGTGATTGCGGCCTGCGGGCTGGCGCCCGAAGTAGGGGGCTGGGCGCTGGCGGTGATTGGGCTGTTCAATATTGTGGGCAGCCTGGCCATGGGCTGGGCGGTGGGGCGCTGGCGCATGAAGTCGCTGCTGTCGCTGCTGTATGCCACGCGCGGTCTGGCGGTGCTGATTTTCCTGTTCGCGCCCAAGACGCCCGCCGTGGTGCTGGTCTTTGCCGCCGTGATGGGTGTGACGTTCCTTTCCACCGTGCCGCCCACGGTCGGGCTGGTGGCCAAGATGTTTGGCACGGCCAACATGGCCATGTTGTTTGGCATCGTGATGCTGTCGCACCAGGTGGGCGGCTTCCTGGGTGCGTACCTGGGCGGCAGCGTGTTCCAGGCCACCGGCAGCTATGACTGGGTCTGGTACATCGACATCGTGCTGGCCCTGGGCGCAGCACTGGTCAACCTGCCAATCCGTGAAGCACGCCTGGCCCGGCCTGCCGCCACTGCCGCCTGAACCAACACCCTCTCTCCAGAAAGCCATCAAAATGACGCAGACCCCGGCCAGCCACGCCTCAAAACCCACCAAGTCCCCGATCTACCTGGACGACCTGTCGGTGGGCGACCAGTTCACCAGCGGCGAACACGCCATGGACGAGGCGCAGATCACCAGCTTTGCCGCGCAGTTCGACCCGCAGCCCTTTCACCTGGACGACGCCGCTGCCCGTGACACGCTGTTTGGCGGCCTGGCCGCCAGCGGCTGGCACACGGCGGCCGTGACCATGCGCTTGCAGGTGACCAGCGGCCTGCCGATTGCGGGCGGCATCATCGGCGCAGGGGGCGAGCTGACCTGGCCCCGGCCCACCCGCGCCACCGATGTGCTGCATGTGGTGAGCGAGGTGGTGCAGATCCAGCCGTCCAAATCCAAGCCCGACCGAGGCATGGTCACCGTGCGCAGCGAAACCCGTAACCAGCACGGCGACGTGCTGCAGCTGTCTACCGTGCGCATCGTGGTGCCACGCAAGCCTGTGGCCGGTGGGGCAGGGGCCTGACGTGACCGAGGCACTGAACCCGCGCACCCGCATGCTGCTGGAGGCGCCCATCGCGCCCACCTTGCTGCGGCTGGCCGCGCCCAATGTGCTGGTGATGCTGGCGCAGGCGGGCGTCGGACTCATCGAGACCTACTTTGTCGGCAAGCTGGGCACCAATGCGCTGGCAGGCATGGCGCTAGTGTTCCCCGTGGTCATGCTGATGCAGATGACATCGGCAGGCGCCATGGGCGGTGGCATCGCATCGGCCATTGCCCGCGCCCTGGGCGCGCGGCGGCGGGAAGATGCCGACGCGCTGGTGCTGCATGCGCTGGCCATTGCGGCGGTGTTTTCGCTGGTCTTTACCGTGGGGGTGGTGGGAGGAGGGCGCTGGCTCTACACCCGCATGGGCGGCACGGGCGGCGCACTGGATGCGGCGCTGATCTATTCCAACTGGGTGTTTGCGGGCGCGTTTCTGGTCTGGCTGTTCAACACGCTGTCGGCCGTGATCCGGGGCACGGGCAACATGGCCATGCCGGCGTATGTCACGGTGCTGGGCGCATTTGTGCTGGTGCCGCTGTCGCCGCTGTTCATCTTTGGCTGGGGCCCCATGCCCGGCCTGGGCATTGCCGGGGGCGCCATTGCGTTGATGGCGTATTACCTGATCGGCAGCGTGGTGCTGGCCGCCTATCTGTGGTCGCCGCGCAGCCTGCTGCGGCCTTCGCTGGCGCACATCCGGTTTCGCTGGGTGTTGTTCAAGGACATCCTGCGGGTGGGCCTGGTGGGTACGGTGTCTACCGTTGCCACCAACCTGGCGATTGGCGTGACCACCGCGCTGGTGGGCGGCTTTGGCACAGCGGCCATTGCGGGTTACGGCACCGCGTCGCGGCTGGAGTACCTGCTGGTGCCGCTGGTGTTTGGCCTGGGTGCACCACTGGTGGCCATGGTCGGTACCTGCATCGGCGCGGGCCAGCGCGAGCGCGCCTTGCGCGCCACCTGGATCGGCGCGGCCATGGCGTTTGTGATGGCCGAGGCGATTGGACTGTGGGCGGCGGCGTTTCCCAACGCGTGGCTGTCGCTGTTCAACAGCGACCCCGCCATGCTGGAAGCGGGGGCGCTGTATCTGCGCACCGTCGGCCCGGTGTACGGTTTTTTTGGCCTGGGCCTGGTGCTGTACTTTGCCTCGCAAGGGGCAGGGCGCCTGCTCTGGCCCGTGATCGGCAACATCGTGCGCCTGGCGGTGGCCGTCACCGGCGGCTGGCTGGCGCTGCGCTGGGGCGGTGGACTGGCTGCCGTGTTTGCCGCGCAGGGCGTGGCGTTGGTGCTGTATGGCGCAGTCAACGCCTGGGCGATTGCTGGCGGCGCCTGGTTCGGCCCGGTCGGCTGGCCGCGCAGCACCACAGGGCTGTTGCAGCGCATGCCACAGGTCTGAAAGTCATGGAAATGGCGGCTAGTGCTAGTGAATCACGCGCTGGATGCTATCAAAACAGGAGTATCCAGAAGTGCGTCAGACCGGCACGGTGTAGTTGAGCGTCATGCGCCCGCCGTCCACGGTCACGATCTCTCCAGTCACATAGCTGGCCGCATCGCTGGCCAACCAGGCCACCACATCGGCAATCTCCGACGGCTCGCCCAGCCGCTTCATGGGCGTGCGGCTCATGATCTTGTTCTTGGCTTCATCACTGGTCAGCACGGCCTTGGCGGCCAGTTCGGTGGCGATGGTGCCCGGAGCCACTGCGTTCACGCGAATGTTCTTGTCGGCCAGCGCCAGCGCCATCACGCGCGTGAGCTGGTTCACGCCGCCTTTGCTTACGTTGTAGCTGGAGATGTTGGGGATGGTCAGCACACCGTTGACCGAACTCATGTTGACGATAGCGCCGCCACCCGTATTGACCATCGCCCGCGCCACCGCCTGACCGACGAGGAACGAGCCCTTGAGGTTGACCCGCAGCACGGCGTCAAAGTCGGCTTCGGTCACCTCCAGAAAATCTGCCGCCCTGAAGATGCCGGCATTGTTCACCAGTACGTCGATGCGCCCGTGGGCGGCCAGGGCCTGGGCCACCAGCGCATCTACCTGCGCCTTGTCACCCACATCGCAGCGGACGTACAGCGCACCCAGCTCCTGCGCCAGCGCTTGGCCGCGCGCCTCGTCCACATCAACGATCACCGGCTTGGCGCCTTCGGCCGCAAAACGGCGGACACACGCCTCGCCAATGCCTTGGGCGCCCCCGGTGACGATGCAGACGCGATCACGAAGGCCGAAGTGGATGTGGGATGTGGAAGAGGCTTGGGTGGGAAGTGTCATGGGCGGTGATGGTAGCGGCACTGGCGGATGACAGAGGCCAGAGAGTCCAGATTGAGCGATGAGATACAGTCGTGGGACTCACTATATAGTAGATACGATGTATATTATGTTAAATATAAAATCTACTTCTCTTTAAAGCTCTCTGCGGATCAGGACGTCCGTTCGACGCCCCATCGGTCAATGTCAATGGCTAGATAGCCGCCGCCGGATCACCGTACCGACCCACCATGCTGCCAGCCCGCCTTGCGTATTCAAACGCAGCATGGGTGCTCAAAAAGATCCGTCCATTCAGCCGCGTGCCAAGTTCTGTGCCCTGCAAACGATCGAGTACTGGGCCTTTCACCTCAGACAGCAGCAGTGCCGCCCCTCGCTGGGCCAGGCTGCGCTCCAGATCCGTGAGTACCCCCAAGGCGGTTGTGTCGATCTGGTTGATGGCTGAGCACACCAGAAGAACGTGGCGTGTATCCGGTTGGGCGGCTACCAGTTCCTCCACACGGTCCAGCAATGCGTCCGAATTGGCGAAATACAGACTTTCATCCACCCGCACGGCAATCAGGCCGGGCTCTGTGTTCACCGTGTGACGGGTTACGTTGCGAAAGTGTTCAGTGCCTGGCACGCGACCCACCACCGCAATGTGCGGATGGCTGCTGCGCCACACCAATGTGCCCAGCGATAACGCTACCCCCATCAGGATTCCGACTTCCACGCCAAAAGCGACCACACCCCCTGCAGTGGCCAGCAGGGCCGTGGCGTCGGCCTTGTCGTAGTGCCAGGCCTCGCGCAGTGTCTCCACGTCGATCAGGGACACCACCGCCACGATGATGGTGGCCGCCAGCACGGCGTGGGGCAAATAGTGAAACAGCCCCGTCAGCGCGGCAATCACCACACCCATCAGCACGGCAGAAATGACACCTGCCAGGGGCGTGTTGGCCCCGGCCGCAAAATTGACGACCGAGCGCGCAAAACCGCCCGTGACGGGAAAACCACCCGACAGCGCACTGGCAACGTTAGCCGCCCCCAGGCCCAGCAGTTCCCGGTTGGGCTGAATGCGCTGCTGCCGCTTGAGCGCCAGCGATTGCGCCACCGACACGCTTTCTACAAAGCCCACTAGCGAGATCAGCAGCGCAGGCAGCCACAGCGAGCCCACAGACGCCATCGAAACCGCCGGTAGCCCAAGCTGCGGCAGGCCTTGGGGCACCGTGCCCACAATGCTGACGCTCGCCGTCTGGTCCCAGCGCATGGCAGCCACCAAGGCGGTGGACACCATCACGGCCAGCATCGGCGCCAGCTTGGATGCGACATCTGCCAGGCGCGGACTGGCGCCCAGGCGGACCAGCCACGGAGACAGGGACTTTCGCGCCAGCACCAGAAACAACACGCTACCCGCACCGATGCCCAGCGTGACCAGATTGGTTGCGGGCGCTGCGTGGGCCAGTTGCACCAAGGTGTCAAAGACATCGGTGCCGCCCGCCTTCACGCCCAGCAGGTGCTTGACCTGCCCAGCGGCAATGAGCACGGCCGAGCCTGAGATAAACCCGCTGATGACCGGATGGCTCAGAAAATGGGCCAAAAAACCTAGCCGCAACACCCCAAACAGCAGCAACATGCCCCCGGAAAGTAGCGACAGCAGCATAGCCAGTGCCACGTATTCAGGCGAGCCAGCGGCAGCCAGCGGCTGCAGGGCACTCGCCGTCATGAGCGAAGCGACTGCCACCGGGCCCACGGCCAGCGTCATGCTGGACCCCAGCGCGGCATACGCAATGATCGGCAGGATGCTGGCGTACAAGCCCACTTCGGGGGGCAAGCCCGCCAGCAGCGCGTAGGCCAGGCTCTGCGGTATCAACATCACCGTCACGATCACGCCGGCGACCATGTCGCCGGAGAGCCAGGACTTCTGGTAGTTGCGGACCCAGCCGGGGATGAAGTTCATGATGGTTCCCGGGTGATCAGGACGCGTCGGCGTCCAGGTTCTGCGTCAGCCCAAATAACTGTGCAGACCTGGCGCCCGAACGGCAAAACGCCAACGTGGGCTTGGGGGCCGAGAGCAAGATCTTGTGCATGGTCTGCACCTGTTCCGGCGTGATGGAGCCGCTCACCACGGGCAGGTATACGTAGTGCAGCCCGGCCACTGTGGCAGCGCGCTCCATTTCAGGGCTGGTGGGCTGTGCGCCACCGCCCTCCCCGTCTGGTCGGTTGTTGATGATGGTCTTGAAGCCCTGCTGAGCCAAAGAGGCAAAGTCCGCGGTGGCCAGCTGGGGCGACACTGCGAAGTCCGGGGTCAGGGCAATGATTTGCAGCGGCATGTCAGCGGGTTCCGGTCTGGGAAGATGGGGCGCGATGGGACATGCGTTCGGCCAGTTCAAACAGCCACATGCCCGCCAGCATCGCAATCACAAACACGATGGCCTTGGGCTGGCCTGCACCCGCCGAAACGATGGCTGGCCCGGGGCAAAACCCGGCAATGCCCCAGCCCGCGCCAAAGATGAGGCTTCCGACCACCAGACGGCGATCAATGTCGCTCGACGTGGGCAAGTGCATGGCGCCGCCCAGGAAACTGGTGGTCCGCTTCTTGGCCACGGCGAAGGCAAAAACGCCCACCGCAATGGCTCCGCCCATCACGAACGCCAGCGAGGGATCCCACAAGCCAGCCAGGTCCAGAAAACCCAGCACCTTGCCAGGGTCGGTCATGCCCGAGACGATCAAGCCCAGTCCAAAGATCAGGCCGACCACAAACTCCGAAATACGATTTTTCATAGCGATCAATGCTCCGATGGATGGTGGTGCGTTCAGGCCAGCGCGTGCCGGATGAGGAAGACGGTGACGAACCCTGCCCCCATGAAGGCCAGCGTCGCAACCAGAGACCGGGGCGACATGCGCGAGAGTCCGCACACGCCGTGGCCGCTGGTGCAACCCGATCCGTAGCGGGTGCCGACACCCACCAGCAGGCCGGCGATCACCACCATGCCCCAGTTCGCATCAATGCGCGGCTGCGTGGGGCCGACCACCAGCCAGTAAAGGCCAGGCGCCACCAACATGCCCAGCACAAAAGCCAGGCGCCAGCCCATATCACCCGCGCGGGGGCGCAGCAGCCCTCCCACAATGCCGCTGATGCCCAGGATGCGCCCGTTGAGGAGCACAAAAAGCGCCGAAGCGAGGCCAAGCAGAACGCCGCCAGCGAGGGCGGCCCAAGGGGTGAAATGGGTCCAATCGATCAGCATGGTTTGCTCTCCTGGGCGGGGCCACAAAATTGTTCAAACAGCACGTTCATCACCGCCAGGGCCTGGGGGCTGGCGATCTCGTAATAGATGTTTTTGCCGTCGCGGCGGGTGTTGACGAGGCCCTCCTCGCGCAATACGCCCAGCTGCTGCGACAAGGTGGGCTGGGAGATGCCCACCAGCTCTTCCAGCTCGCCCACCCGCTTTTCACCTTGCGTCAGCTGGCACAGCAGCAGCAGGCGATCGGGGTTGGACAAAACTTTCATCAAGCGGCAAGCGCTGTCGGCGGACCTGCGCAAGGCTTCCAGGTCCATTTGTGCTTCTGCGTGCATGGTGGCGCGCTCCTTTTCAAATTCAATGTTGATATTCTATTGACTAACAATCTATCTGTCAATAAACTATCAGCATCGAAATTAAATACGGAGCCCTTCGATGAAACCCCAGATAGAAGCCTTCTTCGACGACGCCACTTGGACGGTGAGCTATGTGGTGTTCGATCAACCTGGCGGCCACTGCGCGGTGGTGGATTCGGTGCTGGACTACGACCCGAAGTCGGGCCGCACCCGGACGCGGTCTGCCGACAAGATCGTGGCGTTTGTGCAAGGCCAGGGGCTGACGGTGCAATGGATTCTGGAAACCCATGCCCATGCCGACCATTTGTCGGCCGCGCACTACCTTCGCGACAAGCTGGGCGGAAAAATCGCCATTGGCGCGTCCATTACGCAGGTGCAGGATGTGTTCAAGAAGGTCTTTCATCTGGAGCCCGAGTTCCGCCCGGATGGCAGCCAGTTCGACCAGCTGCTGCACGACAACGAGGTCTTCCGCATCGGCCAGCTGAAGGCCCAGGCCCTGGCAGTGCCCGGCCATACACCCGCCTGCATGGCCTACCAAGTCGGTGATGCCGTGTTTGTGGGCGACACCATGTTCATGCCTGACGTGGGCACAGCGCGCTGCGACTTCCCCGGCGGCAATGCCCACGCGCTGTACCAATCGGTGCGCAAATTGCTCAGCCTGTCGGATGAAACCCGCCTGTTCATGTGCCACGACTACCCCCCTGCAGGGCGCGCCGTGGCGTGGCAAACCACCGTTGCCGACCAGCGGGCCAAGAACATCCATGTGCACGACGGAGTGACCGAAGAGGCCTTTGTGGCGCTGCGCACCCAGCGCGACGCGACGCTGGAGATGCCCGTGCTCATCCTGCCCTCGGTGCAGGTCAACATCCGCGCGGGGGAAATGCCGCCACCGGAAGCCAATGGCGTGACCTATCTCAAGATTCCCGTCAACGCGCTGTGACGCGCAGCCGCATCCGTACCACCCAACGCAGGAACGCCATCATGAAAACAGCCCACGATCTCGTCATCGCTGCCAAAGCCCTGGTGCAAGAGGTACCGCTGGACCAGGCAGACGAAGCCATCCGCACCGCCGACGTGCTGATCGATGTGCGAGAGGCCGACGAATACCAGGCAGGACACATCCCCGGCGCGATTCACGCCTCCCGCGGAGTGCTGGAGTTCCGCCTCAGCAGCACGCCCGAACTCAGCGCGCGCGACCTCAAGGTGGTGCTGTACTGCAAGACCAGCGGCCGTGCCGCGCTGGCCGCGCGCGCCATGCAGGACATGGGCTATCTGCAGGTGCAATCCATTGCAGGCGGCTTTGACGCCTGGGTGGCTGCGGGCAAGCCTGTCGCAGCGCCCACGTCCCCCTCATTCGATTGACCAGGCAGCGAACGCATTTCGCGTTCGCTGCGCTTGTGCAAGCAGGGCCCATCCCGGGCCACAACCTCAGAGCAAGGAAATCATCATGAACATCAACGTAGGAACCGTGGACCGTGTGCTGCGCGTCTTGGCAGGCCTGGTCCTGATTGCACTGGCCGCCACCGGCACGGTGGGCTGGTGGGGATGGCTGGGCGTGGTGCCACTGGCCACCGGCCTGTTTCGCTTCTGCCCGGCTTACGCGCTGCTTGGCATGAAAACCTGTCCCATGAAGAAATAAACCGCCGGTAGGCGCGTATACGCACAGATAGAAAGTGCGCGGCGCCCTACCCACCTCCGACAAGGAACGATTCCATGAGTACGTTTGACCACACCAGCCTGATCCAGGGCATCAACGAAAACCTGGCCACCTTTCGCAAGGCACAGCCCGACGCCATGCGGGGCTTTGCGCAACTCGCGCAGGCCTCCATGGCAGAAGGCGCGCTGACCAGCAAACACAAGGAGCTGATTGCCCTGGCCATTGGCGTCACCCAGCGCTGCTCAGGGTGCATCGGTTTTCATGTCAAGGCACTGCAAAAACTCGGCGCCACCCGTGCAGAGCTGGAAGAGATGCTGGCCGTGTGCGTTTACATGGGCGGCGGCCCCGCACTCATGTACACGGCGGAGGCCCTCAAGGCCTGGGATACCATGGCCGCCGCCAGCGCCCCAGCCGCAACCTGAAGCAGCAGCCCGACCACCCGTCCACTGCCGTCGCACGCTCGACACTCCGGCGGGCGATCCGCCCCACCAGCGGCGATAAATCGGTTTACATTTTGGGCATCTATCCGCGAGACTGTTACCAAAACAGGAGGGGGTGTCCATGCAATCTCATCGTCGTTATGGGTATGAACGGGTGTTGTCCAAGGCATGGGTCATCGGCGCGGCGTTGCTGGCCGCGAGCAACGTGCAGGCGCTGGAGCCACCCACCGGCCCCGTCGTCCTGACCATCGACGGCGCCATCACGCAGACCAACCGGGGCCCGCAGGCGCAGTTCGACATGAAAATGTTGGAGAAACTGCCGCAGCACAGCTTCTCCACCCAAACCCCCTGGTACCCCAGCGCCGTCACCTTCACAGGCCCTCTGCTGCGCGATGTGCTCGCTGCGGTGGGGGCCAAAGGCACCAAGATCACGGCAGTCGCCTTGAACGACTACAAAACCGAGATCCCCGCGGACGATGCCACGCGCCATGACGTGATCGTGGCGCGCCTGATGAACAACCGGCCTATGCCCATCCGCGAAAAGGGCCCGCTGTTCATCGTGTACCCGTTTGATACCAAGGCCGAGCTGCGCAGCGAGCTGTACTACAACCGGGCGGCCTGGCAGCTCAACGCCTTGCACATCCGGTAACCGCCCTCCCCGCTCCAAACACTCCGTATGCTGCGCAGCCAACACATCCTGCGGCTCATCATTGCGGGGCTGGTGCTGGCCTATGTCGCCATTGCCGCCGTGCAGTACAGCCAGTACCGCAGCGTGGAGGCCGTGATGCGGCGCGGCGACGTCAACGCGCTGTGGTCGTTCTTGCAGCTCAATGTCGAGTACGAAAAGCTGGACCACGCCCTGCACCAGTTCGAGCTGGACCCCACCAGCATCACCATGGACAGGCTGGAGCTGCGGTACGACCTGTTTCTGAGCCGTTTCAGCGCGCTGGAAAGCGGCACCTCCCGCACGCTGATGCAGGAGGAGCCCATCTACGGCAAGGCGCTGGCGGCTCTGCAGCAGTTTGTGGCAGCGGGCGACAGCTACTTTGGCGCCAGCGTGGATGCGACCTCCAGCCACACCAATATGCGGCGGCTGCGCACCGAATTGGACGGCCTGCGCGAGACCGTGCAAGAGCTCTCGCTCAGCGCCTCGCGTGTGTCTGCCTTGCTGGGCGACTCGCGCAATGCCGAGGTCAAGTACCAGACATTGCTGACCACCGGGCTCACCGCGTTCCAGGCGCTGCTGACGTTCTTGCTGGCCTTTGCCATGGCGCGGCAGTTCCTGCAACGCGAAAAGGCCACATCCCAGGCCATGGCAGCCCAGAACGAGCTGGTCGAAGCCCTCAAGCGCAACGAAGAGGCCCTGGAGGCGCGCGTGGCCGAGCGCACCGTCGAACTGCAAAAAGTCAACGCATCCCTGAGAGAGCATGAGGACGAGCTGGAGATCGCCCGCGCCCGCGCGGAGGACGCGTCGCAGATGAAGTCGGACTTTCTGGCCAACATGAGCCACGAGATCCGCACCCCCATGAACGCAGTGATCGGCATGAGCCACCTGGCCCTGGGCACCGACCTCACACCGCGCCAGCGCGACTATGTAGAGAAGATCCAGCGCTCCGGCCAGCACTTGCTGGGCCTGATCAACGACATCCTGGACTTCAGCAAGATCGAAGCCGGCAAGCTCGAAGTGGAGGTAGTGGACTTCGACCTGCGCGGCGTGCTGGACAACGTGGCCAACCTGGTCAGCGACAAATGCGCCCACAAGGGCCTGGAACTGCTCTTCGATGTGGACCCTGCCCTGCCCGACGACCTGCGCGGCGACCCGCTGCGCTTGGGGCAGATCCTGGTGAACTACGCCAACAATGCGGTCAAGTTCACCGACGCGGGCGAAATCATCGTGCGGGTGACCGAAACAGAGCGCGACGGCGGCGGCGTGCTGCTGCGCTTTGAGGTGCAGGACACGGGCATTGGCCTCACGCCCGAGCAGCAGTCGCGGCTGTTTCGCTCGTTCGAGCAGGCCGATACCTCCACCACGCGTAAATATGGCGGCACAGGCCTGGGGCTGGCCATCTCCAAGAAGCTGGCGGGGCTGATGGGCGGCGAGGTGGGGGTGCAAAGCCAACCCGGGGCGGGCAGCACCTTCTGGTTTACCGCCCGTCTGGGTCTGGGTGCCCCGAGCCACGCCCCACTCCTGCCCACCCCCGACCTGCGCGGGCGGCATGTGCTGGTGGTGGACGATAGCGAGCAGGCACGACATATCCTGAGCGAAATGTTGACCCGCATGAGCTTTGCCGTTACCACGGCCTCCTCAGGACAGGATGCAGAGGCCCAGGCGCGCGCTGCCGAACAGGCTGGCCGCCCCTGCGAGATTGCGTTCGTGGACTGGAAGATGCCCGGCATGGACGGGTTTGACACGCACCGCGCTCTGGCCCGCCTGCAGCGCCCGCCCCACACAGTGATCGTTACCGCCGCGGGCCGCGACGACGTGCAGCACGAACTGGAACGCGCCGGACTCTCGCTGATGCTGTCCAAGCCCGTCAGCCCCTCACAACTGTTTGATGCTGCCATGCAGGCGCTGGGCGGGGAGGCCCGCTCGTCTGATGGGCGTGGCTCACAATCCCCCCGGCGCGGCGCGCACCTGTCCGCCATTGCCAGCGCGCGGGTGCTGCTGGTCGACGACAACGACCTGAACCAGCAGGTGGGTGCCGAGTTGCTGACCGGCGCGGGCCTGGTGGTGGATGTAGCCCAGAACGGACAGGTGGCGCTGGACATGCTGGCGCAGGCCCCCTACGACCTGGTGCTGATGGACATGCAAATGCCCGTGATGGACGGTCTGACAGCCACCCGGCACCTGCGCCAGAACCCTGCCTGGGCGCAGCTGCCCGTGCTGGCCATGACGGCCAACGCCATGAGCCGCGACCGGGACCTGTGCCTGGAAGCGGGCATGAACGGCCACCTGGCCAAACCCATCGACCCGGACGAACTGTTTGCCTCCCTGCTGCAGTGGATTGCGCCGCGGGACACGGGTGCGGCCGAGGCAGACAACGCAGGCACCGGCCTTCAGGGACAAGCAGCGGGCAACTCCTCCAATCCACAGGCATCGTCCCCTCCCGCACCCGTGCCCGCGCCCTCCACCGATGACGCGCTGCGCCACATCCAAGGGCTCGACGTGACAGCCGGCCTGCGGCGCGTGCTGGACAAACGCCCCGCCTACGAGGGCCTGCTGCGCAAGTTTGTGGCAGGGCAAGCCCACGCGGTGCAAGCCACCCGTTCCGCCCTGGCCGCCGGGCAGCACGACGAGGCCCAACGCGCCATGCACACACTCAAAGGCACGGCCGGCACCATTGGTGCCACGGCCCTGGCGGCGCTGGCGCAAAGGGTGGAGGAAGCCATCGCGAACCAAGCCGCACCCGATGCGGTGGATTCGCTGCTGCAGCCGGTAGAAGCCACTTGCCAGGCGCTGGTCGCAGCGTTACAACAGGCGGTGCCCGCAGAGGACCTTGCCAGTGCGGGCACCGCCGAAGGCCCGCCGATCAACACCGCAGCCGCACGCCAGCTGGTGACGCAACTGGACGCCCTGCTGTCCGATGACGACTCCGATGCCATCGAGGTCTTCAAGCAATCGGCCACCACCCTGCAGGCCCTGCTGGGGCCGGTGTACGGCCAGATGAAGCGGGCGCTGGACAGCTACGACTTTGTGGGGGCGCTGGCTGCACTGCGCCAGGCCCCCATGGCACCCAATGACCACAAGGAGGACCCGGTTCATGAATAGCCCATTCGCGCCCAGCGGCAAATGCACGGTGCTGGTCGTAGACGACACGCCCGACAACCTGTCGCTGATGAGCGACCTCCTGCGCACCGACTACAAGGTCAAACTGGCACCCAGTGGCGAGCGCGCCCTGCAGATCGTGGCGGGCGAGAGCAAGCCCGACCTGATCCTGCTGGACATCATGATGCCGGACATGGACGGCTATGAGGTATTGCGCCGCCTGCAGTTCAACCCTGACACCGAAGACATCCCCGTCATCTTCCTGACGGCCATGAGTGCGGCCGACGACGAGAGCATTGGTCTGGAGCTGGGCGCGGTGGACTACATCACCAAGCCCATCAACCCCGCCATCGTGATGGCCCGGGTGCGCAACCACCTGCAGCTCAAGCGCGCGCGCGATTTTCTGGCCCAGCACAATCATTTTCTGGAGCAAGAGGTGGCCAACCGCACCCGGGCCATGGCCGAGCTGCAGGACGCCACCATCCGCGCCATGGCCTCACTGGCCGAAACGCGCGACAACGAGACCGGCAACCACATCCGGCGCACGCAGCACTACATGGAAACGCTGGCCCGCCACTTGCAGAACCACCCGCGCTTCAAGGACGAGCTGACCGACGCCGCCATCGAGACCATCTTCAAGTCCGCGCCGCTGCACGACATTGGCAAAGTGGGCATCCCTGACCGCATCCTGCTCAAGCCCGGCAAGCTCACGCCGGAAGAGTTCGAGATCATGAAGACGCACACCACCCTGGGACGTGACGCCATCATCGCGGCCGAGACGGGCACCACCCACGACAACCCGTTCTTCCAATATGCCAAGGAGATCGCCTACAGCCACCAGGAGAAATGGGACGGCTCGGGCTACCCCGAAGGCCTGGTGGGCAACACCATCCCGCTGTCAGCGCGGCTGATGGCCGTGGCCG
Organism: Acidovorax sp. Root70; assembly: GCF_001428225.1. Lineage (NCBI taxonomy): Bacteria > Pseudomonadati > Pseudomonadota > Betaproteobacteria > Burkholderiales > Comamonadaceae > Acidovorax > Acidovorax sp. Root70. The sequence goes on from NZ_LMHQ01000028.1 coordinate 230,340, forward strand.
ATGTGTATGACGCCCTGATTTCCGAACGTGTCTACAAACCCGCGTACTCCCACGAGCAGGCGGTAGACATCATCCGCGATGGCCGGGGCAGCCACTTTGACCCCGACATGGTCGATGCCTTCCTGACCCTGTCCGAGGAGTTCCGGCGCATCGCCCAGAAGTTTGCCGACGCCGAGCCCGCGCGGCTGGCCCAGGTGGACCGCCTGGCGGCCGATCTGCCCACGGAACGCATCGAACTGACTTCGCGCGAAGAGCCGCTCTGAATGGCAGTGCCCCGCGCCTTACCGTAGCGCAGCACTGAGGCACGGCGTTCGGTGGCGCCGCAGCGGGCTCCAGTAGAACGAAGCACGCCGCCGCGCCGGGGAACATCAATCGCTGTGGCTGTGCCCGTCGAGGGTGGTGGTCGTGGTGCGGTGCCCGTTCAGCCCCAGCTTGGCCAGCAGTTGCACATCGGCATCCACGTCGGGGTTGCCCGTCACCAGCAGCTTGTCGCCGTAAAAAATCGAGTTGGCCCCGGCCAGAAAGCACAGCGCCTGCACGGCCTCCCCCAGCTGCTGGCGCCCGGCCGACAGGCGCACGCGCGCCTTGGGCATGGTGATACGGGCCACCGCAATCACGCGCACAAAGTCGAACGGGTCGATGGGCTCGCTGTCGGCCAGCGGCGTGCCCGGCACGCGCACCAGGCTGTTGATGGGCACCGACTCGGGGTACGGCTGCAGGTTGGCCAGCTGTGCAATCAAGCCCGCACGGTGCACCGGCGCCTCGCCCATGCCCACAATGCCGCCGCAGCACACGCTGATGCCTGCATTGCGCACGTTCTGCAGTGTGTCCAGCCGGTCCTGGTAAGCCCGGGTGCTCACCACGTCGGTGTAGTACTCGGGGGCAGTGTCCAGGTTGTGGTTGTAGTAATCCAGCCCGGCATCTTTCAGCGCCTGCGCCTGGTGCGATTCGAGCATGCCCAGTGTGGCGCAAGTCTGCAGGCCCAGGCCCTTCACCGCACCGATCAGCGCGCTGACTTTTTCGATGTCGCGGTCCTTGGGCGCACGCCAGGCGGCACCCATGCAAAAGCGCGTGGCACCCGCGTCCTTGGCGGCCTGGGCGGCGCGCACCACCTCATCCACCTCCATGAGCTTGTCGGCCTTTACCCCGGTGTCGAACTCGGCCGCCTGGGGGCAATAGCCGCAGTTTTCCGGGCAGCCGCCGGTCTTGACCGACAGCAGCGTGGCCAGCTCGATATCGCCCGCAGGCCAATGCTGGCGGTGCACGGTTTGTGCCTCAAACAGCAAGTCCATCAGGGGCTTGTCGAGCAGCGCCTGTATGGCCTCCACCGACCATTGTCCCTGCACGGCCGGCGCAGGGACGGGGCGATGGACCTGGATGGGCTGCGGGGCGGAGAGGGTTGCGTTGGCCATGGGTTGGGTCCTTTCAAGAGCCTGCTGCTGCAAGCACCAAGCATTGCGTCAGTGATCACACAAGGCGCCACTTCAGAGTCTTCTGAAGCACCGCCCTGCATCGCTATCACCATGATTTTGAAGGAGATTTCGGCACAACTGCCCTCAACATGGTCACAAAAGGTGCCACTATTTCCAGGTGCTCAACAGCCGGCATCTCACTGTGCGAGAACGGCAAAAAAGCCGACTGTTGACCACTTTAGAGAGCATGTTGAAATCACCGCCAAAACCGCCGAAGCAACGCGCTGGCAACCGGCGGCTTCGGCCTCTATCTTGCAGCCCGTGCCACCTTGCACGCTCCGACGTTCATGAAAGTTAGCCGCTCGTTGCACCCCGGCCAGACCAGGTCAAGGCCCCAGCGCTCGCCACCAAGCACACCAGGGCCAGGCCATCAGCCACCACCACGCGCTGCAAATGCACATTGAAGCCGCCGGTGAACCATGCAAGCAGCAGGAAAGAAAGGATGCTGACCGTGCCAACGAACAGGCCCAACCACTGGTAGGCGGGCTTGAACGCCGCCATCAGGCAGAGCCCACCCACGATGCCGAACAGCATGGCGCGGTGCCGCAGCAGGATGAGCATGTTCGGATCGGAAGGGGTCACGCCGTAGAGTCTGGCCAAGTGCTCTGCGCCGAGCACGCCGATCAAGGGAATCAGGTGGATGGCACCTGCTAGCAGCAAGGCCAGAGAAGCGATTTTTTGCATGGGCAGGCGACACCAAAGACAAGGTGCCGCCGTTGTAGCCCCCGCCGGGCCCGGTGACGATGACGCCCGAGGTCATGGACGCCGAGCTGTTCAGCGCCCCAGCATCTGCTCCAGCGCCTCGCGGATGGCGCGGGGCTTGTTGTCTGCATCGTCGATGGTGGAGCAGCTGGGGCTGTGCTCCACCTCCGGCCCGCTGTTGCCGACCCGGGCGAACAGACGCTCACAGTCACAACGCAGGGAGGCCAGCGTCTTACGAGACCGCAGGTGCTTCACTTCGGCCATCCAGCAGCGGTCCGCGCACCCACAGGACCGGTACTGCAGGGTTTCTCCCGCCCGGCCCCAGTCGAGCGGATAGGCACCGGTGCCGCCTGCTGCCTCACCGCCCTGCCCTGCCAGCGCGAGGACCAGCAGGGCGCTCACCTTGGTGCCTGCCAGCAATGCGCGCTGGAGCGAAACCATGGGTGCCAGGGCAGGCTGCGGATGCCCGCTCAGCCCAGCGCAGCGATCACATCAGCCGGGGCCTGCACCAGCTCGATCAGCACACCCTCGCCCGCAATGGGAAATTCGTCATTGCTCTTGGGGTGCAAAAACGTGATGTCGTAGCCCGCAGCGCCTTTGCGAATGCCACCAGGGGCAAAGCGCACGCCCTTGGCGGTGAGCCATTCCACGGCCTTGGGCAGGTCGTCGATCCACAGGCCAATGTGATTGAGCGGTGTGGTGTGCACGGCGGGTTTCTTGTCGATGTCCAGAGGCTGCATGATGTCCACCTCCACCTTGAACGCGCCTTGGCCCATGGCAAGGATGTCCTCGTCCACGTTCTCTCGCTCGCTCTGGAAGGTGCCAGTCTGCTCCAGGCCCAGCATGTCCACCCACAGGGTTTTCATGCGCTGCTTGTCGGTGCCGCCAATGGCGACCTGTTGAATCCCCAGGACCTTGAACGGACGATTGCTGCTGGCTGTCATGGAAGTCACTCTCCGCGCTCTACACACGCATCACTATTAATTTGATAGCAGCAGGCGTATATATCGCCTGCACTATCGGCCAAAAACACGAAAAAAAGCTCCACGGGAGCTCAAGAAAGGGGCGGCAGTGCCCGCTGCGGCACCGCTTCGCCCCTCCTTGCAAGGCACGTGCGTCAGACGAACTCCAGGATCACCTGGTCTACCGCCAGCGACTCGCCCTTGCCCGCCGTGATCTTGCCCACCACGCCATCCTGCGCGGCAAAGAGGATGTTCTCCATCTTCATGGCTTCGATCACCGCCAGCTTCTCACCGGCCTGCACCTTCTGGCCGGGCTGCACCGCCACATCGACCAGCAAACCGGGCATGGGCGAGAGCAGGAATTTGGACAAGTCTGGCGGCGCCTTGAAGGGCATCAGCTTGTGCAGCCGTGCGCCCAGCGGCGACAGCACCAGTGCGTCGATCTGCGTACCGTTGTGCGCAATGCGCAGCGCCAGCGGGTTCTTGCCCACACCGCGTTCCACCTGGGCGGTAAAGCCCTGGCCGTTGCACGCGCCCTGCACCCGGATCTGGCCCAGCGTGGCGTTGCTACTGATCTGATAGCTATTACCGCCTACAGATACTGCACTAGAGCCCGATTTGTCTTCAAAATCAGACACCGTCACCTCGTGGTGCTGGTTCTGCCCTTCGGCACCCAGCGTGACGACGACAAACTGCTCACCCACCTTCACCTCGTGCCCCGCCAATTGGCCGCTGATGCCCGAGGCGCGGGCGCGGTAGCGGCGGTTCATGAACGCAGCCAGCGCCACCAGGAACAGCGGATCGCTGTGCGGCACGTCTTCGGCGTGGAAGCCCTTGCCGTAGTTCTCGGCGATGAAGCCGGTGTTGAAGTCGCCCGTCACAAACTTGGGGTGCGCCAGCAGCGCAGCCTGGAACGGGATGTTGCTGCTGATGCCGCGGATCACAAAGCCGTTGAGCGCGGCACGCATCTTGGCAATCGCGTCGTTGCGATCGGTGCCGTGCACGATGAGCTTGGCGATCATCGAGTCGTAGTACATGGGAATCTCGCCGCCTTCGTACACGCCCGTGTCCACGCGCACGCCCAGCTTCTTGCTGGTGTCGGACTGGAACATGGTTTCCTCCGGCGGCTGAAAGCGCACCAAACGGCCCGTGGATGGCAAGAAGTTGCGGAACGGGTCTTCGGCGTTGATGCGGCACTCGATAGCCCAGCCGTCGCGCTTCACATCAGCCTGCGTCAGGGGCAACTTCTCGCCCGCTGCCACGCGGATCATCAGCTCCACCATGTCCAGGCCGGTGATGCACTCCGTCACCGGGTGCTCCACCTGCAGACGGGTGTTCATCTCCAGGAAGTAAAAGTCCTGGTCCTTGCCGACCACAAACTCCACCGTGCCAGCCGACTGGTACTTCACGGCCTTGGCCAGTTGCACGGCCTGCTCGCCCATGGCCTTGCGGGTGGCGTCGCTGATGAAGGGCGATGGTGCCTCTTCGATCACCTTCTGGTGGCGGCGCTGGATGGAGCACTCGCGCTCGTTCAGGTAGATCACGTTGCCATGGCTGTCGCCCAGCACCTGGATCTCGATGTGGCGCGGCTCCTGCACAAACTTCTCGATGAAGATGCGGTCGTCGCCGAAGCTGTTGCGGGCTTCGTTCTGGCAGCTGGCAAAGCCTTCGAACGCTTCCTTGTCGTTGAACGCCACGCGCAGGCCCTTGCCACCGCCACCGGCCGAGGCCTTGATCATCACCGGGTAGCCAATGCCCTTGGCGATCTCCACCGCCTGCTCGGGGCCGCTGATGGCATCGTTGTAGCCGGGGATGGTGTTGACCTTGGCCTCATTCGCCAGCTTTTTGGACGCGATCTTGTCGCCCATGGCCGCAATCGAGTGTGCCTTCGGGCCAATGAAGGCAATGCCTTCGTCTTCGCAGCGCTTGGCAAAGGCTTCGTTTTCACTCAGAAAGCCATAGCCAGGGTGCACGGCCTGTGCGCCGGTTTGTTTGCAAGCGGCAATGATCTTGTCGGCCAGCAGATACGACTCGCGCGAGGGCGCGGCGCCAATGTGCACAGCCTCATCGGCCAGCTTGACGTGGCGGGCTTCCTTGTCGGCGTCGGAGTAAACGGCCACCGTTTTGATGCCCATCTTGCGGGCAGTGGCGATGACGCGGCAGGCGATTTCGCCACGGTTGGCGATCAGGATTTTCGTAAACATGTTCTTATGCTCCTTGTCCGCTCACAGTGGGATGTTGCCGTGCTTGCGCCATGGGTTTTCCAGCTTCTTGTCGCGCAGCATCACCAGCGACCGGCAGATGCGCTTGCGCGTCTCGTGCGGCAGGATCACATCGTCGATAAAGCCGCGTGCACCGGCCACAAACGGGTTGGCAAAGCGCTGCTTGTATTCGGCCTCGCGTGCGGCCAGCTTCACGGGGTCGTTCTTGTCCTCGCGGAAGATGATTTCCACCGCGCCCTTGGCGCCCATCACCGCAATCTCGGCGTTGGGCCAGGCCAGGTTCACGTCGCCGCGCAAGTGCTTGCTGCTCATCACGTCGTACGCGCCGCCGTAGGCCTTGCGGGTGATGACGGTGATCTTGGGCACGGTGCACTCGGCATACGCGTACAGCAGCTTGGCGCCGTGCTTGATGATGCCTCCGTACTCCTGGCTGGTGCCGGGCATGAAGCCGGGCACGTCCACAAAGGTGACGACCGGGATGTTGAACGCATCGCAAAAGCGCACAAAGCGCGCGGCCTTGACGCTGGACTTGATGTCCAAGCAACCGGCCAGCACCAGCGGCTGGTTGGCCACGATGCCCACGGTCTGGCCTTCCATGCGGGCAAAGCCGATGATGATGTTCTTGGCGTACTCGGGCTGCAGCTCGAAGAAGTCGCCATCGTCCACCGTCTTGAGGATCAGCTCCTTCATGTCGTAGGGCTTGTTGGGGTTCTCGGGCACCAGGGTGTCCAGGCTCAGGTCCATGCGGTCGGCCGGGTCGTTGCTGGGGCGTACCGGGGCTTTTTCGCGGTTGTTGAGCGGCAGGTAGTTGTACAGGCGGCGCAGCATCATCAGCGCCTCCACGTCATTCTCAAATGCCATGTCGGCCACACCGCTCTTGGTGGTGTGCGTCACGGCGCCGCCCAGTTCTTCGGCCGTCACTTCTTCGTGCGTCACGGTCTTCACGACTTCGGGGCCGGTCACGAACATGTAGCTCGAATCCTTGACCATGAAGATGAAGTCCGTCATGGCGGGCGAGTACACGGCACCACCGGCGCTCGGGCCCATGATCATGCTGATCTGCGGAATCACGCCACTGGCGAGCACGTTCTTCTGGAACACGTCGGCATAGCCGCCCAAAGACGCCACACCTTCCTGGATGCGCGCGCCGCCCGAGTCATTGAGGCCGATGACAGGCGCGCCCACCTTCATGGCCTGGTCCATCACCTTGCAGATCTTTTCGGCATGGGTTTCAGACAGCGCACCGCCAAACACCGTGAAGTCCTGGCTGAACACGAACACCAGGCGGCCGTTGATCATGCCGTAGCCCGTCACCACACCGTCGCCGGGGATCTTGTTGTCTTCCATACCGAAGTCGGTGCAGCGGTGCTCGACGAACATGTCCCATTCCTCGAACGTGCCGTCGTCCAGCAGCAGCTCGATGCGCTCGCGGGCGGTGAGCTTGCCCTTGGCGTGCTGCGCATCAATGCGCTTTTGCCCGCCGCCCAGGCGTGCCAGCGCACGCTTTTTCTCCAGTTGATCCAGGATGTCTTGCATGGTCGTCCTTTGGTGAATGGGTTGGTGTCTACTATTTATTTGATAGCTGCCAGCGCATGATTGGATTGCGCTTGGAGCAGATTTCGTGCTGCAGTCGATGCCGCAATGCGCCCGGCGGCCACGTCAGCCTGCATCTGGGGCAGCAGCTCTTTGACCTGGGGGTGCTGGCGAAACGCGAGCTTGAGGCCTGCGTCGATGCGCTCCCACATCCAGGCCAGCGCCTGCTTTTCGCGCCGCGTGGCCAGGCGGCCGTTGGCGGTTTGCAGCTGGCGGAACTGCGTGACGGCGGCCCAGAAGCTGTCCACGCCCTGGCCCAGCAGCGCGCTGATCTGCACGACCTTGGGGTGCCACAGCGTTTCGTCGTGGTGCGCGTTCTCGGGGTTGCCGTGCTGACTGAGCAGGCGCAGGCTCGACGTGATCTGCGCCTCGGCGCGTGTGGCAGCGTTCTTGTCGATGTCGGCCTTGTTGATGACCACCAGATCGGCAATCTCCATCACGCCCTTCTTGATGGCCTGCAGGTCGTCGCCCGCATTGGGCAGCTGCATCAGCACAAACATGTCCGTCATGCCCGCCACCGCAATCTCGCTCTGGCCCACGCCCACGGTCTCGACGATCACCACGTCGTAGCCTGCGGCTTCGCAGACCAGCATGGCCTCGCGCGTCTTCTCGGCCACACCGCCCAGAGTGCCGCTGCTGGGGCTGGGGCGGATGTAGGCCTTTTCATGCACCGACAGGTGTTCCATGCGCGTCTTGTCGCCCAGGATCGAGCCGCCCGAGACGGTGCTGGAGGGGTCGATGGTGAGCACGGCCACGCGGTGGCCTTGGCCGATGAGGTACAGGCCCAGCGCCTCGATGAAGGTGGATTTGCCGACACCGGGCACGCCGCTGATGCCGAGGCGGAAGGCCTTGCCGGTGTGGGGGAGTAATGTGGTGAGCAACTCATCGGCCTGGGCGCGGTGGTCCACCCGCGTCGATTCGAGCAGCGTGATGGCTTTGGACATGGCGCGGCGTTGCACCGCCGCCGTGCCCTGCACTACCCCCTCCAAAAGCGCGGCAGGGGTCACGCCACCGCCTTGCGAATCTGCTCCAGCACATCCTTCGCGCTGGCCGGGATGGGGGTGCCTGGGCCATATACGCCCTTCACGCCCGACTCGTACAAAAAGTCATAGTCCTGCGCAGGGATCACCCCGCCCACAAACACGATGATGTCGTCGGCGCCCTGGTCTTTGAGGGACTGGATGATGGCGGGCACCAGCGTCTTGTGCCCCGCAGCCAGCGTGCTCACGCCCACGGCGTGCACGTCGTTTTCAATCGCCTGGCGGGCGCATTCCTCGGGGGTCTGGAAGAGCGGCCCCATGTCCACGTCAAACCCCAGGTCGGCAAACGCAGTGGCCACCACCTTGGCGCCACGGTCGTGGCCGTCCTGACCCAGCTTGGCGATCATCACGCGGGGGCGGCGGCCCTGCTCTTCGGCAAAGGCGTTGATTTCGGTCTTGAGTTTGTCCCAGCCCTCGGCCGAGTCATAGGCTGCTGCGTACACACCAGTCACCTTTTGTGTATCGGCGCGGTGGCGCCCAAAAACCTTCTCCAGCGCGTCGGACACCTCACCCACGGTGGCGCGCAGGCGCACGGCGTTGATCGACAACTCCAGCAGGTTGCCTTCGCCGCTTTCGGCGGCGGCAGTCAGTGCATCCAGCGCGGCCTGCACCTTGGCGGCGTCGCGGGTGGCGCGGATCTTTTGCAGGCGGGCAATCTGGCCGTCGCGCACCTTCATGTTGTCGATCTGCAGGATGTCGACCGGGTCTTCCTTGGCGAGCTTGTATTTGTTCACGCCGACGATCACGTCCTTGCCGCTGTCGATGCGCGCCTGCTTCTCGGCGGCAGCGGCTTCGATCTTGAGCTTCGCCCAGCCGCTGTCCACGGCCTGGGTCATGCCGCCCATGGCCTCGACCTCTTCGATGATCTTCCAGGCGGCGTCCATCATGTCCTGGGTCAGCTTCTCCATCATGTAGCTGCCAGCCCAGGGGTCGATCACGTTGGTGATGTGGGTTTCTTCCTGGATGATGAGCTGCGTGTTGCGCGCGATGCGGGCCGAAAACTCGGTGGGCAGCGCGATGGCTTCGTCCAGCGCATTAGTGTGCAGGCTCTGCGTGCCGCCAAACACAGCGGCCATGGCCTCGATGGTGGTGCGCACCACGTTGTTGTACGGGTCTTGCTCGGTGAGCGACCAGCCCGAAGTCTGGCAGTGCGTGCGCAGCATCAGGCTCTTGGGATTCTTGGCGCCGGTCTCCTTCATGATGCGGCACCACAAGAGGCGCGCGGCGCGCATCTTGGCGACTTCGAGGTAGAAGTTCATGCCGATGGCCCAGAAGAAGCTGAGGCGCCCGGCAAAATCGTCCACGTCCAGGCCTGAGACCATGGCGGTCTTCACGTATTCCTTGCCGTCGGCCAGGGTGAAAGCCAGCTCCAGCGCCTGATTGGCCCCGGCCTCCTGCATGTGGTAGCCCGAGATCGAGATCGAGTTGAACTTGGGCATGTTCTTGGCTGTGTAGCCAATGATGTCGCCAATGATCCGCATCGAGGGCTTGGGCGGGTAGATGTAGGTGTTGCGCACCATGAACTCTTTCAGAATGTCGTTCTGAATGGTTCCGCTGAGCTTGTCCTGACTCACACCCTGCTCTTCCGCCGCCACCACATAGCCCGCCAGCACGGGCAGTACGGCGCCGTTCATGGTCATGGAGACGGACACCTTGTCGAGCGGGATCTGGTCAAACAGGATCTTCATGTCCTCGACCGAATCAATCGCCACCCCAGCCTTGCCCACGTCGCCCGTCACGCGGGGGTGGTCGCTGTCATAGCCCCGGTGGGTGGCCAGGTCGAACGCCACACTCACGCCCTGCCCGCCTGCGGCCAGGGCCTTGCGGTAGAAGGCGTTGGATTCTTCAGCGGTCGAAAAACCGGCGTACTGGCGAATCGTCCACGGCCGCACGGCATACATGGTGGCCTGGGGGCCACGCAGGTAGGGCTCAAAACCCGGCAGCGTGTTGGCGTACGGCAGGCTGGCGGTGTCTTCGGCGGTGTACAGCGGCTTGACGGTGATGCCATCGGGCGTGACCCAGTTGAGGGCGCTGACATCGCCCCCCGGTGCCGACTTGGCTGCGGCCTTGGCCCAGGCTTCCAGCGAAGACGCGGCGAACTCTGGGGCGTTGTTGGTGGGTTTGTCACTCATGGCGAAAGCTACTCCGAAGATGGCATGGGGGCGTCCAACACGGCGCACAGGCGGTGACCGCACAGGTGCTGTGGTGTGGCGGCGAGTTTACATCATTCATAATTATTGATTCAAAATATTCCGTGCAGCTTACAATCCGTCCCATGTCTGCCCTCACACTCACTCCCCGCGCGCTCTACGAAGAAGTGGCCGAGCAATTGCGCCAGCGCATCTTCCGCCGCGAGCTGGAGCCCGGCAGCTGGATCGACGAGCTCAAGATTGCCGAGGAGTTCGGCATCAGCCGCACGCCGCTGCGCGAGGCGCTGAAGGTGCTGGCCGCCGAAGGCCTGGTCACGATGAAGGTGCGCCGTGGCGCCTATGTGACGGAGATGAGCGAAAAAGACCTGCGCGACGTGTACCACCTGCTCAGCCTGCTGGAGAGCGACGCCGCGGGCGTGGTGGCCGAGCGCGCCACCGAGGCCCAGCTGAAAACGCTGCAAGACCTGCACGCCGAGCTGGAAGCCGCCGTGGCAGACCGCGAAAAATTCTTTGCCATCAACGAGCGCTTTCACATGCACCTGCTGGAGATGGCCGACAACCGCTGGCGCAGCCAGATGGTGGCCGACCTGCGCAAGGTGATGAAGCTCAACCGCCACAACTCGCTGTTCAAGCAAGGGCGCATCGAAGACTCGCTGAGCGAGCACCGCGCCATCCTGGCTGCGATGCTGGCGCGCGACGCCAAGGCCACGGCCAAGGCCATGCAGGCGCACTTCGCACAGGGGCTGGAAGCGGCGACCTGAAGCGGCTACGCGCTGACGCGTGCAGGCCTGCGTCGTCAGGCGGCCGACTCCACCCGATTGCGCCCACCGGCCTTTGCGGCGTACAGCGCTTCGTCCGCACGCCTGAGAACGTCGTGAAAGCTGCTGTCTCGTGCCCCGACGGCCGCGACACCCATGGATACCGTCATCGAGACCGTCTTGCCATCGACATGCAACACCTCGCGCGCCACCAGCGCGCGCAGCCGCTCTGCGGCCGTGACGGCGGCGTCGATATCCAGGCCATCCCAGAGCACCACAAATTCTTCGCCGCCATGCCGGGCTGCCAGATCCGCGCCGCGGCATGCGGCCCTCAGATGCTCTGCCACATGCCGCAGCGCCACATCCCCTACCTCATGGCCGTGTGTGTCGTTGATGGACTTGAAGTGGTCGATGTCGATGACGGCCAAAGCCAAAGTCTGCCCCGGCAGGCGGGTCGCTTCGCCAAAGCGTCGCTCACCCACGGTAACGAGGGTTCTCCGGTTGGGCAGCCCCGTGAGGTAGTCGGTGGATGCCGCCAGTTGCCACTGCCGGCCGACACTTTCGGAACACATCAGCAGAAAGGCGGTGGTGCCCACCACCGGCAGCAGGGCCGTGACCATGGGGCTGGCGATGTTGATCCACGCCCCCTCACCCGTGACGTCAAAAGAGGGGCTGGCGCCACGCGCAGCCAGATAGGCGGCGCGGAGCACCAGAAACACCGCGACCAGCGCAAACAAGCTGGCCATCACGCGACGGCTGTGCCGCCCTTCCGACGTCTTTTGCGACAACAGCAATTCAAAACTGGCGAGCAGCAAGAACGTGCAGCTTGCGGTCAGGATGAGCACCCGCATGCGGGTGTCGGGCTGAAACACGGCAAACCAAATAACGCCCAAGGTGCCGACCACCGCAGGCGCCAGCAGCCAGCGTGGGTCAGGCAGGCCATAGAACTGCCGCAGGGCGCGCCAGTAGCCGGTGCACCCCAGCATGACGAGGCCATTGGCCATCGGAGACGCCACACCCAGAGGCAAGTGGTACTGAAACGCATACAGCAGCGAGCTGGCGGCCAACATCAGCGTGGCAATACGCCAGGTCTCCGCGCTGGGGCGCAGCGTGACCGGGAAGTCCCTGCGCATCAACCCCAGTACCCATCCATTGGCCAGCATCATGAGCGTGGCTACAACAAAGATGGTGACGGGATCCATGGGAGGTGCAAAGAAGGGGATTGGCGCCAAGGCGCAAAGCGGCATTCTCCCTGCAAAGCTCGGCCAAGCCTTGCAGGGGCGCCCGTTCACCCCTACTAGCCGGATTGGCGCCCGCGATCATTCCAACAAGTGGAACACACCATTTACAACCCGCAGGGCCTACGGCGGGGTTTTGCAAGTTTCCCTCGCTATGATCCTTCGGGATTCCACTGAGGCTACCGCCAGCCCGCCGGCTCAGCGCCCGCATGAATCCCCGGCACCCGCTTCCCGGCCGGGCCCGCCCGGCCGCCCTGGCGCGGCTGCCTCCACCGTACAGTTCCATGCTCGCCACTCCTTCCGATATCGCCAGCGTGCAAACGCTGCCCCAGCTCCTGGCCTACCGCGCCGCCCGCACCCCCCAGGCCGAGGCCTACCGGGCGTTTGACTCCTCCCGGCAGGCATGGGCCAGCCTCACCTGGGCGCAGACCGCAGAGCGTGTGAACACCTGGGCCCAGGCCCTCGCCGCCATGCAGCTGCCACCGGCCGCCCGCGTGGCCATCTTGCAGCCCAACGGCCTCAATGCCATGTGCGCAGACCAGGCCACGCTGGCCACCGGCGGCGTGCCCGTGCCGCTGCACGCCATCGACAACCCGGGCAGCATCGCCTACATCCTGGCGGACTGCGAGGCCTCGATGCTGATCGTGAGTCAGGCCGAGCAGTGGGAGAAGATCCGCGCGGTTGGCACGCCCTTCCCGGCCCTGCGCGCCGTGGTCATTACCGATGATGACGACGCCTTCAAGCCCACCCCGGGGTCTATCGACAGCCCGGCCGTTGGCTCGCTCGCGCAATGGCTGACGGGGGCGGCGCAAACGGGCGCACCTACAACAGCCACAGGCCCGCAGGCCGATGACCTGGCCGCCATCGTCTACACCTCCGGCACCACCGGCAAACCCAAGGGCGTGATGCTGACGCACCGTAACGTGGTGAGCGACGTGAAGGCCGTGCTGGAGCGCATTGCACCCACGGTGGACGACGTGTTCCTGTCGTTCCTGCCGCTGTCGCACACCTTCGAACGCACGGGCGGCTACTACCTGCCGATTGCCGCAGGCAGTTGTGTGGCCTATGCGCGCTCGGTGGCCCAGCTGGCGGAAGACCTGAAAACCATACGCCCCACCGTGCTGGTGTCGGTGCCGCGCATTTACGAGCGCATCCACGCCAAGCTGATCGAAAAGCTCTCGCCCACACCCTGGAAGATGCAGCTGTACGAAGCCGCGCAGAACAAGGGCTGGGCCCGGTTTTGTGCCGCGCAGCGCCTGCCGGCCCCGACGCCGGACGCCAGCAGCCAGGCGGCAGGCTGGATGACTGCCCTGCCCTGGCCGGCGCTGCAGGCCCTGGTGGCCAAGCCTTTGCTGGCCCAGTTTGGCGGCCGCGTGCGCGTGGCGGTGAGTGGTGGCGCCCCGCTGTCGCCCACCATTGCCAAGTGCTTTCTGGGTCTGGGGCTGCCGCTGATCCAGGGCTACGGCATGACCGAGACCGCGCCTGTGGTGTCGGTCAACGCACTGGACGACAACGACCCCGCCTGCGTAGGCAAGGCCCTGCCCGGTGTGGAGGTGCGCATTGGCGACAACCACGAGCTGCAGGTGCGCGGCCCCATTGTGATGAAGGGCTACTGGAAGCGGCCGGAAGACACGGCCAAGATGCTGAGCCCCGACGGCTGGCTGGGCACCGGCGACCAGGCCGACATCGTGAACGGCCGCATCTACATCAAGGGCCGCATCAAGGAAATCATCGTCACCTCGACTGGCGAAAAGATCCCGCCGGGCGACCTGGAACTGGCCCTGCTGGCTGACCCGCTGCTGGAACAGGCTTTTGTGGTGGGCGAAAACCGCCCCTTCATCGCCTGCGTGGCCGTGCTGAACGCGGGCGAGTGGCAGCGCCTGGCGGCCGACCTGGGCCTCAACCCCCAGGCGGCGGACAGCCTGAACCACCCCAGCGTGCACCGCGCCGTGCTGGCACGTATCGAAAAGAACACCGCCAGTTTCGCCCGCTATGCCGTACCGCGCACGGTGCACCTGACGCTCGATCCGTGGACGATTGAAAACACCTTCATGACCCCCACGCTCAAGCTCAAGCGCAACAACCTGATGGCGCACTTTGCCGAGGCCATTGAGGGCATGTACCAGAAGCCGGGGCGCTGAGCCAGTCAAGAGGGGCTCAGTGCACCAGCTCGCCCTGCCTGGCGTAGGCGGAGCCAAAGCGGTTGGCCAAAAAGTCGCCCAGCGCGACAGCCTCCTGCCCCACAAAACCCTGCTGCGGCAGCCGCCCCTGCGCCACCAGATCCAGCGCCGTGCAGATGCCTGCCGCCGTGGTGAGCTGGATGGCGCTGAGCCGGTGCCAAGCCACCTCGGTGCCCAAGATGCGGGCGGAATATGAGTCCTGCACCAGCCGCCCGCCCTTGAGACCTGACGCGGTGGCAAACACCACGATCACGTCCTGGTCCGTGGTGGGGATGGCGGTTTCGAGAATGTCCTTGAGCAGATCGCGCCGGTCGCGCAGGCGCAGGTCATTCAGCAGCAGCTTGAGGATGGCGTTGTGGCCCGGGTAGCGGATGGACTGATAGTCCACCTGCCGCGCCTTGCCCTCCAGCGTCTCCGTCAGCGTGCCCAGCCCGCCCGAGGTGTTGAAGGCCTCGTATTCCACACCGTCGAGCGCAAAGGTCTCCAGCCCCTCCAGCGCGGGCACCGTGGTGCGCACGCCGTCCACAATGGCTTCGCAGGGGTTGCAGTACTCGTTGATGAGGCCCTCGGTGCTCCAGGTCAGGTTGTAGCGCAGGGCGCCCTGCGGGTAGCGGGGCAACGCACCCACACGCATGCGCAGCGAGTGCAGGGTGTCAAAGCGCCGGGCCAGGTCGTTGCCCACGATGCCGATGAAGCCCGGCGCCAGGCCGCACTGCGGCATGAGCACGCTGCGGGCATTGGCGGCCAGGGTGCGGATGGCCTGGGTGCTGGCCACGTCCTCGGTCAGGTCAAAGTAATGCACGCCTGCGCTCGCGCACAACGTGGCTACAGGCACAGCGCGATGGAATGGCAGTGCGTTCAACACGGCAAAGCGGCCGTCGATGGCGGCTTGCAAGCTCACGTCATCTGTGGTCAACCGGGTGGAGATGCCTAGCGTCGCCACTTCGGCCAGGCGGGCCGGATCACGGTCTGCCACCAGGATGTCGTAGTCGCCGGACTGCTGGAGCAAGAGCGCCATCGCAAAGCCGATGTGGCCGGCCCCCAGGACGGTGATGGCGCGGCGGGCGGCGGAGTTCGAGTTAGTGGCAAAGGTGGTCATGGCAGCGCTCCCGGTAGTGCTCGCCGCATGCAGCGGCGAGGTGTTGGTGATGCCTTGATGCTAGGCAGCAGTGCTGTCAATGTGTAGCTCCCAAAACGTCGTAAGCAGCTCTTTGTTTTGTCATAACGATGAATATGATGGTCACTATGACTTTTTGGACGAAACACCCATGACCCAGACCCTGGATGACACCGACCGGCAACTGCTCAGCCTGTTGCAGGCCAACGCACGCGAGGGCACAGCCCAGCTCGCCCGCAAGCTGGGGCTGGCCCGAACCACGGTGGTGGCGCGCATTGCGCGGCTGGAGCGATCCGGTGTGGTCGCGGGCTATGGGGTGCGGCTGGGTCAGCGGCTAGACGCCACCACCGTGCGGGCGTGGTGCAGCATCTGCGTGCTGCCCAAGACTGCGCCCGCCGTGCTGCGCGCGCTGGAGGCCATGGCTGAGGTCGAAGAGGTGTCTGCCGTGAGCGGGCCGTTTGATTACCTGGTGTTCTTGCGCTGCACCAGCCACGAGCAGCTTGACGCCCTGCTCGACAAGGTAGGCCAACTGGACGGCGTGCACCAGACGCAGACCAGCATCGTGCTCAGCCGCAAGATCGACCGGCGAAGCGTGGGAGCCTGAACGCAGCCCATCGCATCAACTACCTTTTTGATAGCAGCTACCGCTTTCCCCATAAGCGCCAGCAGCCCAATTCATTCAATAACCAAAAAAATCAGGCCTCGAACTGCGTCGGGTTCTTGCCCCGGATCGGCGCATAGAACGCCTTGATGCTCGCCATATCCCGCTCCACATCGCCCGTGGGCTCAAACACCGGGCCCAGGCCGCCGACCTTGCGGCCGTAGTCCACAAACGCCAGCACAATGGGAACACCCGCCTGCTGGGCGATGAAGTAGAAGCCCGTCTTCCAGTGCCGCGTCTTGCCCCGCGTGCCTTCGGGCGGCACGATGAGCTGCATGGGGCCTTCTGCATCGCGCATGGCCTGGGCCGAGCTGGCGACCAGGTTGTTGGCCTGGCTGCGGTCCACCGGGATGCCGCCCAGCCAGCGCATCACCCCGCCAAACGGCGCCTTGAACAGGCTGTGCTTGCCCATCCAGTACACCCGCAGCCGCAGCGAAAACGCCAGCATCAGCGTGTACGGCAGGTCCCAGTTGCTGGTGTGCGGCGCGGCGATCAGCACGCTTTTGGCGGCGTGGGCGGGCAAGGTGCCTTCAACTTTCCAGCCGGTAATGCGCAGGGTAAAGCGCGAAATGGCGCGCAGGAGCGTGTTGACAACCGGTGTGTCAAAAATGGTGTGGTGCATGGGAAACGGGGTGACAGAACGGAGCCTGGAGCGCTGAAGCGGGCGGCGAACCCGAGGCCTTGCAGGCGTCGAAAGCGCCGCGAGTATCGCTGATAGGGCCAATGTCCCGCCTTGACGCAAGGCAAAGTACAGCCAACGCAGCCTGTATGCAGCGCTTGCAATGGCACTCACCATTTGATAGCAATCCAGGCAATCAACATCGGCACTATCGAGTGTTTTGGTTCAATTTTTCGTGACAACAACGGAATGCCAAATAAAACTGGCGTTTGCGCCTCGCCGGTCCAAAATTCACCAGTAGCAGGCCCGTGTTCTTACCGCCGCCCCATGCTGCAAGCCCAGCGCCCCACCACCCCACCCTACCGCGATCGCAAGCGGTACGCATGGCTGCTGTCGCTGGTGGTGCCCTGCACCGTGGGCGTGGGCCCGGCCTTGATGGTCTGGACGGGGGATCCGCTGGCGCTGTGGGCGCCGGTGGCCTTTTTCTACCTCGTCGCCCCGTTGCTCGACTGGATGCTGGGCGTGGACCAGAGCAACCCGCCCGAATCCGCAGTGCCTGCGCTGGAGCACGACCGCTACTACCGCCGCATCACCTTTCTGCTGGTGCCGGTGCTGTGGGCGGCCTTCATCTTCAGCGCCTGGTGGGTAGCCACGCAGCCCCTGCCCTGGCACGGCGTGCTGGCAATGGTGCTGACCACGGGCACCGTGGGCGGGTTCTGCATCAACCTGGGGCATGAGCTGGGCCACAAGAACACGGCGCTGGAACGCTGGCTGGCCAAGCTGGTGCTGGCGCCCACGGCCTATGGGCACTTCTTCATCGAACACAACCGGGGCCACCACCGCGACGTGGCCACCCCGGCCGACCCAGCCTCGTCGCGCATGGGCGAGTCCATCTACCGCTTTGTGCTGCGCGAGATGCCCGGGGCTGCGCGCCGCGCCTGGGCACTGGAGAAAGACCGCCTCACCCGCCAGCACCTGCCCGTGCTGACATGGCACAACGAGATCCTGCAGCCCGCGCTCATCACGGGGCTGCTGTGGATCGGGCTGGCACTATGGCTGGGCCTGGCAATCCTGCCGTTTTTGCTGGTGGCGTCCTTCTGGGCCAACTTTCAGCTCACCTCGGCCAACTATGTCGAGCACTATGGCCTACTGAGGCGACAAGACGCCAGCGGCCGCTTCGAACCTTGCCGCCCCCAGCATTCGTGGAACAGCAACCACGTGTTCTCCAACTGGGCCTTGTTCCATCTGCAGCGGCATTCGGACCACCACGCGCACCCGCTGCGCCGCTACCAGTCGCTGCGCCACTTTGACGACGTGCCGCAGCTGCCCATCGGCTACTTCGGCATGTTCACGCTGGCCTATGTGCCGCCCCTGTGGCGCCGCGTGATGGACCCGCGCCTGCTGGCCCAGGTGGGCCGCGACGCCACCCACATCAACATCGACCCGCGTCAGCGGACCGAGATCGTGCGGAAATACGGGCTGCAAGACCTGGGACAGAACGCGCGTTGATGCGCTGACGACCAGGCACAGGCCCCTGTGCGCCCAAACCCACGAGTCCTTGAACTTCGTTTTTGATAGCATCCAGCGCAATCAACACGAGCGCCTGCGCCCGTTTTGACTCAAAACACTCCAGCGCCCCCTCGCGCGCAGCCAGTGGGATAATCCGAATTTCGCACCTGCAGCCCCGCAGCGGCCCCGACCAGAGGGGCCGCTCTGCTGCAGAACACCCCCCTCTCCGCCCTCGCTGTTTGCCCGTGGAACCCACCTTGAGCCCCTGGCGCATGTCCGTCGCCCCCATGATGGACTGGACCGACCGCCACTGCCGTTACTTTCACCGGCTGCTGACCCGCCAGACCCTGCTGTACACCGAGATGGTGAATGCGGGCGCCATCATCCATGGCGGCACCGAGCGCCACCTGCGTTTCAATGCCGAAGAACACCCTGTGGCCTTGCAACTGGGCGGCAATGAGCCCGACAAGCTGGCAGAGGCCGCGCGCCTCGGCGCGCAGTGGGGCTATGGCGAAATCAACCTCAACTGCGGCTGCCCCAGCGACCGCGTGCAGCGGGGCGCGTTCGGCGCCAGCCTGATGAAGTCGCCCCAGCTGGTGGCCGACTGCGTCAAGGCCATGAAGGACGTGGTGAGCGTGCCCGTCACCGTCAAGCACCGCATTGGCATCGACAAGGTGGAGGACTACGGCTTTGTGCGCGACTTCATCGGCACCGTGGCCGAGGCCGGGTGCACCGTGTTCATCGTGCACGCGCGCAATGCCTGGCTGCAGGGCCTGAGCCCAAAGGAAAACCGCGATGTGCCGCCGCTGCGCTACGAGGTGGTGCACCAGCTCAAGGCCGAGTTTCCGCAGTTCACCATCGCCATCAACGGCGGTATCACCACCGACGCGGTGGTGCAGGAGCAGCTGGAACACCTGGACGGCGTGATGATCGGCCGTGAGGCGTATCACAACCCCTGGTGGCTGGCGCGCTGGGACCAGCTTTACTACGGGGGCGCCCCTTGCACCCTGACCCGCGAGGAAGTGGAGCTGGCCATGGTCGAATACATGGAACGCGAGGCCGTCCAATACGGTACCCCCTGGCCCCACATCGCCCGCCACATGCTGGGCTTGCGCCACAGCCTGCCCGGCGCGCGCATCTGGCGCCAGGTGTGGAGCAACCATCTGCTCAAGGACCGCCCCGCGCGGGAGGTGCATGCGCTGGCAATGCAGTCGTATGCGAGCGCTGCGCCCGAGCAGCCTGCGGAGCTGGGCGCGCTGGCAGCAGCAGCGGCTAGGTAACCAGCCGCCCCACCCACGCCGCCAGGGGCTCCGGCCGCCCGAACAGGTAGCCCTGCAAGCACTCGCACTGGCTCTCCACCAGAAAATCCGCCTGGGCGCGTGTCTCCACGCCCTCGGCCACCACACGCAGGTTGAGGTGGCGGGCCACCGAGATGATGGACTGAACGATGGCCGTGTCGTTGGGGTCGTCCGGGGTGTCTTGCACAAAGCTCTTGTCGATCTTCAACTCGTACAGCGGCAGCCGCTTGAGGTAGGCCAGGCTCGAATAGCCGGTGCCAAAGTCGTCGATGGAGAAACGCACGCCCAACTGCACGATCTCGGTCATGCGGGCGATGGTGTCGTCCAGGTCTTCGATCAGCAGGCTCTCCGTCACCTCCAGGATCAGGTGGGCCGGGTTGGCGCCGGTGTGGGCCAATATGTGGCGCACGCGCTCCACAAAGTCGTCCTGGCGGAACTGCCGCTCGCTCACGTTAACGGACAGCGACAGCTCTCGCCCCGCTGCCTGCAGGCGCGCCAAGGTCTCGCAGGTCTGCTGGATCATCCAGTCACCCATGCGCAGGATGAGGCCCGACGCCTCGGCAATGGGGATGAAGCGGCTGGGTGGCACGTTGCCCCGCACGGGGTGGGTCCAGCGCATCAAGAATTCGCCCCCCACCACATTGCCCGCAGCATCCACCTGGTTTTGCACAAAGGCGGCCAGCTCGCCCAGCGTCTGCGCCTTTTTCAGGTCCTGCTCCAGCGCCAGGCGCTCCTGCACGTCGGCCTGCATGGCAGCCTCGTAAAAGCGGATGCGGTTGCGCCCCAGGTCCTTGGCGCGGTACATGGCGGTATCGGCCTCGCGCAGCAGGTCTTCGACGCCCTCGCCCCGCTTGGGAAACAGCGTGATGCCGATGCTGCCCGTGGTGCTGTAGAGGTGGGTGTCGATGGTGTAGGGCACTTCGAGCGCCGCGCGCATCTCCTCGGCCACCAGCAGCGCCGCCCGTCCGGCGGATTCCATGTCCGACGCCACGTTGTGCACCAGCACCACAAACTCGTCCCCGCCCAGGCGCGCCACGGTGTCGCCCGGGCGCTGCAACTGCGTGAGCCGCTGGGCCACCTGCATGAGCAGCGTATCGCCCACGGTGTGCCCCCGTGCGTCGTTGATCTGCTTGAAGTCGTCTAGGTCGATATAAAGCACGGCCCCCACCTGCGCTGCCTTCTGGGCATTGGCCAGGGCGTGCTCCATGCGGTCCAGCAGCATGCGCCGATTGGGCAGGCCGGTGAGCGCATCAAAATACGCCAGCTGATGCGAACGGGCCTCGGCCTGCTTGCGCTCGGTGATGTCGCGCGAGAGCGCGATGAAGCGGGGTTCGTCGCCAGGCGCCGCACTCTCCTTGCGCGCAATCGACAGCTCGAACCAGTGGGTGACACCGCCCAGCTCCAGTCGGAACTGGTGGCCCGAGGAATACCCGGCGTGGTGCGCGGCTTCCAGCGCGGCATGGCAGCCTGCGGCGGCTTCGGGGGGCACCACATCGCGCAGCAGGCGGCCCAGAAACATCTCGGGGGGCACGGCCAGTTCGCCCGACCGGGCCGATCGGTAGTGGTGGATGCATCCGTCCAGTCCCAGCTCGAACAACAGGTCGGGGATGGCGCTGAGGGTGCTCTCCAGGTCGTCGCGGGTGGCGCGCAGTTCGGCCGTCATGTCGCGCGCCAGCGCCACCGCGCGCTCACGGCCCGTGGCCAGCAGCCAGGTGAACCACGCGAGAATCAGGCTGAGCGCCGTGCCCAGCAACGCGACCGGGTGGTGCCCATCTTCCTGGAAGCGCTGGACAAAGCCCGGCCGGGGGGCCATCTGCAGCGTCCAGCGGCGACCGCCCAGCTCCAGTTCGCGCCGCGCCTGCAAAACCTGAGCACCGGCCCCCACGGCAGAGACCTCCAGGTTGCTGAACAGCAGCGCGCCCGCAGCGGCTGGCTCCGCAGCGGCGCCCGGGGTGCTGTCGGTGATCTGGAGGCCAATGTCGGCGTCGAATTCGCGGGACATGCCGTGGATCACATCCTCCATGCGAAACGGCGCGGACACCCATCCCGCCAGCCCCAGCCGCCGCCCTTCGACCGTGCTGACATCTGCGCTGGCGCCATACAAAGGCATGTACATCACCAACCCCGGGACGCCGTTCTGCATCAGTGTCAGCCGCCCCGACAACGCCAGCGCTCCTGTGTCGCGGGCCCGGTCCAGGGCTTCCTTGGCGGGAGGAATGGTCAGCACATCAAGGCCCAGCGCCTTGAGGTTGGGCCCCTCCAGTGGCTCGATGTGGGTGATGGGGGCCAGCAGCTCACGCTCACCCGGCGGACGCACGGCGTACTGGTCAAAGCCGCGCTCGCGCATGTCTTCCAGGTGGGCGGCCAGCGCCTTGCCGGGGAACTGCAAGATCAGCGACACCCCTTGCAGTCCAGGCCGGGTGGCCTGCAATTGCAGCGCACTCACATAGGCCTGGAACTCGGTGCGGTCAATGCGTTCCGACCCTTCAAAGTAGCCCTTGACGCCGCGCAGCACCACCTCGTAGGTCGCCATGCGGTCCTTGAGGTTGTAGGCGATCTGGTCGGCCGCGACCTCGAAGTTCTGCTCGCGCCGGGTCCGCGTGTTCGTCTCTTCGCTTTGCCAGTACAGGAAGGTCAAACCCAGGGTCAGCAGCGCAATCAAAGGCGGCAACACCACCGGCAGCCACCGCTGGTCGCTGCTGCCCGCCACGTCGTCAGACGCACGCGCGCCCTGCCCTGGCGCGGCGGTTGCGTCGATGTGCGGGTCTGGGGTGGGTGTCATGAATCCTGGTGGAAGGCGCGCGCCGGATCGGCAGGGGCATCGTGCACCGGCGGTGCTACACCATTATGAGCATCTGTCCTGCGAGGCAAAGGGGCATTTGCGCGCAAACTGCACAGGAATGTCGTGAATCGTCCACGCGGGCCGGATATGCTGGCAACCGCTGCGCGGCGAGCACATTGCGCTTGCGCCCACTTCCTGCATCAACCCTGGCAATACCCACCACAAAGGCCTGGCATGGCATCGCTTGATTTCGACCTGGAGGCATCCCAATTTCGCACCTGGTACGCCGGGCAGGCGGTGGCGCTGGAAGACGCCTGCGCCGCACTCACCGCGCTGGTGGCCGCCGTGGTGACCCAGGCGGGCGGCGTGGACATCACCAAGGTCGAGGGGCGCGTCAAGGACGTGGACGAATGCGTTCGCAAATTCGTGCGCAAATACCGGCCGGCGCTGGAAGAGAGCAACACGCCCTATGACATCCAGACCTACATCACCGACCTCATCGGCGTGCGGGTGGTGTGTCTGTATGAAGACGAGCTGGAGAAGATCGCCCAGATCGTGCGCTCACATTTCGCGGTGATCGAAGTGACCGACAAGGTATCGGCGGTGGAAAGCACCGAGGCCTCGTTTGGCTACAAGGGGCTGCACCTGGACCTGAGGCTGAGCGCGGCCGACCGCGATTTGCCAGAGCACGCGGCCTATGCGCACTGGCCCTTTGAGCTGCAGGTGCGCACCATCATCCAGGACTCCTGGAGCGTGCTGGACCACAAGATCAAGTACAAAAAGTCGATCCCGGGCCAGCTCAAGCGACGCATCAATGTGCTGTCGGCCCTGTTTGAACTGGCCGACCGCGAGTTTCGCCAAATCCGCGATGCGACGGCCGCCGAACTGCTGCAGGCCCCGGACGAGACCGCCGAACCCGTGCAGGATGTCGCCGCCGATCTGCAGACCCCCACCCGCGCAGCAGCCACCAGCAGCGAACTCAATGCCTTCACCTTTCTGAAGATCGCCACGCATTTCTTCAAGGACTTTGAGTTCGAGCCGTCCAAGGTCGATGGGTTCGTGGACGACATCCAGGCCTGGTCGCCCGGCATGACGCGTGCGCGCTTCAACAGCCTGATGCGCGAGACGATCGGAGTGGTCAAGCGCTACAAGCAGCACTTTGAGGACCAGAACCCGCAAGGCAGCTTCAACCCTTACACGGTGATCCGGCACTGCCTGTACCTGAGTAACAAGACCGCATTTCGCCCGGCGCTGCGCAACTCGGCCCGCGAGTCGTTCGAGGCGTGGCTGAGCGACAACGCAGAGCCCAAACCGCAGGGATAAAGCAAAAATGGGTGCAAGCGCTAGTGCTTCTTGCCTTGAATGCTATTATTTTTGATGATTGAAGCGCTGTTGCCGACGGCCCCCCAGGCTGCGGCCAAGCCCTGAGCGATTTGTCGCAAAGGCGACTTGGCATTGGTGGTTTTACTCCATGCGCTTGTTACCAAGTGCTGCTATATTGCACTGCAACAAAACGGAGTTTCGCCCCATGCTGTACCACCTCTACGAAACCCAGCGCTCCCTGATGGAGCCCTTTACAGATTTTGCGCAGGCGGCTTCCAAGTTGTTCAGCAACCCGGTGTCGCCGCTGAGCCAGAGCTCGATGGCCCAGCGCATGGCCGCCGGTTACGACCTGCTCTACCGCCTGGGCAAGGACTATGAAAAGCCCGCGTTCGACATCCACACGGTGGATGTGAATGGCATCGGTGTCGCCATCCATGAGCGCATCGAGGTGGACAAGCCGTTTTGCGAGCTGCGCCGCTTCAAGCGCTTCTCGGACGATCCAGCGACGTTGACCAAGCTCAAGGGCCAACCCGTGGTGCTCATCGTGGCGCCGCTGTCGGGCCACTATGCCACGCTGCTGCGCGACACCGTGCGCACCATGCTCAAGGACCACAAGGTCTACATCACCGACTGGAAAAACGCCCGCCTGGTGCCCCTGTCGGAGGGCGAGTTTCATTTGGACGACTACGTCAACTACGTGCAGGACTTCATTCGCCACCTGCAAGGCATCTACGGCAACTGCCACGTGATCAGCGTGTGCCAGCCCACGGTGCCCGTGCTGGCAGCCGTGTCGCTGATGGCCAGCCGGGGCGAGAAAACCCCGCTGACCATGACCATGATGGGCGGCCCCATCGACGCCCGCAAGTCGCCCACGGCGGTGAACAATCTGGCCACCAACCGCAGCTACGAGTGGTTTGAGAACAACGTGATCTACCGCGTGCCGGAGAAATTCCCGGGCGCCGGTCGCCGCGTGTACCCAGGCTTTTTGCAATACACCGGGTTTGTGGCCATGAACCCGGACCGCCATGCGTCCAGCCACTACGACTACTTCAAGGACCTGATCAAGGGAGACGACGCCAGCGCCGAAGCCCACCGCAAGTTCTACGACGAGTACAACGCCGTGCTGGACATGGATGCGGATTACTACCTCGAAACCATCCAGACCGTATTCCAGGACTACAAGCTGGTGAACGGCACCTGGGACGTGCGGTCGCCCGCCGGCAAGATCGAGCGCGTGCGCCCGCAAGACATCAAGACCACCGCCCTGTTCACCG
Source organism: Acidovorax sp. Root70 (assembly GCF_001428225.1). Classification (NCBI taxonomy): domain Bacteria; kingdom Pseudomonadati; phylum Pseudomonadota; class Betaproteobacteria; order Burkholderiales; family Comamonadaceae; genus Acidovorax; species Acidovorax sp. Root70. The sequence goes on from NZ_LMHQ01000028.1 coordinate 255,240, forward strand.
TGGAAGGAGAGCTGGACGATATCTCCGGCTCGGGTCAGACCGAAGCTGCCCACGACCTGTGCAGCGGCATCGTGCGCAAAGAGCAGCGCCACCTTGAAGCCAAGGGCGCAGGCCACTATGGCATCTTCAGTGGCCGCCGCTGGCGCGACATCGTGTACCCCAAGGTACGCGCGTTCATCCTGGAGCATGAGCTGCCGGCCAAGCCGATGGCCGCGCCCGCAGCGACGCCTGCGCCCCGGCTTGCCAGCCCCGCTCCCACACCTGCCAAGGCTGCCAGCAAGCCCGCACAGGCAGCCAAGGCCGCTGCAACCAAGTCTCCCAAAGCCACCGCCGCCCAGCCCGCCCCCGCCCGTGCTGCGGCCAAGGCCGGGGCAGCCACCGCCGTGGCCACACGCTGGGTGCAGCCGGCTGCCGCACCGACAGGTGCCGCACAGGCCCCTTCCGCGGATCTGAGCGCAGCCAAGACGAGTGCCACTGCGGCCCCGTCCACCCGCAGCAGCAAGAGCAAGGCGCGCAAGGCTTGAGCGACCCCGCTTCCGGCCACCCGCCCCTGGCCCACGCAGCAGTCCAGGACCTCGCGGCGCGGATTGACGCCGCGCTGCCCCAGACGCAGTGCACGCGCTGCGGCTATCCCGACTGCGCCAGCTATGCGCAGGCCATCGCGCAGGGAGAGGCCGCCATCAACCAGTGCCCCCCCGGGGGCGCAGAGGGGGTCGCCCGCCTGGCCGCCATCACGGGTCATGCGGTGGTTCCCTTGAGCGCAGACCACGGGGCGGAGGCGCCGCGCAGCGTGGCCTTCATCGACGAGGCCTGGTGCATTGGCTGCACGTTGTGCATCAAGGCGTGCCCCACTGATGCCATCGTGGGCTCCAACAAGAAGATGCACACCGTCATCGAGCCGTACTGCACGGGGTGCGAGCTGTGCATCCCCGCCTGCCCGGTGGACTGCATCCATCTCGACAACGCCAGCGGCAGTGCGACCGGCTGGGCCGCATGGTCGGCTCCGCTTGCGCAGCAGGCACTGCAGCGCTACCAACAACACCGCCAGCGCGTGCCGCTGGAAGATGAGGGTTTGGACGACGAGGCCACGAGCGCCCTCAGCGTGAGCGCGCCCAGCGCCTCCACACCGGCACCGTCCGGCACAGCGGCAGCCGCCGTCGCGGCCGAGGGTATGGAGGCACGCAAGGCAGCCATTGCTGCCGCTATGGAGCGGGCTCGCCAGCTTCGGGAACGGGGCCCGCGCTAATTCCTCTTCGTATATAGGGCTGGCGCGCTGCTACGGCACGCGCGTTTTATGGCCACGGGCACTGCGCCTCGCCCAGCGCCTATCGGGCGGCGAGCGACTTGTAGACCCCGCAGCCCACGTACCAGTCCCCCACGCGGCTCACGTAAGACATCTTGGTTTGCACCGCTCCGGTGGACGGGTTGTTGATGTCGTACTCCACCCAGCCGGGTGCCTGGTCGGCCTGGCTGACGATATCGTTCACCAACCGGTCGCCCGCAATACCGGGGATGTCCTGCACGCGGGTCCCGACCTTGGCCGGGTTGCCGCCGAAGGCCAGGTAGGTGCCCGCCGTATCCAGCACAAACACGTACATGTCGCGGTCATGGTAGGGCTGGGTCTTGTCGGTGATGCTGCGCAGAAACTGGTCGCGCGAACTGGTCTTGTGCAGGGCCACGGCCTTGTTCACCAGGGCCACCGCCTCATCGGCCGTACCCTGCTGCAGGCGAAACGCCGCCACTGCCTGTGACAGGGTGGAAGCGCGGTGCTCCAGCGCCTCGGCTTGCGAAACGGCATGGCCCACCATCTGGGCGTTGTGCTGCGTGATCTGGTCCAGCTGCTGCACCGCCGTGCTCACCTCGCTCAAGCCCGTGCTCTGCTCGGCACTGGAACCGGAAATCTCGGTCATGCTGGCCGCCACGCTGCGGATGCCGCTGGCCATGTTGGCAATGCCTTCGCCGGCCGACCGGATCAACCCTGCGCTGGCCTCGACCTGGCTCACCGAAGCGCCAATCAGTTCGCGGATCTCCCGTGCGGCGTCGCCCGAGCGCTTGGCCAAGGTGCGCACCTCGCCCGCCACCACGGCAAACCCACGGCCCTGTTCACCGGCGCGGGCGGCCTCCACGGCGGCATTAAGCGCCAGGATGTTGGTCTGAAAAGCAATGCTGTCGATCACGCCGATGATCTCGGTCATGCGGCGCGCGCTTTGCTGGATCGCCTCCACCGACTGCACCGCGCGGGCCATGGCTTCGGCCCCAGTGTCGGCGGCCTTGCGCACGTCGGCAGCGCGGGCATCGGCGCTGCGCGCGGTCTGTGCGTTGTTCTGGACAGCCGAAGACAGTTGCTCCACGCTGGCGGCTGTCTGCTCCAGGTTGGCCGCCTGCTGCTCGGTGCGATCGGCCAGCGACCGGTTGCCTTGCGCCAGGCTTTGCCCCGCATGGGCCACCAGCGCCGCGTTGCTGCGGATATCGGCCACCATGGACGACAGCGTCAGCACCATGCGGTCAAGCGACTGAGCCATGGCCCCGACCTCGTCGTGCCCATAGACACCCGCCCGGGCACACAGGTCGCCGCGCGTGGTCTGCTCCATCGCATGCGCCAACCCTTGCAGGTCAGACGCCAGGCCGGCATGCAACGCACACAGGGCATACAGAACCACGGCGCCAGCCAATGCCACACTCCACCACGGGGCATCCAGGGCGGCCAATGCCAGCGCGCCCCCCATCAACACGCCCAGCGTCACCAGTTTGCCCGGCAGGTGCCACCTGCGCATCCACCAGAGTCCGGGGCGCAGCGGTAGGAATCCAGACATCTTGTCTCCGTTATCGTTCTTGAAAAGGGGCGATGCTAGGTGTCTGCTCTTACGTCGGATTGACAACACCACAGGGCGCCTGCCCACCCGTTGCAACCCCATTTGCCCCGAGGACGCAGTGCGCGGTGCACAGCCCGTGCGCCCACGCCCTTCGCCCATAATGTCGCTCCATGAATCCCCTGCTCTCCCAACTCCAGCCTTACCCCTTTGAGCGGCTGCGGCAACTCTTCGCGGGAGTCACTCCCCCGGCGGCCTACAGCCCCATCAGCCTGGGCATGGGTGAGCCACGCCATCCTACACCGCAGTTCATCAAAGATGCACTCAGTAACAACCTGGGCGGACTGGCCAGTTACCCCGCCACGGCCGGTGAACCCAAGCTGCGCGAAGCCTTCACCCACTGGCTGCAACAACGCTATGCGCTGACCCTGGACCCTGGCACCCAGGTGCTGCCCGTCAATGGCTCACGCGAAGCGCTGTTTGCCTTTGCGCAGACCATCATCGACCCCTCTCAAGGCCAACCTCTGGTCGTCTGCCCCAACCCGTTCTACCAAATTTACGAAGGCGCCGCCTTGCTGGCTGGCGCCCAGCCGTACTACGCGGCCAGCGACCCCAGCCGCAACTTTGCCGTGAACTGGGATGCCGTGCCCGACGCCGTGTGGCAGCGCACGCAGTTGCTGTTTGTCTGCTCCCCCGGCAACCCCACTGGCGCCGTGATGCCGCTGAGCGAATGGAAGAAGCTGTTCGAGCTGAGCGACCGCTACGGCTTTGTGATTGCCTCGGACGAGTGCTATAGCGAGATCTATTTCCGCGACGAGCCACCCCTGGGTGGCCTTCAGGCTGCGGCGCAGCTGGGACGCGGCGACTTCAAGAACCTGATCTCCTTCACCAGCCTGTCCAAACGCAGCAACGTGCCCGGCATGCGCAGCGGCTTTGTGGCGGGCGACGCGGCCCTGATCAAGTCATTTCTGCTCTATCGTACTTACCATGGCAGCGCCATGAGCCCCATCGTGCAGGCCGCCAGCGTTGCTGCCTGGAGCGATGAGCAGCATGTGGTGGAAAACCGCGCGCTGTACCGCAAGAAGTTTGCCCAGGTCACGCCACTGCTGGCGGGCGTGATGGAAGTCGCCCTGCCGGATGCCGGTTTCTACCTGTGGGCCAAGGTACCTGAAGCCCTGGGCATGGACGACGCCGAGTTCGCGCGCGCCCTCCTGGCTCAATACAATGTCACGGTGCTGCCCGGCAGCTACCTGGCCCGCGAGGCCCAAGGCAGCAACCCCGGCGCCCAGCGCGTGCGCATGGCCCTGGTGGCCGAGACCGAAGAATGCGTGGAAGCCGCGCTGCGCATCGTGCAATTCATCCAATCCCGTACTGCCTGATCTGATCGACAACAACATGACCCAACAACTCCAAACCCTCATCGACAACGCCTGGGAAAACCGCGCCAGCCTCTCGCCCGCCGCCGCCCCCAAGGAGATCCAGGACGCCGTCGAACACGTGATTGCCGAGCTGAACAACGGCAAGCTGCGTGTGGCTACCCGCGAAGGCGTGGGCCAGTGGACCGTGCACCAGTGGATCAAGAAGGCCGTGCTGCTGTCGTTCCGTCTGAAGGACAACGAAGTCGTCAAGGCCGGCGACCTGGGCTTTTACGACAAGGTGCAGACCAAGTTTGCCCACCTGTCCGAAGAAGAAATGAAGGCCACCGGCGTGCGCGTGGTGCCGCCCGCTGTGGCCCGCCGCGGCAGCTTCATCGCCAAGGGCGCGATCCTGATGCCGTCGTACGTGAACATTGGCGCCTACGTGGGCGAAGGCACCATGGTCGATACCTGGGCCACCGTGGGTTCGTGCGCACAGATCGGCGCCAACGTGCACCTGTCCGGCGGCGTGGGCATTGGCGGTGTGCTGGAGCCTCTGCAGGCCGGCCCCACCATCATTGAAGACAACTGCTTCATCGGCGCCCGCTCCGAGGTCGTCGAAGGCGTGGTGGTCGAAGAGAACTCCGTGCTGGGCATGGGCGTGTACCTGGGCCAGAGCACCCCCATCTTCAACCGTGCCACCAGCGAAATCAGCTACGGCCGCGTGCCTTCGGGCTCGGTGGTGGTCAGCGGCAACCTGCCCAAGACGGCCGCCAACGGCGCGCCCTACAGCATGTACGCTGCCATCATCGTCAAGCAGGTGGACGCGCAAACCCGCTCCAAGACCAGCATTAACGACCTGCTGCGCGACTGATTGCCGTGAACCCGCGGACGGCCCTGGCCGTTCGCCCACCGACAGAGACAGACAACAAGAGGGAAACACCATGAGCACGATGGAACGAATTCTTCGCCTGATGGCAGAGAAAAAGGCCTCCGACGTCTATCTGTCGGCCAACGCACCTGCGCTGATCAAGATCAACGGCGAGTGCGTGCCGATCAACAACCAGATCCTGCCCCCCGACGCGCCGCGCAATCTTCTGTCCGAAGTGGTCACGCCAGACCGCATCGAGGAGCTGGAAGAAACCGGCGAGCTCAACATGGGCGTGCCGCTCAGCGGCGTGGGCCGGTTCCGGGTCAGCGCCATGCGCCAGCGCGGCAGTTACGCGGTGGTGATCCGCTTCATCTCGCAGCAGATCCCGGAGTTCGACACGCTGGGCCTGCCCCCTGTGATGCGCGAACTCATCATGGAAAAACGCGGGCTGATCCTGATGGTGGGTGCTACCGGCTCGGGCAAGAGCACCTCGCTGGCGTCGATGATCGACACGCGCAACGAAGCGCTGACGGGCCACATCCTCACCATCGAGGACCCGGTCGAGTATCAGTTCAAGAACAAGAAATCCATCGTCAACCAGCGCGAGATCGGCAGCGACACCCAGTCCTTGCAGACCGCCCTGAAAAACGCGCTGCGCCAGGCGCCCGACGTGATCCTGATCGGCGAAATTCGCGACCGCGAGACCATGTCTGCCGCCATTGCCTATGCGCAGTCCGGCCACCTGTGCCTAGCCACGCTGCACGGCAACAACAGCTACCACGCGCTCAATCGCATCTTGTCGTTCTACCCCGTCGAGGTACGCCCCACCATGCTGGGCGACCTGGCATCGGCCCTCAAGGCCGTGGTGTCCCAGCGCCTGGTGCGCAAGACCGACGGCGGCCGGGTGCCAGCCGTGGAGGTCATGCTCAACTCCAAGCTGGTGTCGGAGCTGATCGAAAAGGGAGATTTCTCCGGCGTGAAGGAGGCCATGGAAAAATCCATGGCCGAAGGCTCGCAGACCTTCGAGGAGGCTCTGGCCCGCCTCATCATGGAGTCCAAGATCGAACGCAAGGAAGGCCTTGCGTACGCTGACTCGCCCACCAACCTCATGTGGCGCCTGCAAAACGACTTCTCCCTTGCTGCCAATGCTGCCAAGGCCCAGAAGGAAGCGCGCGACACGCCGGATGACACCCCGTCATTCACCGAGATTGTGCTGGACGTCAAGCCGGCGGCATGATGTGTCTCTTTCCTGCCCGGGCCCCTGTCGCAGGGGCCATGCGGTGCAAAAGCACCGCCCCATGACCACAGCTCCACCCCGCTGCCTGCCTCCATTCCCTGATCCCATGTCCCGCACCCTCCACCTGGCCGAACAGCTCATCTCCCTGCCCTCCATCACCCCGGAGGATGCCGGCTGCCTGGACCTGCTGGCTGCACGGCTGGCCCCGCTGGGCTTTGTGTGCGAGCGGCTGGACAGCGGCCCGGCAGACTTCCATGTCAGCAATTTATGGGCAAAACGGCCCGTAGTGCAGGCAGAAAATGCCTCCTTTGCTATCAAAACCGTAGTTTTTGCAGGCCATACCGATGTCGTCCCGACCGGCCCGCTTGCGCAGTGGAGCAGCGACCCCTTCGTGCCCACCCACAAGGACGGCAAGCTCTATGGCCGCGGCGCCAGCGACATGAAGACCTCGATCGCGGCCTTTGTCGTGGCGGTGGAAGAGTTTCTGGCCGCCACGCCCGCCCCGCAGGTGGAGCTGGCTTTTTTGCTGACCAGCGATGAAGAGGGTCCCTCGGTCGATGGCACCAAGGTCGTGATCGAGCAGCTCAAGGCGCGGGGCGAACGGCTCGACTACTGCATCGTGGGCGAGCCCACTTCGGTCGAGAAAACCGGCGACATGATCAAGAACGGACGGCGCGGCACCCTGAGCGGCAAGCTCAGCGTGCGCGGCATCCAGGGCCACATTGCCTACCCCCAACTGGCTCGCAATCCCATCCACCAGGCCTTGCCCGCCCTGACGGAACTGGCCGCCACGGTGTGGGACAACGGCAACGCGTTCTTTCCGCCCACCAGCTGGCAAATCAGCAACATGCATGGTGGTACAGGCGCCACCAATGTGATTCCGGGTGAGGTGGTGATCGACTTCAACTTCCGTTTCTCCACCGAGTCCACCGCCGAAGGCCTACAGCAGCGTGTGCATGCCGTGCTGGACCGCCATGGGCTCGACTACGACCTGCGCTGGACCTTGGGCGGACAACCCTTCCTCACCACACCCGGCGAGCTGGTGGATGCCGTGCAGCAGGCCATTGCCGCTGAAACCGGCCTGACCACCGAGCTGTCCACCACCGGCGGCACCAGCGATGGCCGCTTCATCGCCCAGGTTTGCCCCCAGGTGATCGAACTGGGCCCGCCCAACGCCAGCATCCACAAGATTGACGAGCATGTGGTGGTGGCCGATATCGAACCCCTCAAGAACATCTACCGCCGCACCCTCGAGAACCTGCAGGCGCAGGCCACAGCAGCCCAGGCGATGACCACATCATGACCAGCAACCCACAAGAAACGCCCGCGTCCAATGCAGTGACGGTAGGCACCCTGGTTGAATGGGGCGCCCAGCAGCTGGCATCGGCAGGCGTGTCGTTTGGCCATGGCACCACCAATGCCCACGATGAAGCCGTATGGCTGGTGCTTTGGCGCCTGGGGCTGCCCCTGGACAGCGACCTCTCCGACGCACCAGAATCCATTAAAAACAAGCCTGTAGCGCCCACAGATCAAGCCTTGGTTGCTACTCTTTTTGAAGAGCGGATCGCTACGCGAAAACCCGCCGCTTACCTCACGCGTGAAGCGTGGCTTCAGGGCATACCGTTCTACGTGGACGAGCGCGCCATCGTGCCGCGCAGTTTCATCGCAGAGCTGCTGGTGGACGGCGGGGCAGATGAATTCCTGAGCGACCATACCCATCGCGTGCTGGACCTGTGCACCGGCAATGGCAGCCTGGCAGTGCTGGCCGCCATGGCGTGGCCGGAGGTCTCGGTCACCGGCGCCGACATTTCGCCCGACGCACTGGCCGTGGCGCGCATCAATGTGGACAAGCATGGATTGCAGGACCGCGTCGCCCTGCAGCTGTCCGACGGACTGAGCACCCTGCCCGGCCCCTGGGACTTGATCCTGTGCAATCCGCCCTACGTGAACGCCGCCAGCATGGCCACGCTGCCCAGCGAGTACCGCGCCGAGCCCGCACTGGCCCTGGCGGGCGGTGACGACGGCATGGACTTTGTACGCCAGCTCTTCGCAGCCGCTCCGGCCTGCATGAGCGAAGACGCCGTGCTCATTCTGGAGATCGGCAACGAGCGCAGCCACTTTGAGGCGGCATTTCCCCAACTACCGGTTTTTTGGCTCGATACCAGTGCGGGCGAAGACCAGGTTTTGCTGGTTACCCGGCAGGCGCTGGCCGCCCAAACCCGGCTCACGGCACAATAGAGCCCTTTGCGCCACCTTGGCAGCTGCAGCGGCTAGGCCGCTGACAACTGTGCTGGCCCCCAGAGTTTTGTACGCCACCCGCCTCGTGCGGGTGCGCTTTTTTCTGATTCCCGGATGATCACCCTCAAGAACGTTACCCTGCGCCGAGGCACGAAAGTCGTGCTCGACAGCGTGTCCACCACCATCAACCCCGGCGAAAGCGTAGGGCTTGTGGGCCGCAATGGCGCAGGCAAGTCCAGCCTGTTCGCCCTGCTCAGCGGCAAGCTGCATGAAGACGGCGGAGACTTTCACATACCGTCGAGCTGGCGGATGGCCGAGGTCGCGCAGAACATGCCCGAAACCGACCAGTCAGCCACAGAGTTTGTGCTGGAAGGCGACACGCGCCTGGCCGAGGTGCAGCGCCAGTTGGCAGAGGCCGAGGCCAGCGACGATGGCATGGCCATCGCCCACGCCTATTCCGACCTGCATGACGCCGGCGCACACGATGCCGTGGCCCGTGCGCAGGCGCTCATCCTGGGCCTGGGCTTTCGCGTGAGCGAGCTGGATCAGCCGGTCAACAGCTTTTCGGGCGGCTGGCGCATGCGCCTGCAACTGGCGCGTGCGCTGATGTGTCCGAGTGACCTGCTGCTGCTGGACGAGCCCACCAACCACTTGGACCTGGACGCCCTCGTCTGGCTGGAGGCATGGCTCAAGCGCTACGCGGGCACCATGATCGTGATCAGCCACGACCGCGAGTTCCTGGACGCCATCACCAACGTCACCCTGCAAATCCAGCAAGGTGAGCTGAACCGCTACGGCGGCAACTACAGCAAGTTCGAAGAGCTGCGCGCCCAGCAGCTCGAACTGCAGCAAGCCAGCTTTGCCAAGCAGCAGGAAAAGATGGCCCACCTGCAGAAGTTCATCGACCGCTTCAAGGCCAAGGCCAGCAAGGCCAAGCAGGCGCAAAGCCGGGTCAAGCAGCTCGAACGCATGGAGAAGATCGGACCGGTGCTCGCCGAGGCGGACTTCACGTTCGAGTTCAAGGAACCGGCCAACCTGCCCAATCCCATGCTGGCCATCAGCGACGCCTCGTTCGGCTATGTGGACGACGAGGGCACGCCCACCACCATCCTCACCGGCGTCAACCGCTCGGTGCTGGCGGGGCAGCGCATCGGTATCCTGGGTGCCAACGGCCAGGGCAAGTCCACCCTGGTCAAGACCATTGCGCGCACCATGAAGGCGCTGGGCGGCAGCATCACCGAAGGCAAGGGCCTGAACATCGGCTACTTTGCCCAGCAGGAGCTGGACGTTCTGCGTCCCGCAGAGAACCCGCTGGAGCACATGATCCGCCTGGCCAAGGACCTGGGGCCGGATGCCAAGCAACCCAGCCGCGAGCAGGATCTGCGCAGCTACCTGGGCAGCTTCAATTTCACGGGTGACATGGTCAAGCAGGCCGTGGGCACCATGAGCGGCGGCGAAAAGGCCCGCCTGGTGCTGGCCATGATCGTCTGGCAACGCCCCAACCTGCTGCTGCTGGACGAGCCCACCAACCACCTGGACCTGGCTACCCGCGAGGCGCTGGCCATGGCGCTCAACGACTTCGATGGCACCGTCATGCTGGTCAGCCACGACCGTGCGCTGCTGCGCTCGGTCTGCGAAGATTTCTGGATGGTCGGCCGGGGCGTGGTCGGCCCCTTCGATGGCGACCTGGACGACTACCAGCGCTACCTGCTTGAAGAGTCCAAGCGCCTGCGCGAAGAGGCGCGTCTGGCCGAACAGGCCCAGGCGTCACAGGCCCAGGCAAGTGCACCAGCCCCCACCACCGCACCTGCGGCCGTTGCCGTCGCTTCTGCCACGCCCGCACCGGCCCCCTCCCCCGCGCCTTCGCGTGACGGGCGCGAGCAACGCAAGCTCGACGCCCAAACACGCCAGCAGCTGGCCGAAAAGACCCGGCCGCTCAAAAAGGAGCTGGAACAGATCGACAAGCGCCTGGCGGCTTTGGGCGCGGAACGCACCCAATTGGAGCACCAACTGACGCAGGCCTTGCCTCCCGCAGAGATCGCCGAGTGCGGTCGCCGCTTGAAAGCCGGGAATGAAGAAACGGGAAAACTCGAAGAACGCTGGCTGGAAATTTCGTCAGAACTCGAAGAAATGTCGGGTGCCTCGGTCAGTTGAAGATGTAAAGTCCTGTAAATTTTTCCCTCAATTTTCAGGACTTTTCCTTGATTGGCATTGTTTTATTGCTGCTAAATTTATAGCAAATTTTCGTGTAAACCTACAGGCTATTGCCGTTGCATTTTTTTGCGAAAGCTTGTCAACGGACTGCAGATTGACCGCGTTGTTGGTACATCACAGGAGTTTTCCACATGAATACCACCGCTATCTTGTCCGCCTGGCCCGAAGACGAACGCGACCGCAAGCGCGCCCCGGCCCGCTTCTGAAGGCGCTGCAGCCAAGCCACTGTTGTGCAGGTCGATGACATTGCCGCACCGCACAACAAGCACAAAACATACCAATGCATGGGAGATATAGGAACTTCAGGCCAATATTTTCCAGGCGCACCGTAGCAAGGCCAGAGTTAATCTCTCGCAACCCTTGCAGGTCCCAACAAAAAACCCCGCATCTGCGGGGTTTTTTGTTGGGACCTTTTTTTGCTCCTGTGGCGACCAAAAAGGCCGCGCAAGCCTTAGCCCATGTGCAGGCCACCGTTGACCGAGAAGTCGGCGCCTGTGGCGTAACCGCCCTCTTCCGATGCCAGCCAGGCAATGATCGAGGCGATCTCGCTGGGCTCGCCCAGACGCTTGACGGGCACCGTCGCCACGATCTTTTCCAGCACGTCCGGGCGGATCGCCTTGACCATGTCCGTGCCGATGTAGCCTGGGCTGACCGTGTTGACCGTAACGCCCTTGGTGGCCAGCTCTTGCGCCAGGGCCATCGAGAAGCCGTGCATCCCTGCCTTGGCGGCGGAATAGTTGGTCTGCCCTGCCTGGCCTTTTTCGCCGTTGACCGAGCTGATGTTGATGATGCGGCCCCAGCCCTTTTCCACCATGTCAGACACCACTTGCTTCGTGACATTGAACATGCTGTTGAGGTTGGTTTCGATAACGGCGTCCCAGTCTTCGCGCGACATCTTGAGGAACATGCGGTCCCGCGTGATGCCGGCGTTGTTCACCAGCACGTCGATGGTGCCGTGTTCTGCCTTGGTCTTGCCGAAGGCTTCCACGGTGGAATCCCAATCACCCACGTTACCGACCGACGCATAAAACGTGTAGCCCAGGGCCTTTTGCTCGGCCAGCCACTTGGCGTGGTCCCGTGTCGGGCCGCAGCCAGCGATGACCTTGAAACCTTCCTTGTGCAGGCGCTGGCAAATGGCGGTACCGATGCCTCCCATGCCACCGGTGACATACGCGACTTTTTGGCTCATGTGATTTCTCCTTGTTAGTGATTGGCTCAGGACCCACTCTACCGAAGAAATTGGGCACTGCCGTGAAGGAAAACACTGAAGCCCTTTCCTTTTTGACATATCCGCATGCGTCACACCATTGACGCCAGTCAAGCCTAGCGGCGCGTCACCAATGTGGTGCCTGGGGGCTCAACAAATTCAGGCAGCCGCCCGGCGATTGAGAGCTGAAGAGCCTCGCAAGGGCAGCCCTTGGACTGCAGGCCGCTGCGGGCTAGACGTGCCGCGGCGCCAGTGGCAAAGACTCCCATCCCGGCTTGGCAAACAGATAGCCTTGCTGGTAGCAAACGCCCACCGATTGCAGATAGGCGGACTCAGCCGAGGTTTCAATGCCCTCGGCCACAATGTCGATGGACAAGCGCTGACACACCAACACGATGCCGCACACAATCGCCTGACGCACGGGGTCTTGGTCAATGTTGCGAATCAGCTCCATGTCGATCTTGAGCACATGGGGCTGGAATTGAACCAGCATGTTCAGCCCTGCATAGCCCGCACCAAAGTCGTCGATGGCCGTGATGAGACCCTGGCGCCGGTATTCATTGAAGATGGACTTGAGGTGGGCACCGTTGGTGACCTGCTCACCCTCGGTCACCTCGAACATGATGCGGTCGTGCGGGAAATCGAATTCCTCAGCCGCCTCCATCGTGGCGCGGATGCAGGTCTCGGGCCGGTACACCGCATTGGGTAGAAAGTTGATGCTCAGCCGGCAGTCCGGCAAGTTGGCAAGCCCCAGGCGCGACGCCAATTCAATCGCCTTGACGCGGCACGCCTGGTCAAACCGATAACGGTTGGTGTCATCCACCCACGACAGCACTGTGCCAGCCGACTCACCACCCACACCACGCACCAGCGCCTCGTAGGCAAACGGACGATTCAACTCCAGATTCATGATGGGCTGAAAGGCCATTGTGAAGTCGAACGGAAGCTGCGTCTTGTCACGACAGGATTGACAGCCCACGGGTTCGAAGGGTTGGGCAAAAATGGTCGCGGTCATGGGAAAACATGGTACCGCACCATGGCAAACTTGCGGCCCTTCAGCGCCCGTGCAGAGCCTTCTGGAGGCTGCACACATCCCTGGGCTGAGGGGCTGCTATCCGGTGATGGAACTCCCAGACGATCTGCTGAAGACCTTGGGGCAGCTTTCTTCACCCAACAGGCCAACACACCCATAAAAAAGGCCGCATATCCATGCGGCCTTTTTGCTGTCACTGCCAGCGTCTTTGGTCAGCACGGCAAGGGCGCCGCCTCCAACGGGGCCCTGGTGGGGCTCAACGCTCCACAGCCAGAGACACCCCCATGCCGCCACCGATGCACAGCGCGGCCAAGCCCTTCTTGGCGTCACGGCGCTGCATTTCGTGCAGCAGCGTGACCAGAATCCGGCAACCGGACGCTCCAATGGGGTGACCGATGGCAATGGCGCCACCGTTCACATTCACCTTGGCGGGGTCAATTGCCAGCTCCTTGTTCACGGCGCAGGCCTGGGCGGCGAAGGCTTCGTTCAGCTCGAACAGGTCCACATCGGCCGCGTTCCAGCCTGCACGCTGCAGGGCCTTGCGCGAGGCAGGCACGGGGCCCATGCCCATGGTGGCCGGGTCCAGGCCGCTCGTGCCAAAGGCGGCAATGCGGGCCAGGGGCTTGAGGCCGAGGGCAGCGGCCTTCTTGGCGCTCATCACCACCACGGCGGCGGCGCCGTCGTTCAGACCCGATGCGTTGCCCGCGGTCACGCTGCCCGCCTTGTCAAACGCAGGGCGCAGGCCTGCCAGGGCTTCTGCATTGGTCTTGCGATTGAGGTATTCGTCGGTGTTAAAGAGGATGGGGTCGCCCTTCTTCTGCGCCAGGCTCACACCCACGATTTCATCGGCGAACTTGCCTGCGTCTTGCGCAGCGGCTGCCTTTTGCTGGCTGGCCAGGGCCAGCGCATCCTGCATGTCGCGGGTGATGCCGTACTGCTTGGCCACGTTTTCTGCCGTGATGCCCATGTGGTACTGGTTGTACACGTCCCACAGGCCGTCCACGATCATGGTGTCCACCAGCTTCCAGTCGCCCATGCGCTGGCCGTCGCGCGAGTTGGGCAGCACGTGCGGTGCCAGGCTCATGCTCTCCTGGCCACCGGCCACGACGATCTCGCTGTCGCCCCAGGCCACGGCCTGGGCGGCGAGCATCACGGCCTTGAGGCCGGAGCCGCACACCGCATTGATGGTGAGCGCGGGGGTTTCCTTGGCCACGCCTGCTTTCATGGAGGCTTGGCGCGCTGGGTTCTGGCCCACGCCAGCCGCCAGCACCTGGCCCATGATGACTTCACCGATCTGGTCAGACGACAGACCCGCGCGTGCGATGGCTTCACGAATCACGATGGCGCCGAGTTCGGTCGCGGGCGTCTTGGCCAGCGAGCCACCAAACTTGCCCACAGCGGTGCGAGCGGCCGAAACGATGACGATGTCTTCCATGGAATGTCCTTGTGGTTGGAGGTTGTTCGGTACGGTAGGTAATTCTCGCAGTGCTGAAAGTCAGGACTTTTGCGTATCAGGCTTTCTGCTTGACGTAGCGACCGGGCGCGGGCTCGATGGCCTTGAATTTGGTGCCTTTGCCATAGGCCTTGGGCGCCGCGATTTGCTTGCCCGCGTGGCCCTTGAGCCAGCCCGACCAGTCGGTCCACCAGCTGCCTGGGTGCTCGGTGGCGCCCGCCAGCCATTGGTCCAGCGTGGCGGGGAACTTGCCGTCGGCGCGAACCCAGTGGCTGCGCTTGCCCTTGGCGGGCGGGTTGATCACCCCGGCGATATGGCCCGAGGCACCCATCACGAACCGCTTCTTGCCGGGCAGCGCCTGGGTGGACGCATAGGCAGCCGTGGCCGGCACGATGTGGTCCTCGCGCGAGCCGTAGATATACACAGGCAGATCGAGATTGCCCAGATCCAGCTTTTCGCCGCACACGGTGAGCTTGCCCGGCTTGACCAGGTTGTTCTCCAGATAGAAATTGCGCAGGTACCAGGCATAGAACGGCCCCGGCAGATTGGTGCTGTCGCTGTTCCAGTACAGCAGGTCGAACGGCGGTGGCGTTTCGCCCTTGAGGTAGTTGCCCACCACGTAGTTCCAGACCAGATCGTTGGGGCGCAGGAAGCTGAAGGTGGACGCCAGGTCCTGCCCCTTCATCAGCCCGCCATTGCCCATCTGCATCTCGCGGAACTTGACGAAGGCCTCATCAATGAACACGTCGAGGATGCCGGTGTCGGCGAAGTCGATCAGCGTGGTTAGGAAGGTCGCGCTGGCCACGGGCTCGTCACCGCGCGCGGCCAGTACGGCCAGTGCGTTGGAGAGGATGGTGCCGCCCACACAAAACCCCAGCGCATTGATCTGCTCGGCGCCGGTGATGTTCTGCACCACGTCGATGGCGGCCATGGCGCCATCTTCCACGTAGTCGTCCCACGTTTTGTGGGCCAGGCTGTCATCCGGATTGCGCCAGCTCACCACAAAGGTGCGATGGCCTTGTTCGACGGCGTAGCGGATCAGCGAGTTCTCTGGCTGCAGGTCGAGGATGTAGAACTTGTTGATGCAGGGCGGCACCAGCAGGAAGGGGCGCTCGTACACCTTGGCCGTGAGGGGCTTGTATTCGAGCAACTGGAACAGCTCGTTCTCGTACACCACCGCGCCCTCGGTGGTGGCCACGTTGCGGCCCACTTCGAACAGGCTTTCGTCGGTCATCGACACATGGCCCTGCGTGATGTCATGCAGCAGGTTCTGCATGCCTTTGGCGATGCTCTCGCCCTTGGTCTCGATGGCCTTCTTTTGCGCCTCGGCGTTGAAGGCGAGAAAGTTGCTGGGCGCCATGGCAGCCATCCACTGCTCCACACCAAAGCGAATGCGGGCCTTGGTTTTTTCATCGGCCTCCACCGCCTCGGCCAGGCCCATCAGCGTGCGGGCGTTGAGCAGGTAGGCGGCGGCAGAAAACGCCGCCACCGGATTGCTGGCCCAGCCTTCACCCGCAAAGCGCTTGTCCTTGACCTCGGGGGTGCCTTGCAGGCCTTTGGCCCACAGCTCCTGGGCTTCTTTGATGTACTGCTGCTGCAAGGACTGCAGCTTGTCTTGCGACAGCTTGAGCGGAGTCGCCGTGGGTATCTGCGCACCCAGGTCCAGTTTCTGAAACGATTGCAGCGCCTGCGACCAGCTTTGCCCGAAAATCTGCTGGAACTGCTGGGCGCTCTCGGCCCAGGGTGATTCAGAAGTCATGCTCATTCCTCAATGGTTGGTCGCTCGCAGCGGCTGGGGCCTGATTTTTGTTTCGCGGGTTCATTGTTGCCCACCCCATGGGGCATGGCAACGAATTCAACGCTTTCAGTGCACACAAATCAATGTACCTCATCGTCATCGCCTGGACCTACGTCACGCTCATGATGGCGGTGGCCGAAGCCACCAGCCCACAGGGCACCGTGCTGGGCGCCCTCATCACGTTCGCGTTGTACGGCCTGCTGCCCATGGGCATTCTGGTCTACATCCTGGGCACGCCTTCGCGCAAGCGCAAGATCAAGGCGCGAGAGGCGGAGGAACAGGCCGCGTACGACGCGGAGCAGGCCGCAGCCCGCATGGCCGATGCGGGTGCCGAGCCAGCAACGTCAGCCGAGCCAGATGCAGGCGGCAAAACGCCCGCTGCCGCCGAGGGCAGCGCTGTCGCGGCGGTGCGAAAAGAACAGTGAGGCCTGTGTGACGGTACACCACGGTGCGGTGCTGTCATTGCCGTAGATGGCGGTGACGCCCATGGCTTGCAGACGCAATCGGGCCAGCCCTGCCAGATCGCACAGGTACTTGCCCGGTACACCGGGCCGCGCCACAAAACATGAAGTAGCCGCAGCGCCCAGGGCACCCGGGGCGTCGCAGAACGCAGCACGCACCTCTGCCCCGACCTCAAAAGCCGTGGGGCCGATGCAGGGGCCCAGCCACGCCAGCGTGCGGGCAGCGACTTCCGAAGCGCCTGGGGCGGCTGGCGCCATTGCTCCGCTTTCGATAGCTATCGAGCCATGATGCACTAGCGCTTCATGGCAAAAATGCTTGAAAACCGATTCCAGCACGCCCTGCCCTGCGCTCCCGGCCAGTCCGCGCCAGCCGGCGTGGGCCGCAGCCACCACCTGGCCTGAGCGGTGAGCAAACAACACGGGAAGGCAGTCGGCCACCATGATGGTGCAGACGGCGCCGGGCGCACGGGTCACGCAGGCGTCTGCCTCTGTCCCGTCGGGGGTGCTCGCATCCAGCAGCACCACGCCATCGCCATGCACCTGGTTCAAAAACACCGCGCGGGCGCCCGGGGTTGTGGAATGCAATGCGGACTGCACGATCTGCCGGTTGGCGGCCACCGCCACCGGATCGTCGCCCACATGGGTGCCCAGGTTCAACTGGTCGAACGGTGCGCGGCCCACACCGCCCGCGCGCGTGGTGCACAGCGCATGCACACCCGGCGGTGCGGGCCAGTCGGGCACCAGCCAGTCTGCGTGCTGGCTCCGTATCGACGACGCAGCCGTCACGCTTCGTTGTCCGGGCAGGCCGAGGGCTGCGCCTGCTGGAACGCGGGCAGCGTCATGCAGGCGTCAAACACCCCCATGGTGCGCGGCAGGCCATCCAGGCTGACCTTGAAGCGCTGGGCATTGAAGATCTGCGGCACCAAGCAGCAGTCGGCCAACGTGGGCGTGTCGCCCCAGCACAGCACCGAGGGCGCCATGCCCTGCGCAGCGCGCTCTTGCGCCAGCAGGTCAAGTTGCCGCTCGAACGCCTCCAGCCCACTGCGAACCCAGTGGTGGTACCAAGCGTTCTTGGCATCCTCGTCCACCTTCAGTTCATGCACCAGGTACTTGAGCACACGCAGGTTGTTGAGCGGGTGGATTTCGCACGCCACCATCTGCGCCAGTGCGCGCACCCGGGCACGGGCCAACGGTGTGGCGGGCAGCAAGGCGGGCGTGGGATGGGTTTCGTCCAGGTATTCGATGATGGCCATGGACTGCGACAGCGCCGTGCCGCCATCGGTCACCAGGGTGGGCACCAGCGCGTCCCCGATGCGGCCCGCGTAATCGGGGGCCTTGTGCTCGCCCTTGACCAGATGCACAGGCATGTAGTCGTAGGGCAGGCCCTTGAGCTGCAGCGCAATGCGCACGCGGAACGAGGCGGAGGAGCGGAAGTAGTTGTAGAGCTGCATGGCGGAGCGGTGCCTGGGGTCGGTCAAAGGAGGAATGAAGCTTGTGCGGCACGATGCCGACAGGCCAGAAAAAGAGTGCGCCCGGCGACCAAGGGCATCCCCGTCAGGCGCCCGAGGTGCCCGCCGGGTCCTGGTGGTTGTAGACGACTTTGGAGAGCAGCGCCATCAGATCGGCGCTTTCCTGGGCGGTGAGCGGTGCCGTGAGGCGCTCCTGCACGCGCTGGGCGGCATCGCGCATCTGCAGGGCGGCCACTTCGCCTTCGGGGGTGATCCACAGCAGCTTGCGGCGGCGGTCGCGGGTGTCGGGCTCGCGGCGTATCCATCCGCGCTTTTCCAGGCGCCCGATGACTGACCCCGAGGTGGCCGCATCAAACGCCACGCGGGCGGCCAAGGTGACCTGGTCTTCGCCCGGCTGGGCCAGCAGTTCGTGCAGGATGGCGAACTGCACCGGTGTCACATCAAATCCGGCCGTCTCTTCCATGAAAAGTGCCACGGTCCGCTGGTGGGCGCGGCGTACCAGGTGGCCCGGCGTGTTGTGGAAATCGAAGCTCTTTGCCATGACCGCCAGTGTAGCGCCCCACAGCAGAAGACCCGCGCCCATGGCACACTGCCACACCGAGGCGTGCATGGCGTGGCGCCCGCGCTTTTGACGGCATCCCCAGAACCCCAGAACAATTGAAAGGCAGACATGAGCTACGTGTTTTCTCCCGCCCCCGTGGTCAGCGTGCCCGTGGTGGGCAGCGGCGAGCGCTTTCCGGTGCACCGCATCTACTGCGTGGGCCGCAACTACGAAGAACACGCCAAGGAGATGGGCTTCACCGGCCGCGAACCGCCGTTCTTCTTCATGAAGCCCGCTGACGCCATCGTGGTGGTCAACGCGGGCGAAACGGGCGAGCTGCCTTACCCCAGCCTGACGGCCAACCTGCACCACGAGATCGAGCTGGTGGTGGCCATTGGCAAGGGCGGCAAGAACATCCAGGCCGCCGACGCGCTCAGCCACATTTACGGCTACGCCGTGGGCCTGGACATGACGCGCCGCGACCTGCAGAACGACATGAAGAAGCAGGGCCGTCCCTGGTGCATCGGCAAAGGCTTTGACGCCAGCGCTCCCATCGGCCCCATCACCCCGGTAGCGCAGGCAGGTGACGTGGCCAACGCGCCCATCTGGCTGCAGGTCAACGGCGCAGACCGCCAGCGCAGCACCGTGACCCAGCTCATCTGGAACATTGCCGAGACCATCGAGCACCTGTCGGCCGCGTGGGAGCTGCAGCCCGGCGACCTGATCTACACCGGTACCCCCGAAGGCGTGGGCGCCGTGGTGCGTGGCGATACGCTCGAAGGCGGCGTGGGCGGCCTCACGCCTTTGCGCCTGACCGTGGTCTGAAGACCACCGGGCGGCCCCGCCGCCCGGCCAGGCGAATGCAACGCTACGATTTTAATAGCCGGTAGCGCATATTGCACTAGCGCTACCGGCTCATTTGACCCTCAAACCCCTGCATGACTTACCGCAGCCCCATCAAACATTGCCGCGCCTGTGGCACCGCCGTGGTGTACCGCCTGCCGGACGACGGCGACACCAAGCAGCGCGCAGTGTGCCCCGCCTGCAACACGGTGCACTACGAGAACCCACTCAACGTGGTGGGCACGGTGCCCGCGTTGCCCGATGGCCGCATCCTGCTGTGCAAGCGCAACATCGAGCCGCGCTGGGGCAAGTGGACGCTGCCCGCAGGCTTCATGGAACTGGACGAAACCACGGCCCAAGGGGCGGCGCGTGAGACCGATGAAGAGGCTGGCGCGCAGATCGAGATCGGCCCCCTGTTCAGCCTGCTGAACGTGCGCCGCGTGGGCCAAGTGCACCTGTTCTACCGCGCCACACTGCTCAGCGACCAGTTCAACCCAGGCTACGAAACCATCGAGGCGCGGCTGTTTACCGAAGACGAGGTGCCCTGGGACGAGCTGGCCTTCCGCACCGTCAAGGAAACGCTGGAGTGCTACTTTGCCGACCGCAAGGCGGGCACCATGGGCATGCACTTCATCGACATCGAATAGGCGCGGCCATGACGGTTGCCACCTCGATAGCATCACCCGCAAACACCACGCAGGCCAGCGCGCCGCCAGATGGCCTGCCCGCCTACCGCCTGCTCACCGGTCCCGATGACGCCAGCTTCTGCCGCCGCGTGAGCGATGCGCTGGCGCGGGGCTATCGGCTGTACGGATCTCCCGCAGCCACCTTCAATGGACAAAACGTGATCGTGGCGCAGGCCATCGTGTGGCCTGGCGCGGCAGGCTGACTGCATAGCCAGCCCCTTAACAGCTGGCCGCGTGCTGAACGCGCGCCTCGGTCGTTCATTCGCCCCCTACCCGCTCTTCTGGAGGCACCGGTGGAGAGACAGAACCCGGTGGGTCGATAGTGACCGGTGGCAGCCCCCCCGCGCCCGCAGGCCGGGGCGGCATGCCGGGCACCGGAGCCTGCTGAGGGTCGGAGCGGAACAGGCCACGAATCCAGTCGCGCATGGTGCCCAGTGAGCTGTCGGGCGGTGGTGGCGGGCTGGTGTCGAACTCGTCCACAAACCGGTCGTTGCCATCGATCACCTTGTTGCGGATGGCCTGCTGCATGAACTCGCCCACCATGGGCAACGCACTGCGCGCGCCCTGCCCCCAGTAGTCGCTGCGCAGCGTGATGCGCCCGTCGTTGAAGCCTGCCCAGGCGCCCGCCACCACGCGGGTGTGCATCAGGATGAACCAGCCATCGGTGTTGTCTTGCGTGGTGCCGGTCTTGCCCGCCACGTCGGCCTGGATGCCATAGCGCGTGCGGATGGCCGTGGCCGTGCCCCGGTCCACAGCGCCGCGCATGGTGTTGCGCAGGGTCTGCGCTGCCCGGGGCGGGAAGACCTCTTCGGGCACGGGCTTGGCAAAGGTCTCCAGCACCTTGCCATTGCGGTCTTCGATGCTGGTGATGAGCACAGGCTCCACATAGCGGCCCAGGTTCACGATGCTGCTGTAAGCCGAGATCATTTCCTTGAGCGTGACCGGGCTCGTGCCCAGCGCCAGGGACGGTACCTCTTCCAGCTTGGACTGCCGCACGCCCAGGGCGCGCGCCGCCTCGGCCACGCGGGCCGGGCCCACCTGCTGCATCACCTGCGCGGTGATGGTGTTCTTGGAGAACGCCAGGCCATCGGCCAGCGTCATGGGCTGCTCGCTGGGCGGGCCGCCATCGGTGGGGCGCCAGACGCGGCCACCGCCCAACGGGATTTCGACCGCGGTGTCCATCAGCGTGTCTTCGGGCGTCGCTCCGTTGGCAAACGCCGCGCCATAGACAAACGGCTTGAAGGTGGAGCCCGGCTGGCGGCGCGCCGCCTGCACATGGTCGAACGGGTCTTGCGCAAAGTCGCGGCTGCCCACCCAGGCCAGCACATGGCCGGTGACCGGGTCTTGTGCCAGAAAGCCCGCCTGCACACGCGTCTTTTCGGCGCGCAGCTTGGCCATGAAGGGGGCGTCGTCCAGCAACGCCTTCAGCGCGTCGTCCGGGGTGTCGCCCTTGTCCACGGCGGCGCGGTACTCGGCGCTCTCCCGCACCAGGGTCTGCACCAGCTCGTTCTTGGGGCCCCAGCCGTTGCGCTGCGACCAGGCCGTGTCTGCCACGCCTTGCAATTGCCGGCCCTGCCGTGCCACCGCCTGGTTGGCATAGGCCTGCAGGCGCGAGTCGATGGTGGTGCGGATCACCAGGCCGTCCGAATACAGGCTATAGCCCTTGCTGTCGGCCCAGTCGATGAGCTGCTTGCGCAGCTGGATCGCAAAATGCGGCGCCGGGCCCATGACCTCGGTCTGGCGTTCAAAGTTGATGCGCAGCGGGCGTTTTTGTAGGGTCTCGAACTGCTTGGCATCGAGCTTGCCGCGCTTGACCATCTGCGACAGCACCGTGTTGCGGCGGGCCTGCGCGCGCTCAGGGTTGAGCACCGGGTTGTAGTAGGCCGTGCCCTTGAGCATGCCGATCAGCGTGGCGCTTTCCAGCACGTTGAGCTTGTCGGCCGACTTGTCAAAGTAGGTGCGCGCGGCCATCTCGATGCCGTAGGCGTTGTAGAGAAACGGCACGGTGTTGAGGTAGGTCTCCAGGATTTCGTCCTTGGAATACGACGCCTCGATCTTGAGGGCGGTGATCGCCTCCTTGAGCTTGCGCGTGAGCGTGCGCGAGCGGCCGATTTCCTCCGGGAACAGGTTGCGCGCCAGCTGCTGGGTGATGGTGGAGCCGCCCTGCGGGTCGCCACGCAGCGTCAGCACCACCGACGACGCCGTGCGCCGCCAGTCCAGCCCGAAGTGCTTGTAAAAGCGGTGGTCCTCGGTCGCTATCAGCGCATCAATCACGTTGGGAGAGATCTGGTTCAGCTCCACCCACTCGCGGTTGGCCCAGCGGTATTCGGCCAGCAGCTTGCCGTCGGCCGACATGAGCTGCGCCGGCAGTTCGCTCTTGGCCTTGCGGATGTCGCTGATGCCGGGGGTGAAAGGCACCAGCGCCAGCGTGAACACCAGCAGCGCAGCGGGCACCGCCACCACCGTCCACAACAGCAGGCGCCGCACGGGCCGGGGAACCCAGGCCAACAGGCCCGCCATGCGGGCCCGGAAAGAAAGCAGCCACTTGTGCATCAATGAATCGCCGGGAAATAAAGGGTCGCTTCAGGACCGCCCCGCCAGGGGCCGGTCAGGAAGGAGAAAGGGGATGGAGAACGCAAAAACAGAGTCGGGCATGGTGCACCGTGCTCCGTCAGACACCCTGGCCTGACAACAGTTCCAGCATGCCGGCTTCGTCCAGCACGGGCACGCCCAGTTCCTGGGCCTTGGCCAGCTTGCTACCAGCCTCTTCGCCCGCCACTACGTAGCTGGTCTTTTTGCTGACGGAGCCGGCCACCTTGGCGCCTGCGGCTTCGAGCATGTCCTTGGCCGCGTCGCGGCTCAGGGTGGGCAAGGTGCCGGTCAGCACCACCGTCTTGCCCGCCAGGATCTGCGGGGCACGCTCGGCCACCGGGCCTTCGGGCCAGGTCACGCCGCAGGCACGCAGTTGCTCCACCACTTCGCGGTTGTGCGGCTGTTCAAAGAAGGTGCGGATGGCCTTGGCCACGATGGGGCCCACGTCGTTGACGGCCAGCAGCTGCTCTTCCGTCGCATCCATGATGGCGTCGAGCACTCCAAAATGCCGCGCCAGGTCCTTGGCCGTGGCCTCGCCCACATGGCGGATGCCCAGGGCAAACAAGAAGCGCGGCAGCGTGGTCTGCTTGGATTTTTCGAGCGCCGCCAGCACGTTCTGGGCCGATTTCTCGGCCATACGCTCCAGCGCAATGAGCGAGGTCAGGCCCAGCCGGTACAGGTCGGGCAGTGTGCGGATCACGTTGGCGTCCACCAGCTGGTCCACCAGCTTGTCGCCCAGGCCCTCGATGTCCATGGCGCGGCGCGCGGCAAAGTGCAGGATCGCCTCCTTGCGCTGCGCGGCGCAGAACAGGCCGCCGGTGCAACGGTGGTTGGCCTCGCCCTTTTCGCGCACCACGGCGCTGCCGCACACGGGGCAGGCTGCGGGCATGCGGAAGTTGGGCACATAGCCCGTGCGGTTGCCGGGCATCACGCCCACTACCTCGGGAATCACATCGCCCGCGCGGCGCACGATAACCGTGTCGCCCACGCGCACGCCCTTCTTGCGGATCTCGAACAGGTTGTGCAGCGTGGCGTTGGTGACCGTGACGCCACCCACGAAAACGGGCGCCAGGCGCGCCACGGGTGTGATTTTGCCGGTGCGGCCCACCTGAACGTCGATGGCTTCGACCTTGGTGGCCATCTCCTGTGCCGGGTACTTGTGCGCCACGGCCCAGCGCGGTTCGCGGGTCTTGAAACCCAGGTCGCGCTGCAACTGCAGGGAGTTGACCTTGTAGACCACCCCGTCGATGTCGTACGGCAGCGCATCGCGGCTGGCACCCACCTGCTGGTGAAATGCTACTAATTCAGTAGCACCTACCGCAACCTGCACTTGCGCTGCCACTGGGAAACCCCATGATTTCAGCGTCTGCAGCATCTCGTAGTGCGTGCGGAACACCGGCCCGCCTTCGGCCGGCGGAGTGATCGCTCCCAGGCCGTAGGCAAAAAAGCTCAGGGGCCGCTGGGCGGTGATGTTGGAGTCCAGCTGGCGCACAGCGCCTGCTGCCGCGTTGCGCGGGTTCACAAAGGTCTTGCCGCTCTGCTCCCGCTGGCGCTCGTTCAGCGCGTCGAAGTCGGCGCGGCGCATGTAGACCTCGCCGCGTACTTCGAGCAAAGAAGGCACGCCGTCGGGCAAGGTCAGCGGAATCTGCCGGATGGTGCGGATGTTGTGCGTCACGTCCTCGCCCACCTCGCCATCGCCGCGCGTGGCGGCCTGCACCAGGCGGCCGTTTTCATAGCGCAGGCTCATCGCCAGCCCGTCGAACTTGGGCTCGGCCACGTATTCGATGGCGGGGTCGGCATCGCTCAGGCCCAGTTCTCGCCGCACGCGCGCGTCAAACGCCTGGGCGCCCGTGGCCTCGGTGTCGGTCTCCGTGTGGATGCTGAGCATGGGCACCGTGTGGCGCACAGAGGCCAGGCCCTCCATCACCGCGCCAATCACACGCTGTGTGGGCGAGTCGGAGGTGACCAGGTCAGGGTGCGCGGCTTCGAGCGCCTGCAACTCGCGGAACACGCGGTCGTATTCGGCGTCGGGCACGGTGGGCTCGTCCAGCACGTAGTACTGGTGGGCCCACTGGTTGAGTTGGTCGCGCAGCGCTTTGATTTTGATAGCAATCTGCGTTTGATTTGCGGGCACTGAGGCCGCAAAAAGATCCAAACTCTCGGTCATGACCGTACCAGTGCTCAGCTGAACAGGCGCCGCGCCAGGACGGAACCTGCCGACAGATCCCGCCCATCGAGCTGGTCGTACAGCAGCTCCAGGTCGGCAGTAATCGGGTCCATGGCCATGGCGGGCAGCGGGGTGCCGTTCTGGTCGCACAGCACGCCGTCCATGGCCTGGCAAAGGGCGGCGGCCACGTCGCGCAGGCGCGCAAAAGGCTGCTCGGTGCGGTGGACCTGGGCGACATCCAGGCTCAGCGTGATGTCGCGGATGGCGGACTGGTCCGGGTCGTCGGCCAAGGCGGCCTGGGTGTCGTAGCCCAGCGTGAGCAAGGGCGGCAGGCCTTGCGTGCTGGCGGGCAGCACCAGGCGGCCGGGCATGGCGCCGGGCACAAAGCCCAGGCGGGCGGCGTTTTGCTGCACGTAACCGGGGCTCCAGGCAGCCTGGCGGGCCCGCAGCATGAACATGAGCTGGGCATCGTGGTCGCTGGCGAACTGGTCCAGCTCGCGGGCGCGGGCCACTTCCTGCAGCATGTCGGGGAAGTCGGGAGCAGCGTTGATGGTGTCGGCAAAGGCCTGGGCCTTGACCACGAACTCGGAGAACTCGATCTCGTTGAGCGCGCCCATGCGGTTGGCCAGTTGCACGCCCGCCTGGAAGGACTGGTAGCGCTGACCGGGGGCCGGGGTTTCCCACTGCTGGGTGGCTTCGTTCAGGCCTTCAATGGCAAAGGGCTTGCTGCCTGCGCGGCGGGTGGGCGGCAGTGCGGCCAGGGCGGCGTCGCCCGACACCACATGCTCGGGCTGCAGCGCTGCGATCACGTCGATCAGCGGGTCCAGCCCCGGGCGGCGCTCGGGCGAATACGGTGGCACGGGCAGTTGCAGGGCGTCGCCCGCGTCCACGGTGTGTTCAGATGGCTCCGGCCCCCGGTCCAGACCGTGGAACTCGCTGGGTGGCATGGCACCGGTCGCGCCCGCATCGAAGCCGGGTTCCAGGCGCTGCGCGGGCTCCGCCGCCGGGTCATGCTCTGTGGGCAGGGCGCGCTTGGGCGCGTTGCGGCGCGAGGTCCAGGTGTTGTAGGCCACGATCAGGGCCAGCACCAGGCCACCGATGATGGCCAGACTCAGTTGCAATGTGCTCATGTTTGAATGAATGGGTTCAAGCGTCCACCATCGACAAAGCGGACTCCATGTCCACTGCCACGATGCGCGACACGCCCTGCTCCTGCATGGTCACGCCGATCAGTTGCTCGGCCATTTCCATCGCGATCTTGTTGTGGCTGATGAACAAAAACTGCGTGCCCTTGCTCATGCTGGACACCAGCTTGGCATAACGTTCGGTGTTGGCGTCGTCCAGCGGCGCGTCCACCTCGTCCAGCAGGCAGAACGGCGCGGGGTTGAGCTGGAAGATGGCAAACACCAGCGCGATGGCCGTGAGGGCCTTTTCACCGCCTGACAGCAGGTGGATGGTCTGGTTCTTCTTGCCGGGCGGCTGCGCCATCACCTGCACGCCCGAATCCAGAATTTCGTCGCCGGTGATGATGAGCTTGGCCTGGCCGCCGCCGAACAGCTCGGGGAACATGCGGCCAAAGTGCGCGTTCACAGTGTCAAAGGTGCCCGACAGCAGCTGGCGCGTCTCACCATCGATCTTGCGGATCGCGTCTTCGAGCGTGTTCATGGCCTCGGTCAGGTCGGCGGTCTGCGCATCGAGGAATACCTTGCGCTCGCTGGCCAGCTTGAGTTCATCCAGCGCGGCCAGGTTGACGGCGCCCAGCGCCGTGATCTCGCGGTGCAGGCGATCAATTTCGCTTTGCAGGCCACCGATGCGCACATTGCCCTCCTCAATGGAGCGGGCCACGGCTTCGAGATCGGCCTGGGCGTCTTGGAGCAAGGTGGTGTACTGCTCCAGGCCCAGGCGCGCGGCCTGTTCCTTGAGCTGGAATTCGGTGATGCGCTGGCGCAGCGGGTCGAGCGCGCGCTCCAGCTGCATGCGGCGTTCATCACTGGCGCGCAGCTTGGTGGTCAGGTCGTCGTATTCGCTGCGCTGGGCACCCAGGGCCTTCTCGCGCTCCATCTTCACTTCTAGCGCGGCCTGCAGACCGCCCTGCGCGGCGGCATCGGACAGGCGGGCGAGTTCGTCGCGCGCGCGCTGCTCTTCGTCGGCCAGTGCCTTGGCCTGCTGGGTGGCGGTTTCGATGGAGCGGTTCAACTCGCCCCGGCGCGCCTCCATGCTGCGCTGTGAAAACGTGGCTTCTTGCGCCTGGCGCTCCAGCGTGCGCTGCTGTTCGCGGCACGCGGTGAGCTTGCGTTCGGCCTCGATCACCTTGTCGCCCAGCTGGGCCTCGCGCTCCTGGCTGTCGGCCAGTTGCATGTCCAGCTCTTCAAAGCGTGCCTCGGCGGCCACGCGGCGCTCTTGCAGGTCGGCCAGCTGGGCTTCGACCTCGGCCAGGTCGCCGTCGATCTGTGCGCTGCGCGCGCGGGTCTGCTCGGCGAGTTGCGTCAGGCGCAGGGTCTCCACCTGCAGCTCGTGCGCACGGCTCTGGGTTTCGGTGGCTTCGCGGCGGGCGGCCACCAGGCGCTGCGAGGCGTCGGCATAGGCGGCCTCGGCGCGGACCAGGGCGGTGCGCGACTCTTCGGCAATCAGGGCCTGGGCGCGCAGTTCTTTTTCGAGGTGTTCGATCTCTTGCGCGCGGGCCAGCATGCCGGACTGTTCGGAGTCCTGCGCATAAAAGCTCACGCTGTGGGCGCTGACCGCATGGCCTGTGGGCACAAACACCACTTCGCCGGGCTGTAGCGTGCTGCGGCGGGCCAGGGCTTCGTCCAGCGTGGGCGCGGTGTAGCAACCCTGTAACCAGTCCACCAACACGGCACGCAGGCCCGCATCATTCAGGCGCAGCAAGTCGGACAGGCGGGCATGGGGCGACGATGTTTCGGGGTGACCCGCAGCGGGGGCGCTGTAGAAGGCCAGCCGCGCGGGCGGTGCGTCATTGCCGCCCGAGCCCAGGAAGCCACGCACCATGTCGAGGCGCCCGACTTCCAGCGCCGCCAGGCGCTCGCGCAACGCAGCTTCGAGCGCGTTTTCCCAGCCGGGTTCGATGTGGATGCGGCTCCACAGGCCTTGCAGGCCATCGAGGCCGTGCTTGGCGAGCCACGGGCGCAGTTTGCCGTCGGTCTTGACCTTTTCCTGCAGGGCCTTCAGGGCCTCCATGCGGGCCGACAGCTCGGCCTGGCGCGCGCTTTCGGTATTCACGGCCTGCTGGCGGGCGCGGCGGTCGTCGTCGAGCTGGGGCACGGATTCCTGCAGCTCGTGCAGGCGGGCCTCGGTGGTTTCAGCGATCTCCTGCGCTTCTTCGAGTTGCTCGCGCAGGTTGGTCAAGCGGGCTTCGTCGGGCGCGGCCAGCGCATTGCGGTCGGTGCGCAGGCGCTCAAAGCGGGCGTCGAGCTGGCGGCTTTGTTCGTCAAAGCTGCGCTGCTCGGCGGCCAGCACGCCAATCTGCTGCTGCACCTGCACCACGCTGCTGCGCTGCTCGGCCGTGCGGCTTTGCGCCTGGCGCAGGGCGTCTTCCAGGTCGGGCAGCTGCATGGCCTGCTCTTCCACCTGGGCGGCCAGCAGTTCGGCACGCTCTTCAGCATCCACGCCCGCACCGGCCAGGTTTTCCAGCTCCACATCGGCGTCTTCCTTGCGGGCCTGCCACTGGGCGATCTGCTCGGCCAGCTGCACCAGACGTTGCTCTACGCGCTGGCGGCCTTCGACCACATAGCGGATCTCTGCTTCGAGCTTGCCGACCTCGGCCGTGGCTTCATACAGCCGGCCCTGGGCCTGGTTGACCTGGTCGCCCGCAGCGTAGTGGGCCTGGCGGATGGTTTCAAGGTCGGACTCGACGGCGCGCAGGTCGGCCATGCGCGATTCGAGGTCGTTCACGGCCTGCAGACCATCGAGGCGCACCTTGTTCTGCTGCTCTTCGGCCTCGGCCCGCTTCAAGAACCATTGCTGGTGCTGCTTGAGCGTCGCGTCTGCGTGCAGCGTGTTGTATTTGGCAGCCACCTCGGCCTGCTTTTCGAGCTTTTCGAGGTTGGCGTTCAGCTCGCGCAGGATGTCCTCGACCCGCGTGAGGTTCTCGCGCGTGTCCGAGAGGCGGTTTTCGGTCTCGCGGCGGCGCTCCTTGTACTTGGAGACCCCGGCGGCCTCTTCGAGGAACAGGCGCAGTTCCTCGGGGCGGCTTTCGATGATGCGGCTGATGGTGCCCTGGCCGATGATGGCGTAGGCGCGGGGCCCCAGGCCCGTGCCCAGGAACACGTCCTGCACGTCGCGGCGGCGCACGGGCTGGTTGTTCAGGTAGTAGCTGCTGGTGCCGTCGCGCGTGAGCACGCGGCGCACGGCCACCTCACCGTATTGGCCCCACTGGCCGCCCGCGCGGTGGTCGGAGTTGTCGAACACCAGCTCCACACTCGCGCGGCTGGCCTGCTTGCGGGTGGTGGTGCCGCTGAAGATCACGTCCTGCATGCTCTCGCCGCGCAGCTCGCTGGCCTTGCTCTCGCCCAGCACCCAACGCACCGCATCCATGATGTTGGACTTGCCGCAGCCGTTGGGGCCCACCACGCCGACCAGTTGCCCGGGCAGCATGAAGTTGGTGGGTTCAGCGAACGACTTGAAGCCGGAGAGCTTGATCGAGGTAAGACGCACGGATCAGATGGCGGATAAAGGCAGGAGGGACGCGGGGGTCAACCAGGGCGCCGGTGCGCAGTCCCGGCGTAAAACACACCGGCAGGGCCGGGTGTGGGCAAGGCCGGAATGATACCGCGCCGCCTGCCCGGCTCCGTGGCCCTGCGGTCGCCAGGGGGGCCTGGGGGTGCTCTCTACCAAAAAATCGAGCAAAAACCGCCTGATGCGCTAGTGCAACATGGTTTGTTTGCTATCAAAATTGACAACCCAAAACCACCCGCCTTATGGCAGCACACACACCTGGTTACGCCCGCCCGACTTGGCCTGGAACAGGGCCTCGTCAGCTCGGGCCACGGCCTGGGGCAGATGCTGGAGCGCAGCGATCTCACAGGCGCCGATCGACACGGTGAGCTGCTCGGGCTCGGTGATGCCCTCCACCGCGCGGCGCAGTTTCTCGGCCACCTTCAGCGCGTCGGGCAGCGCGGTCTGCGGCAAGCAGACCAGAAACTCCTCGCCGCCCCAGCGAATGATCTCGTCGCCGCGCCGCAGCGCATCGGCCAGCACCCGGGCCACGGCCTGCAGCGCCTGGTCGCCGGCGTCGTGGCCAAAACGGTCATTGATGCTCTTGAAACGGTCCAGGTCCAGCAGCAGGATGGTCGAGGCAGGCTCGAACAGCGAGGCGCGGTACACGCGCCGGTCGATCAGGTCCACCGCATGGCGGTTGAGCAGCCCGGTGAGCGCATCGTGGTAAGCGGCGCGCTGCAGCTCCTGGCGCTCGGCGGCCACGGTCATGAGCGAGCCGAACAGCTCGGCCAGCCCGGCAAACAGGCTCACGCCGACCTCGTCAAAGTAGCCATCACGGTCGGCATACAGCACAAAGATGCCGCTGTAGCCATTGAAGGTGGAGGCAATGGGCAAGGCCAGCACATGGTGAATGCCGTGGTGGCGCGCCGCCTCGCGCCAGGGGCCAAACGGTGAGAACTGCGACACCGTGAAGGGGCCTGCAGCCTTACCGTCCAGCGTGGCAAACGCTGGGCCGATGCGGGTGAGCAGGTTGCGCTCGATGTTCAGCGACTCGGCATAGGCGGCCGCCGGGCCTGCGTACACCTGGGGGCGTATGGTGTGCGTGTCGGTCGGGCCAAACCAGGTCCAGGCCAGGCGTACATGAGACGTGACATCCACGATGGCTTGGCACACCCCGCGAATGATCTCCAGCTCGCTGCGCCCCAGGATCAGCTTGGCGGAGCGCTTGAGCAGCATCTCGGCAATCACCGAGCGTTCGCGCTGCGCGTCAAAGTCCTGCGTCGATGGCGCCAGGGGCATGGGTGCGGGCGGCGAGTGCTTCTTGAAAAACATGGAGGTGGCGGCGAACAGGCGCCTGCATCATAGGTGGCTCAGCCAGCCTGCGGGCGCAAAGGGTTTCCAAAAGAATCTCCGTTCCCGCATTGCCTCCCAGACACTGCCCGCAGCCACCTGCACCCGGCGCGGGCCTGGCGTCATCAAAGGCTCCCGTCCAGTGCACCATTGGTGCGGCGTACCAGCGCCTCGAACTCGTCCACCGCCACGGCGGGACTGAGCAGGTAGCCCTGCCAGGCGTGGCAGTGGTGACGCTCTAGAAACTCGCGCTGCGCCTCGGTCTCCACGCCCTCGGCAATCACGCGCAGGCCTAGGCTGGTGCCCAGCGCCACCACGGTGCGCGCAATCGCTGCGTCGTTGGGGTCGGTGAGTACGTCGCGCACAAAGCTCTGGTCGATCTTGAGCTGGTCCAGCGGCAGCCGCTTGAGGTAACTCAGCGACGAATAGCCGGTGCCGAAGTCGTCGAGCGAGAAGCCCACGCCGTACCCCTTGAGCTGGCCCATCTTGTCGATGGTGTCCTCCACGTCCTGCAGCAGCAGGCCTTCGGTCATCTCCAGCTTGAGCTGGTGGCCGTCGGCCCCCGCGCCCGCCAGCGCCGCCAGCACCTGGGCGACAAAGCCGGTCTGGTGGAACTGCCGTGGGCTCACGTTGACCGCCAGGCTCAGCAAGGCCAGCTCGGGCTGCTGGGCCCAGGCCGCCAAGCGACGGCAGGCCGCCTGCAGCACCCACTCGCCCAGCGGCAGGATCAGGCCGGTTTCTTCGGCCAGCGGGATGAAATGTGCGGGCGATATGAAACCATCGCGCGGGTGCCGCCAGCGCAGCAACGCCTCGGCCCCGGTGATGCGGCCATGGTCGATCTGGGGCTGGTAGTACAGCTCGAACTGGCCCTGGGCCAGGCCCACCCGCATGTCCAGCTCGAGCGTGGCGCGGGCGCTGACCACGGCCTGCATCTGGGGGTCATAAAAGCGCAAGGTGTCGCGCCCTGCATTCTTGGCCTGGTACAGCGCCAGGTCGGCGCGCTTGAGCAGTTCGTCCACCGTCTCGCGCGTGCCGCTGTAGAGGGTGACACCCATGCTCAGCGAGC
Source organism: Acidovorax sp. Root70 (assembly GCF_001428225.1). Lineage (NCBI taxonomy): Bacteria > Pseudomonadati > Pseudomonadota > Betaproteobacteria > Burkholderiales > Comamonadaceae > Acidovorax > Acidovorax sp. Root70. Next base: position 287,305 of record NZ_LMHQ01000028.1, read on the forward strand.
TGTGGTGTGCGTCGCCATCGATCTGGTAGGGCTGGCGCAGCACCCCCAGAATGCGCTGGCCCACGTCTTCGGCGCGCGCGGCGGCTTCCTCGGGGCTGTCGCCCAGGTCTTCCAGCACCACGACAAATTCATCGCCGCCCTGGCGGGCCACGGTGTCGTCCTCATGCACGCAGCTGCGCAGGCGGTGTGCCACCTGCAGCAGCAAGGCATCGCCCCGGTCGTGGCCGCGGGTCTCGTTGACGGTCTTGAAGTTGTCCAGGTCGAGCATCAGCAACGCGCCGCTGCGGTGGTGGCGCGCGCTGGTGGCCAGCGCCTGCTGCAGCCGGTCCATGAGCAGGCGGCGGTTGGGCAGCCGGGTGAGCGGGTCGTAGTAGGCCAGCTGGTTGATCTCTTCCTCGGCGGCCTTGCGCTGGCTCAGGTCCTCCATCGTGATCAGGCGACCCCCGTCGACAAAGATGCCCGATATCTCGACCGGCTTGTACTTGCCATCCGCGCAACAGATCGTGTACTCGGCCAACGGGATCACACCCAGGTGCTTGGCGTCCAGCAGCCTTTGGCGAATCGCATCACGCTCCGCAGCATCAGGGTAGGCGCGCTGCCACCAGGTGTCGGTGTCGGGCACCTCCTCCTGGGTGTAGCCGCAAATCTGGACATAGCGCTTGTTGCGGAAACTGATGAGCCCATCGTCCTGCACCAGGCACAGGCCCATGGGCAGGCGCTCCAGGATGCTGCGCAGACGCTGTTCATTGGCGCGCAGATTTTCTTCCATGCGCTTGCGCCCGGTGATGTCCTGCACCACGGCAATGTGGTAGCCGGGTGCGGAGCCCGACGTCCACATCGACGACACCGTCAAGTCGCCCCAGACCTCGTGTCCGTCCTTGTGGATGTAGCGTTTTTCCAGCCGGTATTCGGGCACATCGCCGCTCTGCAGCCGTCGGGCATGGGCCAGGTCCGCCGCCAGGTCGTCCGGGTGGGTGAGGCTCTGAAAGGTCATGCCCACCAGCTCCTGCGGGGTGTAGCCCAGGATGTCAGCGTAGCGCTGGTTGACGCGCACGAACTGGCCGGTGGATGAATCCACCTGGGCGACGCCCACGGTGGCCTGGTTGAAGAGCGCGCGAAACCGTTCTTCGCTCTCGCGCCGCGCCTCGTCGGACAGCTGGGCACGCACCAGTGCCAGGGTGCGCTGGCGCACCAGCAGGGCCACGGTGGAAGCCAGCAGCAACGACACCAGCGCAGCAGCCAGCCCCGCCAGCCAGGGCAAGCGCGTTTCGGACGCGGTCAGGAACGACCGGGTCGGGTAGAAGGTGAGCTGCCAGCGCCGGTCATGCACCGCCAGCTCGCGCACCAGGGGCTGTGCGCCGGGCAGGCCCTGGGCCGTCGGCTCCAGCAGGGTGCGCACGGCGGTGTCATTCGAGTCGGTGCGTATGGGCCCCAGGTCCACCATGGAGACGGCGATCCCATTCAGGAACCCCTGGCTGCCAAGCCCCTGTACCAGGTCATAGACCCGCAGCGTGGAGGCCACCGCCCCCACAAAACGCTGCTCTGCCGTGCCCGCCGTGGGGTCGAACACCGGCACACGGATGACGATGCCCGCGCGGTGCGCGCTTTCCTGCAGCAGGTCAAACGGGGCGGACACCACGGTCTGCCCGCTATCACGGCTGTAGCGCATGGCCGCCAGGTTCGTGGGCTGGGCGCTGATGTCCAGCCCCAGCACGCTCTCGTTGCCAAACAGAGGCCAGAGGTACTCGGCCACGAAATACTCGGCACGCTCGCCAGGCGGGTGAATCTTGAACTGGGGGAAGCCTTCGGGTGACATCGAGGTGTCGGCCCGCACGCGGGCCTCGTAGGCCTCCCTGTCGCGCCCCGGCACCCAGCGCGTGAAAGACAGATTGCGCACGCCGGGGTAGCGCTGGCCTACCTCCATCTCGCTGGCGGCACGTTCAAAGTCCAGGCGCGACAAGCGGGGGTTGGCGGTGAACAGACCACGCAGGCCGTTGACGACCTCGGTGTGTCCGGCAATGCGCTGGCTCAGCGCCTCGGAGAACGCGCGCGTTTCCTGGGTAAAGCGGGCTTCCTCGATCTGCGCCATCGACGCGGCCTGGTGCTGCGCGAGCCAAAGACTCATCAGCAGCCCCAGGACGGCCACGCCCACGCCTGCCACCCAATGCCGATAGCGGCTTGGGAGTGCCTGGGCAACCTGCGGGGACGGGGTGAAAGAAGTCAGAGACGCACCTTTGCGCTACCCGCCAGACATCCGGCCGGGCAGCATGGGAATTGCGCAGGATAGCGGCAATCCTGCCCCTGTGGGGCCAACATCTGGTTACAGCGAAAAATTTAAGAAAAAAGTGCCTCCAGCGCCACAGCGACATGCCTTGCAAGCTATGAAATGATGAGCATATTTCATGACCGGCCAGTCACGCCCCGGACCGAGCGGCGGGTGGCGGCGCCACCGGGTACGGCGCGAACCGGCTGCGGTTTTCGTTCACGTCCAGCGCGCGGCCGATGGGCGGAAACGCGCGCTGCGGGCAGGCGTCACGCTCGCACACCTTGCAGCCCATGCCAATGGGCACGGCGGCTTCGGGGTTGGCCAGGTCCAGCCCCCGTGAATACACCAGTTGCGGCGCGTGGCGGATGTCGCAGCCCAGCGCCACCGAGAACTCCTTGCCTGGCGCCCCCCACCCGCCCCCGCTGCGCGACACCGTGCGCGCCACCCACAAGTAGACACGCCCGTCGGGCATGCGCGCCACCTGCGGCACGGTGCGGCCCGGCTGGGCAAAGGCCTCGTACACATTCCACAGCGGGCAGGTGCCGCCGATCTTGCTGAAGTGAAAGTGGGTGGCCGACTGCCGCTTGCTGATGTTGCCCGCGCGGTCCACCCGGATGAAGAAGAACGGCACACCCCGCGCGCTGGGCCGCTGCAGGGTGGACAGGCGGTGGCACACGGTCTCGAACCCCACGCCAAACTGCTGGCCCAGCTGGTCGATGTCGTAATGTGCAGCCTCTGCGGCCCGCAAAAAGGCCGTGTAGGGCAGTACCAGTGCCCCTGCAAAATAGTTGGCCAGGCCAATGCGTGCCAGCGAACGGGCCTGGTCGCTGGACAGGCCTGCTCCATCGGCCAACCGCTGCAGCTCGGCGCCTTGCTCCAGAAACGCCAGCTGCGTCGCCATCTGAAACGCCCGCTGCCCCCGCTCCAGCCCCACGGCCAGTTGCAGCACGCCGGTGTCGGCCTGGAACACGCGCTGCGCCTGCCCCGGCAGGTCGGCCACGTCCACCACCCGCACGCCATGGGCTGCGAGCAGGCGCTGGGCCAGCGCCTCGTCCGCACGGCCGGGCAGCAGGCCCCAGTCGGCGGCGCACCGCTCCGCAGCGTCGTCCAGCTCGGCAATGTGGTTCTGGCGTGCAAAGAAGAAGTCGCGCACTTCTTCATAGGCCATGGGCGGGTGGTGGGCCATGGCGCCCTCGCCGCCCCGGTCATTGCCCAGGGCGGCCAGGCGTTCGAGCGCCTGGCGGTGGCGCTGGTGCAGCGCGAGCAGCGTGCGCGCCACGGCGGGCATGCCGGCGGCCAGCTCGCGGATCTCAGCCAGAGACACGGCATCGCCCGCGCCCTCCCCGCCCACTCCCGCAGGCAGGTCGGCCAGCACCTCGCGCAGGCCGGTGATGAGGCGCGCCTCGTCATCGTCGGAGAACCGCTGCACATCCACGCCGAACACGGCGTTGATCTTGAGCAGCACCGGCACGGTGAGCGGGCGCTGGTTCTGCTCCAGCTGGTTCAGGTAGCTGGCCGACAGGTCCAGCGCACGCGCCAGCGCCACCTGGGTCATGCCGCGTTCTTCGCGCAGGCGGCGCAGGCGCACGCCCATAAAGGTTTTTTTCATCGTTTCTTTCGCTGTGGGGTCGTGCCATTCGTTCGCAAAACCAATCTGCAAATAATTCGCAAACTTTGCAAATCACAGATGCCACCTTCGCAATCATTCGCCAATTCAGCCCTTACCGAGGGGTGACATTGTGCGTAAATTGCGAAGCATGACAACCCCTCAAGGCACCGTCGAGCTGACGGAAATCGTCTTCCCCGCCGAAGCCAACCACTACGGCACGCTGTTTGGTGGCAACGCCCTGCAGCTCATGGCCAAGGCGGCGTTTCTGGCGGCACGCGGCGCCGCAGCGCTCGACGTGGTGATGGCGGGCGTGACCGATGTGCGTTTTCTGGCCCCCGTGCCCGTGGGCCATGTGCTCACGCTGCGCGCCTGGGTCACCCGCATCGGGCGCAGCTCGCTCACCGTATGCGTGACTGGCCTGGCCGCCACGCTGGGCTCGCCACCCGATGAGGTGCTGAAGGGAATTTTTGAAATGGTGGCGGTGGATGGCAAAGGCCGCCCCGCTGCCATCACCAGCGCATATGCAAACCAGGAGACCCCATGACCACCACCGTTGAAACCCCGGGCTTCAAGCCCAAGAAATCCGTGGCCCTGTCGGGCGTGACGGCGGGTAACACCGCCCTGTGCACGGTGGGCCGCACGGGCAATGATTTGCACTACCGGGGCTACGACATCCTGGACATTGCCGAGGTCTGCGAGTTTGAAGAAATCGCCCACCTGCTGGTGCACGGCAAGCTGCCCACGCGCGCCGAACTGCGTGCCTACAAGGCCAAGCTCAAGGCCCTGCGTGGCCTGCCACTGTCGGTCAAGCAGGCGCTGGAGCAACTGCCCGCCGCCAGCCACCCCATGGACGTGATGCGCACGGGGGTCTCGGCCCTGGGCTGCGCGCTGCCCGAGAAGGACGACCACAACCTGCCCGGCGCACGTGACATTGCCGACCGGTTGATGGCATCACTGGGCTCCATGCTGCTCTACTGGTACCACTGGGCAAGCTCGGGCCGCCGCATCGAGGTGGAGACGGACGACGACTCCATCGGCGCGCACTTTTTGCACCTGCTGCACGGCACCCCACCCAGCGCGGCCTGGGAGCGCGCCATGCACACCTCGCTCAACCTGTATGCAGAGCATGAGTTCAATGCCTCCACCTTCACCGCCCGCGTGGTGGCAGGCACGGGCAGCGACATGTATTCGGCCATCACCGGCGCCATCGGTGCGCTGCGCGGCCCCAAGCATGGCGGCGCGAACGAGGTGGCCTTCGAGATCCAGAAGCGTTACGACAGCCCCGACGAGGCCGAGGCCGACATCCGCCGCCGCGTGGAGGCCAAAGAGGTCGTGATCGGCTTCGGCCACCCGGTCTACACCGTGAGCGACCCGCGCAACGTCGTCATCAAGGGCGTGGCGCGCAGCCTGTCGCACGAGGCGGGCAGCACCAAGATGTTCGACATTGCCGAGCGGCTGGAATCGGTGATGTGGGAGGTGAAAAAGATGTTCCCCAACCTCGACTGGTTCAGCGCCGTGAGCTACCACATGATGGGTGTGCCCACCGCCATGTTCACACCGCTGTTCGTCATTGCACGCACCAGTGGCTGGGCGGCGCACATCATCGAGCAGCGCATCGACAACAAAATCATCCGGCCGAGCGCGAACTACACCGGGCCCGAAGACCTGGCGTTTGTGCCCATTCAAGACCGCAAGTAAAACAACGCCCCAGCCCCACGCCCATGAACACCCTGTATCGCAAGCCGCTGCCCGGCACGCAGCTGGACTACTTCGACGCCCGCGCCGCTGTCGAAGCCCTGCAGCCCGGCGCCTGGGCCACCCTGCCCTACACCGCCCGCGTGCACGCCGAGAACATCGTGCGCCGCGCCGACCCGGCCACCGTCAATGACTGCCTGCGCCAGCTCATCGACCGCAAGCGCGACCGCGACTTCCCTTGGTACCCCGCACGCGTGGTGTGTCACGACATCCTGGGCCAGACGGCGCTGGTGGACTTGGCGGGCCTGCGCGATGCGATTGCCAAGGAGGGCGGCGACCCGGCCCAGGTGAACCCCGTGGTGCCGGTGCAGCTCATCGTGGACCATTCGCTGGCCGTGGAATGTGGCGGGTTCGACCCCGATGCATTGGCCAAGAACCGCGCCATCGAAGACCGCCGCAACGAAGACCGCTTTCACTTCATCGAGTGGACGAAAAAAGCCTTTGCCAACGTGGATGTGATCCCGGCGGGGAACGGGATCATGCACCAGATCAATCTGGAAAAGATGTCGCCCGTGGTCCATGCCGACCAGGGCGTGGCCTACCCCGACACCTGCGTGGGCACCGACAGCCACACCCCGCATGTGGACGCCCTGGGCGTGATCGCCATCGGCGTGGGCGGCCTGGAGGCCGAGAACGTGATGCTGGGCCGCGCATCGATGATGCGGCTGCCCGAGATGGTGGGCGTGGAGCTGACCGGCCAGCGCCAGGACGGCATCACCGCCACCGACGTCGTGTTGGCGCTCACCGAGTTTTTGCGCAAGGCCAAGGTGGTGGGCGCGTACTTGGAGTTCTTTGGCGAAGGCGCCGCCAAGCTCACCCTTGGCGACCGCGCCACCATCTCCAACATGGCGCCGGAATATGGCGCCACGGCGGCGCTGTTCAGCATCGACGAGCAGACACTGGACTACCTGCGGCTGACCGGCCGCGAGGCCAGCCAGGTCAAGCTGGTCGAAACCTATGCCAAAACCGCCGGTTTGTGGGCCGATGCGCTCGCAGGCGCCGTGTACGACCGCACCCTGCGCTTTGACCTGTCTACCGTGGTGCGCAACCTGGCTGGCCCCTCCAACCCACATGCGCGCGTGGCCACCTCGGACCTGGCCGCCCGGGGCATTGCGGGCCCCTGGGCCCTGCCGTCACCCGGCGAAGGCACGATGCCCGATGGCGCTGTGGTCATCGCCGCCATCACCAGCTGCACCAACACCAGCAACCCGCGCAACGTGATCGCCGCCGCCCTGCTGGCGCGCAACGCCCACCGGCTGGGCCTCACCCGCAAGCCCTGGGTCAAGACCTCGCTCGCACCCGGCTCCAAGGCAGTGGAGCTGTATTTGAAGGAAGCCGGTTTGCTGGCCGACCTGGAGGCGCTGGGCTTTGGCATCGTGGCCTTTGCCTGCACCACCTGCAACGGCATGAGCGGTGCGCTGGACCCTGCGATTCAGCAGGAAATCATTGATCGTGACCTGTACGCCACCGCCGTGCTCTCCGGCAACCGCAACTTTGACGGGCGCATCCACCCCTATGCCAAGCAGGCGTTTCTGGCCTCGCCGCCCCTGGTGGTGGCCTATGCGATTGCGGGCACGGTGCGGTTTGACATCGAAAAGGATGTGCTCGCGGTGGTGGATGGCAGCCCCATCCGGCTCAAGGACCTGTGGCCCAGCGATGCTGAAATCGACGCCGTGGTGCAAGCGGCAGTACAACCCGCACACTACCGCGCCGTGTACGAGCCCATGTTTGCCCTGCGGCAAGACCATGGACCGCGCGTATCGCCCCAGTACGACTGGCGCCCGCAGTCCACCTACATCCGCCGCCCGCCCTACTGGGACACCGAGGGCATCGGCGCGCTGGCCGCCCATCCGCGCACCCTGCAGGGCATGCGCCCGCTGGCCATCCTGCCCGACAACATCACCACCGACCACCTCTCACCGTCCAACGCCATCCTGCCCGGCAGCGCGGCGGGCGAGTACCTTGCGCGCATGGGCGTGCCGGAGGAGGACTTCAACTCCTACGCCACGCACCGGGGCGACCACCTCACCGCGCTGCGCGCCACCTTTGCCAACCCGCAGCTGGTCAATGAGATGGCCGTGGTCGATGGCAAGGTCCAAAAAGGCTCGCTGGCCCGCGTGGAGCCCGAGGGCCAGGTGGTGCGCATGTGGGAGGCCATCGAGACTTATCTGCTCCGCCGCCAGCCGCTCATCATCATTGCGGGTGCCGACTACGGCCAGGGCTCAAGCCGAGACTGGGCCGCCAAGGGCGTGCGGCTGGCGGGGGTGGAGGTGGTGGTGGCCGAGGGCTTTGAGCGCATCCACCGCACCAACCTGATTGGCATGGGGGTGCTGCCGCTGGAGTTTGGGGCAGGGGTCAACCGCAGCACGCTGGGGCTGGATGGGACGGAGGTGTATGGCGTGGAGGGCCACCGCGCGCCAGGCGCCCGCCTCACGCTGCTCATCCGACGTCAAAATGGTGCATGCGCCAAAGTACCCGTGACTTGCCGCCTGGATACGGCCGAGGAGGTTTCCATCTACGAAGCCGGGGGAGTCCTGCAGCGCTTCGCGCAGGACTTCCTGGCCGCCAGCAACGTGGAGCTGTGCACCGGCCATGAAAATCCCCCGGCTGATTTTCATGGCCAAGCCACCGCCTGAGGTGGCTGCAGCGATGTGGATCGCCATTGCACGCAATGGGCTTGAGCAAAGTACCTTGTCTCCCATGGACAACTGGCACCAGACCCTATCGGACCGCTATGGGGACACCCCGGAAATGCGCCAGAGAATGCTGCGCGCAGGCGCCGATGTGAAGGCGCGTGCATGCACGTTGGTGCTCAACCGCATTCGAGACGGGGTGCACAAAGAACAGGGCAAAACCACCATCCAATGGTCCTTCCGGGCCCGTGGAAGGCCGCAGTGCTTCGATGCCCTGCTAGCGGCAGTCCGGCACGCGCTGAGTACAGAAGGGCTGGCGACGAAAACAGGCCACACGCCACACACCACCATCAGCTACTGGGCGCCAACACGCCTGGGGCCCACACAGATGAACCCGATTGCCTGGACCATCGACGAAATCCTGCTGGTGGTAGGCCGCAACGACGAGAGCTACAGCAACCGCTACAGCTACGAAACCATCGGCCGTTGGCCCTTGCAACCCGCGCCGCCCGACCCGTCCAGCACACAACTGCCCCTCTTTTGAGCCAACCCCACCCACCACAGGGTTCACAACGGCCTGCTCACATTTTTCCAACCATGCTTACTGCCCCTCAAATCCGAATCCCGGCAACATACCTGCGCGGTGGCACCAGCAAGGGAGTGTTCTTCTGCCTTGACGACCTGCCCGCACCGGCCCAGCAACCTGGCCCCGCGCGCGACACTCTGCTGCTGCGCGTGCTGGGCAGCCCCGATCCGTACGGCAAGCAGATCGACGGCATGGGCAATGCGTCGTCGAGCACCAGCAAGGCGGTGATCTTGTCGCGCAGTACGCGGCCGGGGCATAACGTGGATTACCTGTTTGGCCAGGTGTCCATCGACCAGCCCTTCGTGGACTGGAGCGGCAACTGCGGCAACCTCTCGGCGGCGGTGGGGCCCTGTGCCATCCACATGGGGCTGATCGATGCGGCGCACCTTCCGCAGGACGGCACCTTTCCGGTTCGCATCTGGCAGGCCAACATCGGCAAGACCATCGTGGCGCATGTGCCCATGGCCCACGGGCAGGTGCAGGAGACGGGCGACTTCGAGCTGGACGGCGTGACCTTTGCTGCGGCCGAGGTGGCGCTGGAGTTCATCGACCCGGCGGACGATGGGGAAGAAGGCGGCGCCATGTTCCCCACGGGCAATGTGGTGGACACCTTGGAGGTCCCCGGCGTCGGCAGCTTTGCCGCCACGCTGATCAACGCGGGCATCCCCACCATCTTTCTCAACGCCCAAGAGCTGGGCTACACCGGCACCGAGCTGCAAGGCGCGATCAATGGCGATGCGGCGGCACTCGCGCGCTTCGAGGCCATCCGCGCCCACGGCGCCTTGCGCATGGGCGTGATCCAGCAACTTAGCGAGGCCGCCACCCGCCAGCACACGCCCAAGATCGCGTTCGTGGCCCCGCCTGCGAGCTACACCGCCTCCAGCGGCAAAACCATTGACGCCAAAGACATCGACCTGCTGGTGCGCGCACTCTCCATGGGCCAGTTGCACCACGCCATGATGGGCACAGCCGCCGTGGCCATTGGCACGGCGGCAGCCATCCCCGGCACGCTGGTCAACCTGGCAGCAGGCGGCGGCGTGCGCAGCAGCGTGCGGTTTGGCCACCCCTCGGGCACCTTGCGCGTGGGGGCCGAGGCAGCACAGATCAACGGTCAGTGGAAGGTGACCAAGGCCCTCATGAGCCGCAGCGCCCGCATCCTGATGGAAGGCTGGGTGCGGGTGCCGGGCGACAGTTTTCAAGCAAAAACGGCTTGATGCGCCTGTGAATTATGCGCCACTAGCTATCAAAAATATAGCAACTTTATCCATTCCCCATTCCATGAATACCAGACAGCAACTCAAAGCCCTGGCCCAGGCCCGCCGGGGCGTCATCGTGCCCGGCGCGTTCAACGCCCTCTCTGCCCGCGTGGTGGCCGACCTGGGCTTTGAGGCCATTTATGTGACCGGCGCAGGCGTCACCAACATGTGGTTCGGCCTGCCCGACCAGGCCTTCATGGGCCTCACTGATATCGCCGAACACACAGCGCGCATCCGCGACGCCGTGGATCTGCCGCTCATCGTCGATGCCGACACCGGCTTTGGCAACGCGCTCAACACTTACCACGCAGTGCGTGTGCTGGAGCGCGCGGGCGCCAACTGTATCCAGCTTGAAGATCAGGTCAGCCCCAAGCGCTGCGGGCACTTCAACGGCAAGGAGGTGATCAGCACCGACGAGATGCTGGGCAAGATCAAGGCCGCCGTGGACGCACGCCGCGACCCGGACACCCTCATCCTGGCACGCACCGACGCCTGCGCTACCCAAGGCTTCGAGGCCGCCGTGGAGCGCGCCCAGCGTTTTCAGGACGCCGGCGCCGACATCCTGTTTGTGGAAGCCGTCACCACGCTGGATGAGATCCGCGCCCTGCCCCAGCGCCTGGCGGCGCCGCAGCTCATGAACATGGTGATTGGCGGCAAAACCCCCATCACCAGTGCCGAGGAACTGGCCACGCTGGGCTATGGGCTGGTGCTGTATGCCAACGCGGCGCTGCAAGGCGCGGTGGCAGGCATGCAAAAGGCCCTCACCGTGCTGCGCGACCACCAGCGCATCGACGAAGACCCGGCGCTGGTGGCGCCGTTTGCCGAGCGCCAGCGGCTGGTGCGCAAGGCCGACTGGGACGCTCTGGAGGCCAAGTACACCCGACCGTAAGCCCGCTCACGGGGCCCGCACCCGTCGCGTTTTTGCCTTCAGGGCCGCACAAGCCAACGGGGCCGTGCACAATGGGTCTTTCCAGCACACCGTGCACCCAGCCTGATGCAAAGCATTTCTTCGTTGAACCTGGTGGACCTGTTGCTCGATGCCGTGTGCATCGTCCGAGCGGACAGCACGATTGTGTTTGTCAGTCCGGCGTTTGAGCGCATTTTTGGCTACGCACCCAATGAAGTCGTGGGCAAGCGCATGCTGGACATGGTGCACCCCGAAGACCTGGCTGCCACGCAGCGCCAGGCCCAGAGCGTGACGCAGGGCGAACTCCAGCTGCAGTTTGAAAACCGCTATGTGCGCAAGGATGGCTCCATTGCCCACATCCGCTGGACGGCCCGCTGGCTGCCCGACAAGCAGGTGCGGCTGGCCGTGGCGCATGACATCACCGTGCGCAAGGCCACCGAATCGATGCAGGCGGTGATCTATGCCATCTCCGAAGCCGCGCACACCACGCACAACCTGCAGGCGCTGTTCCAGCACATCCATCAGATCGTGGGCGGCCTGTTGCCCGCCACCAATTTTGCGGTGGCCCTGTACGACCCGCACGACGACCGGCTGAGCTTTCCGTACCACGTCAACGAGCATCTGCCTGCGCCCGAGCCCATGGCACTCGCCGAGGACCCGCGCTATGCCGAGGTGATTCGCGGCGGAGTCACCTTGCTGCTCACGCCGGATACACCCGTGGCAAAAGCCGCGCACTGGCACCTTGCCTCGCAAGCACCCCGGCCCGCCGCTGCCGCCCCGCATTCGGCGCAGGGGCCGCTGTACTGGCTGGGCGTGCCCTTGCAGACGCAGCGGGGCCCGCTGGGGGCATTGGTGCTGCAAAGCTATACCGAGCAAGGCCGCTACACCGACAAAGACAAGGAGCTGCTGCAGTTCGTCTCCACCCAGGTCGCTGCCGCGATTGAGCGCAAGCAGATGTACGAGCGCCTGGAGCACATGGCGCAGTACGACCAGCTCACGCACCTGCCCAACCGCCAGCTGTTTCTGGACCGGCTCAAGACAGCCCTGGCCCGCGCGCGGCGCGAGCAGACGCTGCTGTCCCTGCTGTTCATTGACCTGGACCGGTTCAAGGATGTCAACGACACCCTCGGCCACGCCATGGGCGACCTGCTGCTGCAGCGGGTGGCACAGCGGCTGCTCGAATGCGTGCGCGCATCCGACACGGTGGCGCGGCTGGGCGGCGATGAATTTGTGGTGCTGCTGGAGGGCGGCCAGGCCCGCGAGCACGCCAGCGCAGCAGCCGACAAGATCCTGGCCGCGTTTGGCCAGGACTTTGACCTGGAAGGCCAGCGCCTGTACATCCAGCCCAGCATTGGCGTGGCCATCTACCCAGAGCATGGAGGCGAGGAGCACCGCCTGCTGGGCCACGCCGACGAGGCCATGTACCTGTCCAAGCGCAACGGTGGCAACCAGGTGCGGGTGGCGCTGGTGTCCCAGCATTCCTGATGCCCGCTTCCCGGCCCATGCCGCACATGTCCAGCCCCGGCCCTGAGGCAACGGCGGCAGGTGCACGCGCCGGAGTCAAGGCGCTCCTTGTGCAGCTGGCGGTGCGATTGGGACTGGCTGTAGTGGCCGTGCCGGTGGCGCTTGCCTTCACCCTCGTGCTCTTTCCGTTCTGGTCCTGGGTGGAGCACACCACGGGCATCGAAAGCGTCGGCCACAGCGGGCCTGCCAGCTGGTGCTACCTGGCCGTCTGGGTGCCCATGGCCGCAGCCCTGTTGATGCCCCCACTGTGGCGCCTGGTGCAATCGCTCTTGCGCGGTTCGCATGGCCACGCTGAAACGTAGGGGCTCTTGGGCTGGTGCTGACCTTCTGGTGCGGATCGCCGCACAATGCACTTCCCTCGCCGTGGCACAGTCTGACGGATATGCCGACCCGGTTCCGGGCGGCTTCACAACACTTGGTGCCTTGCACCCCACACCCATGCTCTACAACGCCCTGAAGCTGGTCCATGTCCTGTCCATCATCGTGTGGGTGGGGGGCATGGTGTTTGCCCATTTTTTCCTGCGGCCTGCCGCGCAGTCGCTGGAGCCGCCACAACGTGTGCGGCTGATGCATGACACGATGCAACGGTTCTTTGCGGCAGTGACCGCCGCTGTTGCGGTGGTGCTGGTCAGCGGGCTGTGGATGATCGGCCGCGCCGCCAAGCAGGCGGTACAGACGGGCGGTGTGTTCTCCATGCCGTTGGACTGGACCATCATGGCCACGCTGGGTCTGGTGATGATCGCCATCTTCGGCCACATCCGCTTTGCACTGTTCCGGCGCCTTCAGCGCGCCGTAGCAGCCTCGGACTGGCCCGGCGGCGCCAAGGCCCTGGGCAGCATCCGCAGCTGGGTGGGCGTGAACCTGGCGCTCGGTGTGGTCATCGTGGTGATCACGCTGCTGGTCTAGCCCCCAGGCCCCGACGCGTTGGGGCTGCCCTATGTTGTTGGGCCCCACGGGCTGCCGCAGTGCGCGGCATGACCTGCCGGGGCCCCAGGAGTTTTGACGTTGTTCCGTTTGTTTGAAAGCCGACTTCCCCCCTACCCCGCCGCAGAGCCGCACCTGCCCCCCAAGGCATTTGTGGCGTTCGTGTGGGACGGCACCCGCGGCCTGCGTGGCTACGTAGCCGCCATGGCGGGGTTATCCGCAGCCATTGCGATCTATGAAGCGCTGCTGTTTGCGGTGCTGGGCCATGTGGTGGACTGGATTGCCACCACCGCACCCGGCGCGCTGTGGGCCGAGCGCCAGGGCGCACTGATCGGCATCACCGTGCTGCTGCTGGCGTCTGTGGTGCTGGTGGCGCTGCAGACCAGCATCAAGCACCAGGTGCTGGCCATCAATTTTCCGCTGCGGCTGCGCTGGAACTTTCACCGCCTGATGCTGGGCCAGAGCATGGCGTTCTACGCCGACGAGTTTGCGGGCCGCATCACCACCAAAATCATGCAGACCGCGCTGGCCGTGCGCGACATGATCTTTACGACCACCGACGTGGTGATCGGTATGGGCATCTACCTGGTCACCATCCTCGTACTGCTGGCCGGGTTTGACGCGCGGCTGCTGCTGCCCTTTGCTGCGTGGATGGTGGCCTATGGCCTGGCCTGCTGGTACTTTGTGCCGCGCCTGGGCCAGGTGGGCAAGCAGCAGGCCGATGCGCGCTCGGTGATGACCGGGCGCATCACCGATGCCTACACCAACATAGCCACCGTCAAGCTCTTCTCGCACACGCGGCGCGAGTCGGAATTTGCGCGCGCGGCGATGGATGCATTCAAGCTCACCGGCTACGCGCAGATGCGGCTGGTGAGCCTGTTCGAGATCGTCAACCAGCTGCTGGTGGTGGCCATGATTCTCGGCGCCTGCGGCACTGCGCTGTGGCTGTGGTCTGCGGGCGAGGTGGGTGCGGGCGCTGTGGCCGCCGTCACGGCCATGACACTGCGCGTGTCGGGCCACGCCCACTGGGTGATGTGGGAGATGACCACTCTGTTTGAAAGCGTGGGCACCATCCAGGACGGCATCAACACGCTGACCCGACCACGCGCCGTGGTCGATGCCCCCGATGCCAAGCCCCTGGTCGTGAAGCAAGGCGAGGTGCGCTTTGAGGACATGAGCTTTGCCTACGGCAGCGGCCCCGATGCGCGCCCGGTCATCGATCACCTCAACCTCACCATCCGCCCTGGCGAAAAAATCGGCCTGATTGGCCGCTCAGGCGCGGGCAAGTCCACGCTGGTCAACCTGCTGCTGCGCTTTCATGACGTGCAGTCCGGCCGCATCTTGATCGACGGGCAGGACATTGCCCATGTCACCCAGGACAGCCTGCGCCGCCACATCGGCATGGTCACGCAAGACACCTCGCTGCTGCACCGATCGATGCGCGACAACATCCTGTACGGCCGCCCCGATGCCAGCGAGGCCGACCTGCACCAGGCCGCCGAGCGTGCCGAAGCGGCTGACTTCATTGCTACGCTCACCGACCTGCAGGGCCGCACCGGCTACGACGCCCATGTGGGCGAGCGCGGCGTGAAGCTCTCGGGCGGCCAGCGCCAGCGCGTGGCCATTGCACGCGTGATGCTGAAAGACGCGCCCATCCTGCTGCTGGACGAAGCCACCAGCGCGCTCGACTCCGAGGTGGAAGCTGCCATCCAGCAAAGCCTGGACGGCCTGATGAAGGGCAAGACCGTGATCGCCATCGCCCACCGCCTGTCCACCATCGCCGCCATGGACCGCCTCATCGTGATGGACGCGGGGCGCATTGTGGAAGAAGGCACGCACGCCCAGCTGCTGGGCCGAGGAGGCGTGTATGCCCGCCTGTGGGGGCACCAGAGCGGCGGGTTCCTGGGCGAATCCGAAGAGGACTGAGCCCGCAGAGACAGACAGGCGCCCAGCCGCATGGGCGACACGCTGTCGCGCACGCGGCTGTGCGGCGGATGTGTTGTCCCTACGGTGGCGGGTTTCAACCACCGGATGGAATCGCACCGATGATCAAAGTCACTGCCGTTTACCGCTGGCGTGAAGGCGCCACCTTCAACCGCGACTACTACCACTCCAAGCACATGCGCATCGCCCGCGCGGCACTACAGCCGCTGGGCCTGGTGCGGCTGGAGAGCGACCGCGTTCTCTACCCCGGCGAGCCGCGCCCAGGCCAGATCGTGGCGCTGACCAACGCATTCTTCAGCGACCTGAAGCAGGCCCAGACGGCCGCCAAAGCGACGATGGCCGAACTGTCTGCCGACATTCCCAACTACACCAACATCCAGCCCGAGTCGTACTTTGCGCATGTGCTGGAGCACCCCGTAACCGCCTGAGTGCCTCGTGGGTAGGTGGTGGCTGGCCCACCCCTACCCGCGTTCGCGCAACGCCTTGAACAGCAGGCCCAGGCACACGCCCATGCCCAGCAACGGGATGGCCGCCAGCACAGCCACCACGGCACGCGCCAGAGGCGACCAGTCAAAGTCGCGCGCCGTGCGCCACGCGCCCAGCGCGGCGATCAGGCCCAGCACCAGCATGCCCATGCGGAAGCTGGCTCCGGGTTTGAAGAAAGCCATCAGCAATGCCCCATTGGCCACGCCGATCGCCAGCGCCGCATGGCCCAGGTGCCACGCAAACGCGGAGGCGGAGCGCCCATAGCGGGCATCGTCATGGGCATCGCCCTCGTCGCTCTCGTCGTCCTCTTCGCTGCGATGCGTCGGGCCTGTGCGGCTGCGCGATGGGCTGGGCGCCTGCGAACGCGGAGTCTGTGGCTCTGGCGGCCTGGCTGTACCTGGCGACGGCGGGGCACCATCACCCCGCCCCCACTCGCCTGCGGACAGACCCGCCGCTGCCGCTGCGCCCACCACCCGCGCGGCGGCCCCACCAGGGGCCTGAAGACTCGGGGCGAGTCCACGCTCTTGCAACACGGCACGCAGCCGCTCCGGCTCGCGCAGCGCCATCACCAGCGCCCGCACGGGCCCTTGCTCCTGCGGTTGGATGCGCAGGTCGGCCACCTGCATGGTCGTACCCCGCGTGTTGGCCAACATGAACAACGCCTTGGCCACCAGCGCGTCCTTGGGGCCGCCCTTGCCGCTTTCGATAAAGGTTCCCAGGTTGTAGGTGGCGTCGGCGTGGCCCGCCTCGGCCGCCTGGGCATACCAGGCGCGGGCCTGGGCCAGATTCACGGGGCTGCCGTAGCGGCCGTGCTCGTCGCTGGTGCTCAGGTGAAACGCTGCGTGCGGGTCCCCTTCGTGGGCGTACCAAGCAGGCAGGTCGCGCAGGGGGTTGCCAGTCCACACCAGGGGTGTTGCTGCACCAGGTGCGGACCCAGCCGCAGCGATCGGCGCCAGGCTGAGGCCGCCGGGCGATTCAGAGGCCTCCTGGGCCTGTTTCTTTTGCTGCACCCGCTGCCGCTGCTCTTGCGCAGCGGCGTTCCACTTGGCGGCTTGCTGCGCGTCGGCCGGGCCACCCCAGCCGCGCTCGAACATCACGGCCAGAAGGCGTTTGGCGGGTTCATGGTCCCAGTCTGCAGCGCGCTGGCACCAGGAACGCGCGTTCTCGTAGTTTGGCTGCTCCCAGCCGATCACGGTCTCCAGCGCGTGCAGAAAGGCTGCCACCTCGTGGCCCTGGGCCGCTGCGGGCTCCAGGGCGTCTGCCGCTTCAATGCGCTTGCGCGAGTACAAGGCCAGTTGCTCGCTGCGGGCCACAGCGTCATCGACTGCCTTGCGCTCTTCGTCCACGATCTGCAGCAGTGTCTCGCCCGGGGCGGCCGTCAGCCGCGCCATCAGAGCCTGAACGCGGGCCTTGGCCTTGTCCGGAAAGCGCTCGTAGAAGGCTTGGGCGTCCTTGCGGGTCTCCGCATCGTGCGCGCCCATGAGCTGCAGTGCAGCCGCCAAGTCAAAGTGCCTGCGCTGGCCCATGGTGCCAAAACGCAGGGCCCGACCCAGCGCATACAGCGCATGGGGGTTGCCACGCGCGGCCCAGCGCCGGTACTCGGCCCAGGCTTTGGCGTCATCGCCCGCCTGGCGCGCGCGGACCGCATGGCGCACCTGCAAGTCGGGCTCCTCAGGGGCGTCGCCATTGGCCAGGTAGTGCACGCCACTTTGTGGGTCATACAGATTCAGGCCCAGGCGGGCCGCCTGCTCCCAGCCATCGTCAAACGGCGGACCCCAATCTGGAAAGCGGGTGTTGATACCGACGCCAAAGGTCGGGTCGGTGATGTCAGGACCACCGAGGTAAATGTCCCAGAACCCGGCAAAGCGCTGTTCGACGGCCCGGGCCCAGGCAGTGAATTGGGGGTTCATCGGCACCTGGGGGCCGGCCTCCACGCGCTCGTACTGCGTGTCCGCCTCGGCCTTGGTGGCGGGCCAGGGCCAATCAGCGGGCTTCTCCCAGATCTGGATGGTGTAACTCACGGCTCCCTCCTCGGATGCCGCTCGGAACGCGGCTTGTTGTTTATGTTGACGCTCGTCAAGTGCGAGCAGATTCTAGAAGCGCCCTCCGCCAGCCCGCATCGCGGCACCTCCCTGTTTTGTCCAGTGATGTGCCAGCACCACACCCGGATTTCTGCTGCTGTTTTTGAGTAAAAATGGGCTGTAGCGCCCATACTTTATGTGCCAATAGCTCTTTTTTTTATAGCAAACCATGTCCCAGCCACCCCTTTCTGTCATGGCCCTTGCGATGCCTGTGCCCACCGGCGAGCAGCTCAAGGCCGCGCGCGTTGCAGCCGGGCTCAGCCAGGCGCAAGCTGCCGAACTCATGGGTTACCCACTGCAGACCGGCAGCCGGGGCGGCGTGCAGTCGCGCACCTGGCAGGCGCTGGAGAGCATGACCGACGAGCGCAACATGCAGGGACCCGTGTTCGCGATGTTTCTGTTGCTCACCGGACAGCATCCCGATCTCGTGCTCGCACATCGCTCGCCATCGACGGACGCCCCCGCGAGCGCGCCAGCGCCCAACCCGCAATAAAAAAGGCGGAACGGCCCAAAGGCAGTTCCGCCAAGTCTCTACAGGAAGAAAACAGGATCGGCCGGGCGATCAGTCCACCTTGATGTTGGCCGCCTTGATGACCTGCGCCCATTTGTCCACTTCGGCCTTCTGGAAGGTGGCGATCTGGGCCACGCTCATGTCGGCAGGCTCCATGCCAAAACCTTTGAGGCGGGTCTGCATGTCGGGCTGGGCGAGGATCTTGCGGATCTCGTCGTGCAGGCGGCTCACCACTGGGGTGGGCGTGCCGGCCGGCACAAAAATCGCCTGCCAGGACTGCACCTCGAAGTCCTTGAGCTCGGCCACACCCGACTCTGCCACCGTGGGCACGTCGGGCATGGAGGCCAGGCGCTTGGGCGACGTGACGGCAATGGCGCGCAGCTTGCCGCTCTGGATGTGCGGTGCGGCCACCACGGTGGTATCGAACATCATGTCCACTTGGCCGCTGATCACGTCCTGGATGGCGGGGCCGCTGCCCTTGTAGGGGATGTGCGTGAACTTCACGCCCGACTTGTAGGCCAGCAGTTCCACCGCCAGATGCTGTGAGCTGCCCGTGCCGGCGGACGCAGACGACAGGCCGCCCTGCTTGCCCTTGGCGGCCGTCAGCACGTCTTTCAGGGTTTTATAAGGGCTGTTGGCCGACACCACCAGCACCACCGGGTTGGTGCCGATCAGCGTGACGGGGCTGAACGACTTGATGGGGTCGTAGCCCAGCTTGGGGTACAGGCTGATGTTGATGGCATGCGAGCTGACCGTGCCACCCAGCAGCGTGAAGCCATCCGGGGCCGAGCGCGCGGCGGCCTCCGAGCCGATGCTTCCAGCCGCACCGCCCTTGTTCTCCACCACCACCGTCGTGCCCAGGGCTGTGCCGAGTTGCTGGCCGATCAGACGGGCCAGGGTGTCGGTGGTGCCACCAGCGGCAAAGGGCACCACGTAGCTGATGGCTTTGCCGGTGGGCCAGGTGGTCTGGGCCATGGCGGGCAGCGCCATCAGCGCGCCTGCAGCTGCCAGGGCTGCGGATTGGACCAGGGTTCTGCGTTGCATGTGTTTGTCTCCTAGGGGCAATGAAAAAAGGGGGCAAAGAGCGAGGGCGCCTGCGGAGGCCGTGTTGTCGGTGCAGCCTGTGAACGCACGCCCTTACTCGCTCAGGGCATATCGACGATCTCGATCCAGTTGGGGTTCTTGCCCACCGGAACGCGGGTGGGCACACCGGGAAGGCCTGTCGCGGGGTCAATGGGGTGCAGTGCGACGTGGTGCGACTCCTGTCCCGCAGCGATCAGGAAGCGGCCAGACGCGTCCACTGCAAAACCGCGCGGCGTCTTTTCGGTGGGCACATGCCCCAGGGGCTGCAGCTGCCCGGTGGCGGTATCGACGCGAAACGTGCTCAGCGTGCTGGACGTGCGCTCCGACGCATACAGCGTGCGGCCATCGGGCGATAGGTGAATGTCGGCGGCCCAGGGCTTGCCCGCAAAACCTGCGGGCAATGCTGTGGTGCGCTGCAGCGGGCGCAGCGTGCCACGCTCCTTGTCGTAGGCCATCACATGCACGGCCGCATCCAGTTCGTCCAGCAGATACAGGTGGCGCTGATCGCCACTCCAGACAAAATGGCGGGGGCCGGACTTTTCGGGCGCCACGGGGGTCAGCGCGGGCTCGTGGGCGGTGAGCTTGCCGGTCTCTGCATCAAACTTCCAGGCCGAGAGGTGGTCGCCACCCAGGCTGGTAGCAAAGACATAGCGGTTGGCTGCGTCCGCGTGGATGGCGTGCGCGTTGGGCGCGGTGGGGATGAGCTGCTGCACCGCTCCCACGACACCGTCCTTGCCAATGCTGTTGACCGTGATCTTGTGTCCGGGGTAGGAGGCTGCGAACAGCCAGCGCCCGGTGGCGTCGGTGTCGATATTGGCCATGCTGTCGGCCAACGGCGCCTCGCCCAGCTTGCGCAGCTTGCCACTCGCCGGGTCAATGGCCAGGCTGACCACCCGAAACGGCTGCGAGCGCAATGCCACATAGAGCACGCGCTTGTCCGGGCTGACGGCCATGGGCATGGCAGCGCCGCCCAGTGCCGTGGTGTCCACGGGCTTGAGCGTCCCGGCGGCGCGGTCCAGCTCCAGCACCGACACATCCTGGCTGTCTGCATTGGCCACGTACACCCAGGTGGCTGCCTGCACAGCCTGTACGCCCAGCGCGGTTGCGACGGCCAGCATCACGGGCGCGACGCGGTGATGGATACGAAATGGGATGGTCATGCTCGGTCCCCTGGTAGTGCCTTCGGCTGGACTGCGACTCTGAAGCGCGCCCGCCAGTGAGGTTGTGGTGGTTCTGCTGCGCCCGGAGACGCCATTCGCAGGGCGATTCATTGCTGCAGCATCGTGTAATTGTGATATGTCGTCATACAACAAGGAATGCATTCTGACCCATCTTCAGCGCTGACAGAGAAAGGGATTACCCGATGTCACGTACAACCTTGAAACACCCGCCAGTCAACAATCTCTGGACTTTTTTGGACCAGAAATCTCAGTACAAACCCTGAAATCCACCTAAACATGCACTGAATGGCACCGGCATGGATTGCATATTTTTCGATCTAGTTGTACGATGACTAACAACACAAACACACGGAGACATTCCATGAGCCTGCAACGTCGCGCAATTCTTCTGGCCTGCACTGCCGCTCTGGCGGCAGCTTCTGCCACGGCCCAGACCGCTGAATGGCCTGCCAAGACACTGCGCATCGTGGTGCCCTACCCACCAGGCGGCAGCTCTGACATCATTGCGCGCTCGATCAGCCAGGCGCTGTCCGAATCGCTCAAGCAGAGCGTGATCGTCGAGAACAAGCCCGGCGCCAATGGCAACCTGGGTGCCGACTTTGTGGCCAAAGCCGAGCCCGATGGCTACACCATGCTGCTGTGTGATGTGGGCGCGCTGGCGATCAGCCCCTCGGTCTACACCAAGCTGTCTTTCGACCCCTCCAAAGACCTGCGCGGTGTAACCATGCTGGCCTACTCGCCCCACCTGCTGGTGGTGCACCCCTCGGTGCCGGTCAACAACCTCAAGGAGCTGATCGCCTACTCCAAGAAGAACGAGCTGAACTTTGCCGTGACGGCCACCGGCAGCGCGCCCCATCTGGCGGGCGTGGCGCTGGAGCGCGCCAGCGGCGCACGCTGGCAGTACATCCCCTACAAGGGCGGCGTCACCGCAATTCAGGACACCGTGGCGGGCCAGACCCAGGTGCTGATGAACGGCATGCTGGCCACCCTGCCCCAGGTACAAAACGGCAAGCTCAAGGTGCTGGGCGTTTCCAAGTCCACCCGCATGCCGCTGATCGGTGACGTGCCCACGATTGCCGAGCAAGGTGTGGCCGGCTACGAGTCCGGCACCTGGCAAGGCGTACTGCTGCCTCGCGGCACGCCGGATGCCGTCGTGCAAAAGCTCAACAAGGCACTCATCACCGCCATCCGCGCGCCCGAGATCCGCTCGCGCCTGGCCGGCCAGGGCGCCGAAGTGGTGACCATGACCTCCACCGAGCAGGACCAGTTCTTCACCAAGGAACGCGCGCGCTGGGCCAGCGTGGTGAAGGCCGCCAACATCAAGCTCGACTGATATCCGGGCTTTCGACCCGCTTCATCCACTTTTCTCTTTGCAATGACCACCATGACCCCGCAAGAACTCAAAACCATCATGGGCTCCGGCCTGCTCTCGTTCCCCATCACCGACTTCGACGAGCAGGGCAACTTCCGCCCCAAGANCCACCATGACCCCGCAAGAACTCAAAACCATCATGGGCTCCGGCCTGCTCTCGTTCCCCATCACCGACTTCGACGAGCAGGGCAACTTCCGCCCCAAGACCTACATCGAGCGCCTGGAGTGGCTSGCCCCCTATGGCGCCAGCGCCCTGTTTGCCGCCGGCGGCACGGGCGAATACTTCTCGCTCTCGGGCCCCGAGTACAGCGAGGTCATCAAGACGGCGGTGGAGACCTGCCGGGGCAAGGTGCCCATCATTGCCGGYGCCGGTGGCCCCACCCGCACGGCCATTGCCCATGCGCAAGAGGCCGAGCGCCTGGGTGCCCACGGCATCCTGCTGCTGCCGCACTACCTGACCGAAGCCGGGCAGGAAGGCCTGATCGAGCATGTGGCCCAGGTTTGCAACAGCGTGAAGTTCGGTGTGATCGTCTACAACCGNCTCTCGGGCCCCGAGTACAGCGAGGTCATCAAGACGGCGGTGGAGACCTGCCGGGGCAAGGTGCCCATCATTGCCGGCGCCGGTGGCCCCACCCGCACGGCCATTGCCCACGCGCAAGAGGCCGAGCGCCTGGGTGCCCACGGCATCCTGCTGCTGCCGCACTACCTGACCGAAGCCGGGCAGGAAGGCCTGATCGAGCATGTGGCCCAGGTTTGCAACAGCGTGAAGTTCGGTGTGATCGTCTACAACCGCGACCGCACCAAGCTCACGGCCGAGTCCCTGGCCATCCTGGCCGAGCGTTGTCCGAACCTGGTGGGGTTCAAGGATGGGGTGGGCAACATCGAAACCATGTCTTCCATCTACATGAAGATGGGGGACCGTTTCTCGTACCTGGGCGGTCTGCCCACGGCCGAGGTGTATGCAGCCGCCTACAAGGCGCTGGGCACGCCGGTGTATTCGTCGGCGGTGTTCAACTTCATTCCCAAGACGGCAATGGAGTTCTACCAGGCGGTGGCGAGTGATGACACGGCCACGCAGCACCGGCTGCTCAAGTCGTTCTTCATGCCGTATCTGGCCATCCGCAACCGGGTGGAGGGCTATGGGGTGTCGATCATCAAGGCGGGGGCACGCATCGTGGGCCATGACGGTGGGCCGGTGCGGGCGCCGCTGGTGGACCTCAAGCCCAGCGAGATGGAAGAGCTCAAGGCGCTGATTGACAAGCTCGGGCCGCAGTAAGAGCCGTCTGGTTCAGGGCCTGCTTAGGGCCTGGTTTTCCAGGCCCTTTTTTNCGCATCGTGGGCCATGACGGTGGGCCGGTGCGGGCGCCGCTGGTGGACCTCAAGCCCAGCGAGATGGAAGAGCTCAAGGCGCTGATTGACAAGCTCGGGCCGCAGTAAGAGCCGGCTGGTTCAGGGCCTGCTTAGGGCCTGGTTTTCCAGGCCCTTTTTTTCCAGTCCAAACCAACACCTCGGGCCCGGCCGTGCACAGGTCCGGGGGCAGTCTTGGCACGCCCATTTCCAAACCATCAACACAACAACGGAGACAGACAAGATGTTCAAGAAAATCATTCTGGCCGCAGCCGCCGCCGTGACCATTGCCGCGCTCGCAGGTTGCGCCACGGGTGCGGCAGCCACAGCCTCCTCGGCATCGACCGAACAGGCAGTGGCTGCCGCCGCAGAAAAGCTGCGCGTGGCCATGATTGACCCCACGCCCGCTGCACTGACCGCCCTCGTCGCCGACGACCTGAGCTACGGCCATTCGGGCGGCCGCGTGGACACCAAGGACAGCTTCATCGGCGACCTGATCGCTGGCAAGTCCGACTTCGTGACCATCGCCATCACCGACCAGACCATCAAGGTGGTGGGCAACACCGCCATCGTGCGCCACACCCTCACGGCCGACACCAACGACTCGGGCAAGCCCGGCAAGGTGCAGATCAAGATCCTGGGCGTGTGGCAACAGCAAGGGGGCCAGTGGAAGCTGCTGGCGCGCCAGGCCGTGCGCGTCGCGGCATGATGTAGACGCATCGGGGCGGCTGTGTGCCGCCGTATGCCGCCCCTTGCATTTTTTGGCACTGTTGCCCCACGAAACCATGACCACGACTCCCCCTCGCATCCTGCAAATCGGCCGCCTGCCCCTTCCTGCACTGGAGGCCGAACTGGCTGCCCGTTACAGCGTCGCCTGCCTAGCCGACCAGACCGATCCAGCGGCTTTTCTGGCGGCGCGCGCTGCGGATTTCACCGGGGTGGTGACCACCGCCGCCATTGGCCTCAGGGGCGAAGTCATCGCGGCCCTGCCACGCCTCCAAGTCATCAGCAGCTTTGGTGTGGGCTTTGACGCACTGGACATCGACGCAGCCAAGGCACGCGGCGTGCAGGTGGGCTACACGCCTGGCGTGCTCAACGACTGTGTGGCCGACATGGCGTTTGCACTGATGCTGGATGTGTCACGCCATGTGGCCGCCAGCGACCGTTTTGTGCGCCGTGGTGAATGGCCGAAGGCCAGATACGCACTGGGCACCCGCGTGTCCGGCAAGCGGCTGGGCATTGTGGGCATGGGCCGCATCGGGCAGGCCGTGGCCGAGCGTGCGAGCGGCTTTCGCATGGAGGTCGGGTACCACAACCGCCGCCCGGCACAGGAATGCGCACTGCCGTACTTCGAGTCGGTGACCGCGCTGGCGCAGTGGGCCGACTACCTCGTGCTCACCGTTGCAGGCGGCGCTGCAACGCGCCACCTCGTCAACCGCGATGTGCTGGAGGCCTTGGGCCCCAAGGGATTTCTCATCAATGTGGCGCGTGGCACTGTGGTGGACGAGGCGGCACTGATCGATGCGCTGACCGAGCGCCGCATTGCCGGCGCCGGGCTGGACGTGTTTGAGAACGAACCCAGCGTGCCCGCCGCGCTGATGGCGCTGGACAACGTGGTGCTGACCCCGCACACCGCCAGCGCCACCCACGAAACCCGTCGCGCCATGGCAGACCTGGTGCTGGAGAACCTGGCATCCTTCTTTGCGACGGGCACCGTGCGCACGCCGGTGCCGGGCACGCCGGGCGCTTGAGCCCGCCACGGCGCCCTGCGTGACGCAGCTGCCCTCACAGGGAGGGTGTGGGGCAGTTCAGCGCGTCACTTCACGCGGTCGCGCGAGATGTCCATGATCATGCGCGTGGCCAGGTACAGGCGCGGCACGATGGTGTTGATCTGCACGTACTCCGCATCGTTGGAGTGCGCGCCGTAGCCCGACAGGCCCATGCCCTCCACCACCGCGCCCCTGGTCTTGAGCGCCGCAAAAGCTGCGTCGGTGCCGCCGCCGGTGGCTTTTTCCACCACATTGAGCGACATGCCCAGCTCCTGGTAGATGACCTTGCCGTAACCCGCCACGCGGCGGGATGCGTCGCTGGCCTCCAGCGGCGGGCGGCGCACTTCAAACTTCACATCCACCTTGGATGCGGGCAGCAGCTTGCTCTTCACCTTCTCTTGCAGGCCTTTCTCCAGCCCTTCAAAGTCCGCCACACGCAGCGCGCGCGCATCGGCCTGGGCCGTGGCTTCGGCCGGAATCACGTTGCGGTTGGTACCTGCCTTGGACACCGTCCAGTTCAGCTTGAGGCCCTCGTCGGTCTTGGACAAGTCCTTCATTTGCAGCAGCTGGTGCGACAGCTCGTACAGCGCGTTCACGCCATCTTCCGGTTTGGCCCCGGCGTGCGACGCCTTGCCCTGCACCGTGAGGTAGGCCGCCCCAATGCCGCTGGTGGCCAGGCGCAGTGTGCCGTCGGTGCCGCCGCCTTCGAAGGAGAACACCACATCTTGTTCAGCCGCCACGCGGGTGATGGTGCTGCGCCAGCCGGGTGAGCTGATTTCTTCGTCACCGTTGATCAGCACGGTGAGCGTGCCGTAGTCCTTGAAGTTGAGCTTTTGCAGCAAGGCCACGGTGTGGATGATGAGCGCGATGCCCTGCTTGTCGTCCGAAATGCCCAGGCCATAGGCCTTGTCGCCATCGATGCGGAACGGCTGGCCTTTGAGCATGCCTTTGAGGTACACCGTGTCCATGTGCGCGATGAGCATGATCTTCTTGCTGCCCGTGCCCTTGAACACGGCCTGCACGGCAGGGCCCACCTTTTCGGGGGTGTCGTCGAGTCGGTAGATGTCGCTGGTTTGCAGCACATCCACCGTGCCGCCCAGTTGCTTGAGCTGGCTGGCAATGCGCTCGGCGATCTGGTTCAGGCCCTCGATGTCCTTGCTGCCCGACTCGATGTGCACCAGGTCACGCAGGGTGTCGAGCAGCGGCTGCTGCTCCTTCTGGGCCAGCGCATGGACATCAGCCACCGGCGCAGCGTGGGCCACGGCGGCGGCAAACGCCAGCGCCAGCGAGGCCATCAGGGGGCGGACAAACGAAGGGGCTGAGTGTGGGCGGCGCTGCGGATGGTGCATGGTGCAAAGGCTCGGTGAAGGGATGAGGAAAGCGATTATGGAGTCTTGCAACACCAATTTCAAACACTGATCCTCCTTGCAATGTTTCGGTCAGCGCCTGCGCGCCAGACTCAGCCCGCAGGCGCAAACACCTCGGGACCCAGCCGTGACCTGTGACCCCGGGGTTCGAACAGCCACATGCCATACAGCGGCAGAGACTCCGCCAGCCGAAACGGCACCACCAGCGTGGACGCACCGCCCAGCAACGCAGGGTGCGGTACAACAGCCAGCAGGTCGGACTGCGCCACCAGGTGCAGCAGGCTGGCAAAGTCGGGGCAACGCACGGACATCTTGGGGACGGGCATGCGGCGCACGCGGTGCGCTTCCGTCAACACATCCACCGGCCCACTGACGCTGGGCCCCACACAGGCCCACGCAGCGCCCTGCAGTTGCACCAGCGACTGGGCCCGGGCCAGTGGGTGGCCTTTGCGCGCATAGACCTGGGGCTGCAACTCGTACAGGGGCCGCTCCACCACGTCGGGGTGCACGAACTTGCGCGGCTTGGGGGCGATGACCGCATCAAAGCGCCGCTGCAGCAGGCCTTCCAGCAGGCTGCCTTCATCGGCTGTCGCCATCTCCAGGGAGCGCCGGGCGTTGGGCAGGCACCAGCTGGCATACAGCAGCGGACCGCAGACCAGCGCCGCAGAAGACGTGAGACCCACCCGCAGCCGATGCTGGTCTGCCGCAGTCACCGAAGCGCGGGGCAGAGCCTCCACCCCTTGTGCCAGGGGCAGGGCCTGCGCGGCTACGGCCCGGGCCAGATCGGTGGGCACATGGCGGCGCCCCTCCCGCACCAGCAAGGGCTGCGCAAAGTGGGCTTGCAGTGCTTTCATGCCATGGCTTATCGCGGGCTGCGACACGCCGCAGGCCCTGGCCGCCAAGGCAAACGAGCCTTGCTCGATGACCGCATGGAGGTATTGCAGGTAGCGCAGATACATAAACATCTTTTATATATAAGCCACCATTGTCTCTTGTCGCACGGCGCGGACTTGGCGAAGCTACGCACTCCATTCCACGACCTTTGCAACGCCGCGTATGAGCCATACCCCCATCGATACCGTCCGCACCTACCTCGCCCACTTGCACGCCAGCCACACCGAGGGGCTGATCGCCTGCTTTGAAGACGATGGCGTGGTGCACTCGCCCTTTCTGGGCACGATGCGCGCAAGCGACTTTTTCCAAAAGCTCGCCCAGGCTTCCAGCGGCAGCGTGATCACCGTGCTGGATCTGTTCGTCTCCGCGCAACCAGACAACGGCGGCGCCGTGCGGGTCGCCGCCTATTTCCGCTACGACTGGACTTTGAACGATGGGCGCGAGGTGACGTTCACCTGCGTGGATGTGTTCACCTTCGACGCGGGCAGCACTCGCATCCGCGACATGAACATCGTCTACGACACCCACCCGCTGCGCGAAGAAGTGGGCGACAAGTACGCGCCTGAGCCAGTCACAACAACTCCACGCCCTTGAGCGTCACAAAACTGGTCTCGCGCGTCACCTGCACAAAGTCCTGCAGATACGGCTTGGCCGACAGGCTGGGCAGGCAGGCGGCGTGCAGCTCGCCGCGCAGGCCTTTTTCACCGATGGGCCGCGCCGTCACATACCCCCGGTCCAGGTAGCTCTGCACCGCCCACAGCGGCAGCGCCGCCACGCCGCGCCCGCTGGCCACCAACTGCAGCATGGCCACCGTCAGCTCGGTGGTGCGGCGCGGGGGGCGCACGCCTGCGGGCTCCAGCACCTGGCGGATCAAATCGAGCATTTCGTCGGGCACGGGGTAGGTGATGATGGTCTGGTCGGCAAAGTCCTGCGCCACCAGGTGCGGTTTGCCCACCAGCGGGTGCGTGTTGGCCAGCAGCGCACGGATCTCAAAGCCAAACAGCGCGTGGTAGTCCACGCCCGCCTCGTCACCATCCACCTCCGACACGATGGCCACATCGGCCCGGCCCTGGTGCAGCAGGCCCACCGGGTCGGCGTGAAAGCCGCTCACAATGTCCAGCTCCACCTCGGGCCAGCGGGTGCGAAACGCGTCCATCGCGGGCATCAGCCAGTCAAAGCAGGTGTGGCATTCCACCGCAATGCGCATCTGCCCGCCCTGCCCCAGCACCAGGCGGGCAATGTCGCGCTCGGCCCCTTCCACCTGCGGCAGCACGGCATCGGCCAGCGCCAGCAGGCGTTCGCCCACGGCGGTGAACTGCGGTGGCACCGACTTGCGCTCGAACAGCGGCTGGCCGTAGCGGTCTTCCAGCAGCTTGATCTGGTGCGAGAGCGCCGACTGCGTGAGGTTGAGCAGCTGCGCGGCCCGCACTAGGCTGCCGCTGTCACGCAAGGCCACCAGCGTGCGCAGGTGGCGCACTTCCAGAATCGACTGATTCATTATTAATTTTCAAGTTGATCGACCAAAACTTTCGTTTGAATAATAAACGAGCCCGAGCGACCATCGGTGCCTTCATTGCATTGCTCCATTCAGAAGAAGGAAATCACCATGTCGCTCGCCGCTCCAACCACCCGCCGCCCTGTGCGCACGCACACCCTGGGCTTTCCGCGCATGGGCGCGCAGCGTGCGCTGAAATTCGCACTCGAATCCTTCTGGCGCGGTGACAACACCGAGGCCGATCTGCAGGCCACGGCCGCCCAGTTGCGCCAGTTGCACTGGCAGGCGCAGGCCGATGCGGGCCTCGGCTTTGTGACCGTGGGCGACTTTGCGCTGTACGACCATGTGGCCAACCACATCCAGTTGCTGGGCTGCGAGCCTGCGCGCTTTGGCTTTGACGCCCACACACCCGAACTGGCCCGCTACTTTGCGATGGCGCGGGGCGTGTCGGCACAGGCCTCCGAAGGCCACGCCAGCTGCAGCGCCGGTTGCCAGGCTACGCACCACACCGCTGGCCAGCCCGCGCTGGAGATGACCAAGTGGTTTGACACCAACTACCACTACCTCGTGCCCGAGTTCAGCGCCCACACCCAGTTCCACCTGGCCAGCGAGCGCCTGTTTGCCGAGGTGGCCGAGGCCCAGGCGCTGGGCCACCGCGTCAAGGCCGTGCTGCTGGGGCCGCTGAGCTTTTTGTGGCTGGGCAAATCCAAGGCGGCGGGCTTTGACCGCTTCAGTCTGCTGGAGCAACTGCTGCCCGTGTACGAGGCCGTGCTGGCACGCCTGAAGGCCCTGGGCGTGGAATGGGTGCAGATCGACGAGCCCATCCTGGGCCTGGACCTGCCCGATGCGTGGCGCCATGCCTTTGAGCCCAGCTACTGGCAACTCGCCCGCAGCGCGCCCAAGCTGCTGCTGGCCACCTACTTCTCGCCGCTGGCCGAGAACCTGCGCCTTGCCTGCCAGCTGCCCGTGGCCGGCCTGCATGTGGACGCCGTGCGCGCCCCCGACGAGTTGGTGGGCGTGGCCGACTGGTTGCCCTCGCACAAAGTGCTGTCGGTGGGCATCGTGGACGGCCGCAACATCTGGCGCACTGACCTGGATGCGGCGCTGCAAAAGCTGCGCCCCGTGGCCGACAAGCACCAGGGCGAGCTGTGGCTGGCGCCATCGTGCTCTCTGCTACATGTGCCGTTCAGCCTAGAGGCCGAAACGCAACTGGACGCCGAGGTGAAATCCTGGCTGGCGTTTGCGGTGGAAAAACTGGATGAGCTGCGCGTGCTGTCCACCGCCTTGTCACAAGACGAGGCGGCGGTGGACGACGAACTGCACGCCGCCCGCACCGCCCTGGCCGCCCGCCGTGCCAGCCCGCGTGTGCACCGCGCCACCGTGGCGGCCCGCATTGCCGCGGCCGCACCAGGGGCCGACCAGCGCGCCAGCGCCTTCCCCGCCCGGCAAAAGGCCCAGCGCGCACGGCTGAGGCTGCCGCTGTTGCCCACCACCACGATTGGCTCGTTCCCGCAGACCGCCGAGATCCGCGCCGCACGCGCCGCCTTCAAGCGCGGGGCACTCGATGCGGCCCACTACCAACAGAAGATGGAAGCTGAAATTGCCCTGGCCGTGCGCAAGCAGGAAACCTTGGGGCTGGACGTGCTGGTGCACGGCGAGGCCGAGCGCAACGACATGGTCGAATACTTTGGCGAGCAGCTCGACGGCTTTGCCTTCACCGCCAACGGCTGGGTGCAAAGCTATGGCTCGCGCTGCGTGAAGCCGCCCATCATCTACGGCGACGTGGCCCGCCCCACGCCCATGACGGTGGCCTGGACGCAGTATGCGCAAAGCCTGACGCCCAAACCCATGAAAGGCATGCTCACCGGCCCCATCACCATCCTGCAATGGAGCTTTGTGCGCGACGACCAGCCCCGCGCCACCACGGCTGACCAGATCGCCTGGGCGATCCGCGACGAGGTGTGTGATCTCGAAGCTGCCGGCATCGCCATCATCCAGATCGACGAGCCCGCCATCCGCGAAGGGCTGCCGCTGCGCCGCGCGGGGTGGAAGAGCTATCTGGAGCGCGCCACGCGAGCCTTCCGCATCAGTGCCAGCGGCGTGCGCAACGACACGCAGATCCACACCCACATGTGCTACAGCGAGTTCAACGACATCCTGCCCGCCATCGCGGCCATGGACGCCGATGTGATCACGATTGAGACGAGCCGGTCGGACATGGAGCTGCTGCAGGGCTTTGGCGACTTCAAGTACCCGAACGAGATCGGCCCCGGCGTGTACGACATCCACTCGCCCCGCGTGCCCGGCGTACAGGAGATGGCCGCGCTGCTGGAAAAAGCCGCCGAGGTCGTGCCCGTGGAGCACCTGTGGGTGAACCCCGACTGCGGCCTCAAAACCCGGGGCTGGCCCGAGACCGAAGCCGCCCTGCGCCACATGGTGCAGGCCGCGCAGGAAGTGCGCGAGCGGCTGCTGGAAGAGGCGGCCCTGGCCTGACGGCCCCCCCCGGTTCAGCCCGCAGCGCGCTTCATCTCGGCCAGCTTCACCAGCACCTGCAGCGCGTGGTTCAGCGGCGTCGGCACGCCCAAGGCGGCGCCGCGCTTGACCACGTAGCCATTCAGGTGGTCGATCTCGGTGGGTTTGCCCCGCGCCAGGTCCTGCGCGGTGGACGAATACTGCCCGGGCATGGTGCTGGCAATGCCGCGCACCGCCGCCTGCACATCGCCCGGAATCGTCACTCCGTCAGCCGCCGCCACCGCCAGGCACTCGGCCACGATGTCGGCAATCACCTGCGTCACGCCGGGCACCTGCACCAGCGGGCCGTAGGGCTGCTGCGACAGGGCCGACAGCGCGTTGTAGGCGCTGTTGAGCAGCAGCTTGGCCCAGAGCGCGCCACGCACATTGTCTGACACCTGGGTGGGAATGCCCGCCGCCGTGAGCTGGCGGGCCACCTCGTCGCTGCGTGGCGAAGGCGCAATCACCAGCTCGCCCCGGCCATGGTGCACCACATGCCCGGGGCCGCCCATGGCAGTGGCCACATAGACCACCGCGGCTGCCACGGGGGTGCTGGCGTCCAGCACGGCGCGCACGCGCTCGTCGTTGTCCACACCGTTCTGCAAGGTCAGCACCAGCGCGCCAGGGGCCAAATGTGGGCGGATCTGCTGCGCGGCGTCTTCCGAGTCGGACGACTTCACGCAGAACAGCACCACGTCCGCGCCGTGCACCGCGCTGGCCTCGGTGCTGGCCGCCAGGGGCACCTGCACATCCATCGCCGCCGTCTGCAGCCGCAGACCGTTGTCACGCACGGCCAGCACGTGGGCGGGCCGCCCGATGAGCGTGACGGCATGACCCGCCCGGGCGAGCAAGGCACCAAAGTAGCAGCCCACGGCACCCGCGCCCATCACGGCAAAGCGCAGGGGCGGTGCAATGTCCAAGGCAGTGGGCAGGGAGGCAGACGAATCAGCAGCAGCGGTCATGGCGGTGTCCCGGTGGGCAAGTCACAGAAGGGGCGGTCAACAAGGCGCCTCACTATATCGGCGGTAGCCTGCGCACCAAAAATCAAGGTTTTTTGGGCTGATGCGCTAGTCGAACATGCCTTATCAGCTATCAAATACGTAGCAAATTGACATTCTGCAAGGCTGCTTGCAGGGGCGCACTCCCTTCGCTCGCGCCATTTTCAGCACCGCGAAGCCCCGTCCGTTACCTCCCGTTCGTGGGCTCCCACCCCGCTCAAAGGCCCCTCTTCAGTGTCTGGAATTTAATCAATGCAAAGACAATAATTGTCTAGTCAATTAAATTTCCCACCCATGTCAGCCCCTCCCGAACCCAGCCAAGCCCCCGCGTTCTATAACGCCGAGCACTACGACCCCAGCAAGCTGGTGCCCGAAAACAGCGTCGGCTACCTGATGCGCAAGGTGATGTCGTCCATCCGCACGCAGGCCGATGCCCAGCTGTCTTTGCACGAACTCACCTACGCCCAGTGGCTGCCGCTGTTCAAGTTGTCGCTATGCGAGACCGCCACCGTGGCCAGCCTGGCGCGTGACCTGGAGACCGACCCCGCCTCCATGACCCGATCGCTCGACCGCATGGAAGCCAAGGGCCTGGTGGTGCGGGAGCGCTCCACCGTGGACCGCCGCGTCGTGCAGCTCAGGCTCACACCGGAAGGCCAGCGCATTGCAGCCCTGGTGCCGCCCGTGCTGGCCGACGTGCTCAACGGCCACCTCAGCGACTTCAGCCATGACGAGTGGCAGCTTTTGCTGTCCATGCTGCGCCGCATGCTGGCCAACGGCGAAGCGCTGCGCCAGCAGCCCCCCTCACCCACCGAACCCGCAGCCGGTTGACCCCGCCCTGTTGCCCTGCCCCCTGGAGATTTCCGTGATTGCCACTGCCCCCACCTCCCTGTCCACCCGCTCTGCCCTCGCCGCCCATCTGGCGGTATCGGCCGTTGCCCTGGCCGCCGCGCTGCTGCTGGTGGGCTGCGCCAACCCCGGCCCGGCCCACACACCGCTGGCGCAAGCCACCCCGGCCGCCGCTGGCCTGACCGCAACCACCACCGACGTGGTGGCCCCCAGCCAGTGGTGGAAAGCGCTGGGTGACGAGCAGCTCAACACCCTGATCGACACCGCCCTGCAAGGTAACCCCAGCCTGGCCGTGAGCCGTGCCCGCCTGGAGCAAGCCGTGGCCCTGAGCCAGGTGCGCGAGGCCGCCAACGGCCCCCAAGCCACCCTGGGCGGGGACGCTACCCGCCAGCGCTACACCGCCAACGGGCTGGTGCCTGCCCCGGTGGCCGGCAACACATACAACAGCGGCACCGTGCAGGCCACGCTGAGCTGGTCGCCCGACTTCTTTGGCCAGCACGCTGCCGAGCTGCAGGCCGCGCTGGGCCAGGCCCGCGCCGCCCAGGCCGATGCGGCCGCCGCCGCCAACACCCTGGCCGCCCAGGTGGGGCGCAGCTATGTGGCGCTGGCCCGGCTGGTGGCCCAGCGCGACGTGGCGACGCGCGCGCTGGAGCAGCGCGAAGAACAGCGCAAGCTCACGCAAGAGCGCACCTCTGCAGGCCTGGACAGCCAGGTCGAGCTGACCCAGGCCCAGGCCGCTGTGCCCGACGCCCGCACACAAATCGAAGCGCTCGAGGAGCAGATCACCCTGGGCCGCCGCCAACTGGCCGTGCTGACCGGCCAGGCGCCCGATGCCCTGCCCCAGCTCACGCCCCGCCTTGCCGCCCTGCAGTCCACTGCCGTGCCCGAGGTGCTGGGTGCCGACCTGCTGGGCCGCCGCCCCGATGTGGTGGCCGCGCGCTGGCGCGTGGAAGCGGCAACGCAAGGTGTGAACAGCGCGCGCAGCGAGTTCTATCCCAACATCAACATCGGCGCGTTCATTGGCCTGAACTCGCTGGGGCTGGACCGTTTGTTCAACGGTAGCTCGCGCCAGATGGGAGTGACGCCCGCGCTGCGCCTGCCCATTTTTGACGGGGGCCGCCTGCGCGCCCAGCTGGGCGGCCGCGCTGCCGAGCTGGACGTGGCCATCGCCCAGTACAACGGCGCCGTGCTCGATGCGGTGAAGGAAGCCGGCGACGCCGTGGCCTCCATCCAGTCGCTCACCCGCCAGCAGGCCTTGCAGGACGAGGCCGTGGCCAGCGCCGAAAAAGCCTACCGCTTTGCGCAGGAGCGCTACCGCGCAGGCCTGGGCAACTACCTGGTGGTGCTCTCCACCGAAAGCCAGGTACTGGCCCAGCGCCGCCTGGCCGTGGACCTGCGCGCCCGCCAGCTCGACACCCGCCTGGTGCTGATGAAGGCCCTGGGTGGCGGCTGGACGGACGACACGGTCGTGCTGCACACCGCCGCCGCGCACTGACCGGCCCACCGCACCGCACCGCGCCGCACTCATTCAAAAACACATAACAACACATTCCTGAAAGACCACAGCCATGACCGCCAACAGCGAACCCCTCACCGCCAACGAAGCCAACACCGCCCGCCGCCGCGGCCTCACCCTCATCGCCGCAGCCGTCGCGCTGGTGGCCATCGGCTGGGGCGGCTGGCACTGGGCCAATGGCCGCCATGTCGAGACCACCGACAACGCCTACGTGGCAGGCAACGTGGTGCAGATCACGCCGCAGATCGGCGGCACGGTGGTGTCCATCGGCGCTGACGACACCGACTATGTGAAGGCCGGCCAGTTGCTGGTCAAGCTCGACCCCGCTGACGCCCGCGTGGCGCTGGAGCAGGCCGAGGCCCAGCTCGCCCAGACGGTGCGCGAAGTGCGCACCCTGTATGCCAACAACTCCACGCTCAAGGCCCAGGTCAGCCTGCGCAGCGCCGACCTGGCCCGTGCCCAGGCCGATGCCGCCCGTGCCCAGGACGACGTGAACCGCCGCACCCCGCTGATGGCCAGCGGTGCCGTGGGCAAGGAAGAGTTCCAACACGCCACCGCGCAGCTGGCCGCCGCCAAGAGCACCGTGGCCGCCGCCCAGTCGGCCGTGCTGGCCGCACAAGAACAACTGGCCGCCAGCCAGACGCAGACCGAAGGCACCTCGGTAGAGCAGCACCCCAATGTGCAGCGCGCCTCGGCCCGCGTGCGCGAGGCCTACCTGGCCGTGCAGCGCGCGCAGTTGGTGGCACCGCTGGACGGTCACGTGGCCAAGCGCGGCGTGCAGGTGGGCCAGCGCGTGCAGGCGGGCGCCCCGCTGATGACGCTGGTGCCCCTGAACGACCTGTGGGTGGACGCGAACTTCAAGGAAAGCCAGCTCAAGACCCTGCGCATCGGCCAGACCGCCGAGCTGGAAGCTGACGTGTACGGCACCAAGGTGACCTACCACGGCACCGTGACAGGCCTGGGCGCGGGCACAGGCGCCGCCTTTGCGCTGCTGCCCGCACAGAACGCCACCGGCAACTGGATCAAGGTGGTGCAGCGTGTGCCCGTGCGCATTGCGCTCGACCCCAAGGAAGTGGCCGAGCACCCACTGCGCGTGGGCCTGTCGATGGAAGTGAAGGTGGACACTGCCGACCAGAGCGGAAAGACGCTGGCCGACACCCAGCGCTCCACACCCGTGGCCGCCACCGCCGTGTTCGACGAGCAGTTCAAGGCCGCCGACGACGAAGTGGCGCACATCATCGCCGCCAACCTGGGCCGCAGCGGCAAGTCCGCCGTGGCGGTGGCATCGCCCAAGGTGAGCAGTCAGCCCGCCGTGCAGGCCCAAAAGCATGCATCGGCCCCGGTGCAACCTGCAGTGCAGGCCCCGGTGGTGCAGTGAGCGGAGTTGACCGAGCATGACTGCCGCCAACCCCACTGCTGACACCGCAGGCCAGGCCCCCGCTCCGGCGGCGCCTGCTGCGGTGTCGCCCCCTGCGGCGCCACCCGGCCCGCCCGCTGCCTATCCGCCACTGCAGGGCACCGCCCTGCTGCTGGGCACGCTGTCGCTGTCGCTGGCCACGTTCATGAACGTGCTGGACTCGTCCATCGCCAACGTCTCCATCCCCGCCATTGCCGGTGACCTGGGCGTGAGCCCCGGCCAGGGCACCTGGGTCATCACCAGCTTTGGCGTGGCCAACGCAATCTCGGTGCCGCTCACCGGCTGGCTCACGCAGCGCTTTGGCGCAGTGCGCCTGTTCACCATGAGCGTGCTGCTGTTCGTGCTGACGTCCTGGCTGTGCGGCTTTGCGTCGTCGCTGGAGATGCTGGTGTTCTTCCGCGTGCTGCAAGGCCTGGTGGCCGGGCCGATGATTCCGCTGTCGCAAACGCTGCTGCTGGCCAGCTACCCACGTGCCTTGGCAGGCACGGCACTGGCGCTGTGGGGAGTTACCACACTGGTCGCGCCCGTGGTGGGGCCGCTGCTCGGCGGGTGGATCACCGACAACATCTCGTGGCCGTGGATCTTCTACATCAACGTGCCTGTGGGGCTGCTGGCCGGGGTGTTGACCTGGGGCATCTACCGCAAGCGCGAGACCCCCATCCGCAAGCTGCCGATTGACACCGTGGGCCTGAGCCTGCTGGTGCTGTGGGTGGGCGCGCTGCAGCTCATGCTCGACAAGGGCAAGGAGCTGGACTGGTTTGCCTCGGGCGAGATCATCACCCTGTGTGTGGTGGCCGTGGTGGCGTTTGCCGTGTTCCTGGTGTGGGAGCTGACGGAAAAGCACCCGGTGGTGGACCTGAAACTCTTCAAGGGCCGCAACTTCACCTTTGGTGCGCTGGCGCTGTCGGTGGCCTACGCCCTCTTCTTCGGCAACGTGGTGCTGCTGCCGCTGTGGCTGCAGCAGTGGATGGGCTACACCGCGACCTCGGCCGGCATGGCGCTGGCGCCGGTGGGCGTATTTGCCATCCTGCTCACACCGCTGGTGGGCCGCAAGGTCGGCCAGTGGGACCCGCGCCGCATGGCCACCGGCGCGTTCATCGTGTTCAGCACGGTGCTGTGGATGCGCTCGCAGTTCACGGTGCAGACGGACTTCATCCACATCCTGATCCCCACGCTGCTGCAGGGTGCGGCCATGGCGTTCTTCTTCATCCCGCTGACCACGCTGACGCTGGCCGGTGTGTCGCCAGACCGCATCCCGGCGGCTGCAGGGTTGTCGAACTTCGTGCGCATCACCGCGGGGGCTATGGGCACATCGATTGCCACCACGCTGTGGGAGAGCCGCGCCGCCATGCACCACGCCCACCTCACCGAAGGGCTGGTGCAAGGCCAGGGCGTGTTTGCGCAGACGCTGGATGGCTTGATGGCCTCGGGCCTCACGCAGATGCAGGCGCTCGCGCAGATCAACCGGCTGATCGACCAGCAGGCCTTCACCCGCGCGGCCAACGACATCTTCCTGGGCTCGGCGGGCTTGTTCTTGCTTCTCATCGGGCTGATCTGGCTGACCAAGCGCCCTGCACGCACCGGCGGCGCGGGCGCGGCAGACGCTGCGGGCGCCCACTGAGCCCGTCCGCCGCGTGGCAGGGCCTCGCGGCGGACACTTCAAGCCAAAACGGCCGCAAGCGCTAGTGGATCATGCGCAGGCAGCTATCATTTTTGACATGGCGGCGCAGTGAGCCAGCGGGGCCCCGCCCCGCTGCAGTCCGCGCATCCCACAGCCGGTGTCGGAAATCCCTGACCGCGCGGCGGGCGCGGCACCTGCGGGCAGTTCGCGGGGTGCACCCAACAATGCACTCACCGCAAACCACTCCAACAAGGAACTGCCATGTCACTCTCGCTGATTCTTCTGATCGTCCTGATCCTCATCCTGGTCGGCGCGCTGCCTACCTGGGGCCACAGCCGCTCGTGGGGCTACGGGCCCAGCGGCGGGATTGGGCTGGTAGTGCTGATCCTGGTGATCCTGCTGCTGATGGGCCGGATATGAACGGTCTTTGAGCCATCGATGCAGGTGGGAGCGAACACTGCTCTCATCTGGAAAATTCTGCAGCGTGCACCCGGGCCCTTTTCAGGGCCCTTTTTCATGGGCGTCCTGTGATGGGGACGCTCCGTCGGAGCAAGCCACTCGGTCGCATACCCAAGCATCAAATGATCAATTTGCGTAAAAAATACGCTTAAATTGATACTATTTGCATTTTAATAATTTATTTGATACAAACGATATATCTATTTCACAACCACTCTGCCCGCTGTCCATGCCTCTTACACCCCCTCACGTCGGTCACATGAGGCTGTTTCAGGTTCGCCTGCTCCAAGGGATCCTGTTGGCGAACGTGGTTTTTGGGCTGTTGTTGCTGGGCGTGGGCTCTGCGGGGCTGGTCAGCACCCCAGGGGCATGGAGCCTTGCTATCGGTGCGAGCACAGCGTTGACGGTGGTGCTGTGGTGGGCCGTGCGCGGATGGCCGCAGGTGTATGCGCCGGTGGCGCTCTTTCAGACCGTGATCGGGCTCGCGTTGTTCACGTATGCCCTCTTGCAGCCCATGGGCCACGAACTGCGTGCCGTGTGGTTCCTGATCGGTGTGGGGGCTGCCTACCTGCTGCTGGGCCGGACTGCAGGCATCGGCTACACCCTGGTGACCCTGGCGCTGGTGCTCGGGAGCAATGGCCTGCAAAGGGTGCCGTATTCACCGCATGCCCTCATCGTTTTTACGCTGGCCCTGCTGCTCAGCAGCGTTTGTTTTTACCTGTTTGTGGGCGAGGCGATGCACCTGTACCAGCACCTGTCTGACCGGGACCAGCAGTTCACGCTGCTGACCGAAGGCGCCGAAGAGGTGATCTGGCGCATCAACCCCGACATGACGGTGGCGTATGTGAGCCCCGCGGACGAACGGGCGCGTGGAATCGCCGCGCATGAGGTCATCGGCCGCTCCTTTTACAAAACATTGATGCCCGAAGGCGCTGCGGCACTGCGCCAGGCGGTGCGCGAGCGGCAGCCGCTGCTGACGCTGCCGATGCGCTGCACCAATGGCGACGTGCGCTGGTTCGAGATGTCCAGCCGCCTGTACCGTGACGCCCAGGGCCACCCGGCCGGGTACCACAGCATTGGCCGCGACGTGACAGAGCGACTGGAGCTGGAGCGGGCCCTGCAGGCAGAGCGCCAGCGCTTGGAGTCACGGGTCAAGGAGCGCACAGCGGCGCTGTCCATTGCCAAAGAAGCCGCAGAGGCCGCCCTGCGCACCAAGAGCATCTTTCTGGCCAACGTTGGGCATGAGTTGCGGACCCCCATGACGCTGATCCTGGGCATGACCGAACTGGTGCGCAATCGCACACAAGATGAGCGCCTGAAGCCCCCGCTGAACAATGTGATGGATGCGGCCAAAGGCCTCATGCGCATGCTGAACGACCTGATCGACCTGGCTGCGCTGGAGACACGCCAGGTGGCGTTCCAGTTTGCGCCGCTGTCGCTGCCAGAGGTGGCGGCCGATGCTGTGCAACTGCTGGAGCCACAGGCGCGCCAAAAAGGCTTGCACATCTTCATGGACATCAATGGCGCAGGCACCGATGCCTGCCACGTGGGGGACGCAGGCCGCATTCAGCAGGTGCTCGTCAACCTGCTGGACAACGCCGTGAAATTCAGCCCCTCAGGCCACATCCAGTTGACCCTGGAAACCGAACGGGACACCCCCGAAACGACGGTCTGGCGCCTGCGGGTGACCGACCAGGGCATCGGCATCGCGGCCGGTGACCAACACCGCATCTTCACGCTGTTCGAGCAGGTGGATGGGTCATCCACGCGCAGCTTTGAAGGCGCCGGACTGGGTCTGGCACTGTGCAAACGCCTCGTCGAAGGCATGGGCGGCAGCCTGGGTGTGGAGAGCGAACCGGGCAAGGGCAGCAGCTTCTGGGTGTCGCTGCCCCTGCCCAAGGTTGCCTGATACGGCCCTCTGAACCCTAGCGGCCCTCCCCGCACTCGGGTCAGGGCGCAGGTCCACGCAGGCGGTTCAGGCCGTGTGCGTACGCCGTTCGGCCAGAGCAAACGCCGACGAGAGCGCAGCAAACTCCTCCTTGGCCACGGTGCCATCGGCATTGCCCGCGTGGTCCATCACCTGCAGCACGGCTTGCGAAAACGGATCGCTGCCCGCTTGCGGGCCCTTGGTACGCGCCAGCCCCTTGAGGAATTCATCATGGGTGATGACGCCGTCCTTGTCGGCGTCAAAGCCTGCGGTGATCTGCTGCTTCTGGTCTTCGGTGGCGCCAAACCGCGTGAGCAGCGCCTGGAAATCGTCCTTGGACACCGCACCCGCTGCACGGCCGCCGGGCAATGCGGGGCTGGCCTGCCCCACCGAGCGCGCCACGCCCGTGACGGCGCCCGCAGACGAGGCCTGTCCCGCCATGCCCGCCAGCGTCTGCGCCTCGGGGCTCAGGGTGACCACGGCCGACGGCTCGGGCGCTGCCGCCTCGGCCCCACGCCGTGCGGACGCCTTGCCCGCGCCGCTGGAGGCCGCATTGAAAATCATCGACGCCACCGATGCGAGGCCGGAAATGAGAGGGGACATCGCCATGAACTCCTGTGTGGCGACAGCCTTCGTGACCCCATCTGTCCGGAGTCCACGG
Organism: Acidovorax sp. Root70; assembly: GCF_001428225.1. Classification (NCBI taxonomy): domain Bacteria; kingdom Pseudomonadati; phylum Pseudomonadota; class Betaproteobacteria; order Burkholderiales; family Comamonadaceae; genus Acidovorax; species Acidovorax sp. Root70. The sequence goes on from NZ_LMHQ01000028.1 coordinate 328,251, forward strand.
CATCGCCCAGGGCCACAAGGTTACGCGCCCGGTGCGCGGGCAATGGGGGGATCAGCGGGGACTAAAGGGGCGTATTTGAACCCTCATGCAAGGGCGCCCAACCGCTCACGCTTCACGCATAGCCCGGCCCAAAGGCCACAAACTCGCCAGCGAGCGACCCCGCCACCTGCCCCTGGTAATGCAGCGCTGCAGCCTGCGTGATCCGGCCCAGCCCCTTGCGGCGGATCATGCGGGTGAAAGACTCCCATGCCGGCCGCGCGGGCGCCAGCGCCACGGCTGTGAAGGTACCGCCAATGGGCGCCAGGTAGTCCATGGTGTTGCGCTGGATCACCAGACGGCTGCCCAGCCCCTCGGCCGTGAGCCCCAGGTGCAGCATCGACCAGGCCGCCAGAATGGCCACGGCCGAGGCGCTGCCCCCAAACACCGTCTCGCGGTGATTGATGTTAGGTGCCAGGGGCGCGCTCAGCACCACTTGCTGCAACGATGCCTCGACCACGGTGACCTGCATGGCCTGGGACAGGGGGATGTGTTGGTGCAGGTAGGTTTGCAACGTCGCGGGGGTCACGGCGCCGCCTGAAATGGGAGGGTTCATAAAACGACGTGGGTAGGGGTGCAAGCCGTTGCGGGGAGATGCATGTTTCAAAAGATCGTACACATCCCCGTCACCCACGGCTTCGCGAAAACTTCAGCTGGCTGGCGCCGGGGGCAACAGCAACCCCTGCTGCGCCGCCACCGCCTCGCGCAAGAACGCCCAGGTGGCCTGCATGCGGGCCACATGTTTGTTGTCGCCCGGCATGGACATCCAGAAGGTGCGCTGAAACCGTGCCACCCCCGGCAGCACGGGCGCCAGCGAAGGGTCTTGCGCCGCCACAAAGGCGGGCAGCACTGCCAGCCCCGCTCCCACGCGGGCGGCTTCGTACTGGGCCAGGATGCTGGTGCTGCGCAGCGCGAAGTGCGCGGGGCGGTGCAGCTCGTCCAGGATCTGCAGCTCCTTGCTGAACAGCAGGTCGTCCACGTAGCTGATGAAAGTGTGGCCCCGCAGGTCGTCTGGCGTGTGGATGGGGGCATGGCGCTGCAAGTAGCTGCGCGCTCCATACAGTTGCAGCACGTAGTCGGTGAGCTTGACAACCACCACCGCACCGCGCGCCGGGCGCTCCAGCGAGATGACGATATCCGCCTCGCGGCGCGACAGGTGCACCAAGCGCGGCAGCGCCAGCAGGTCCACCACGAGGCCGGGGTGGTCCAGCGCAAACCGGGCCAGCTGGGGCGCCAGAATCAGGTTGCCGAAGCCTTCGGTGGTGCCGATGCGCACCAGGCCATGCAGGCCCTGGCGCACGCCGGGTGTGGCGTTTTCCACCGCCAGAAAGGCGGCCTCCATGGCCTCGACCTGGGGCAGCAGTGCGCGCCCGGCCTCGGTCAGCCGGTGGCCGCCCGCCTCGCGCGCAAACAGGGCGGAGCCCACTTGCTTTTCGAGCGCCTGCAGGCGGCGTGCCACCGTGGTGTGGTCCACCGCCAGGCGGCGCGCGGCCCCCACCAGCGTGCCAGCGCGGGCCAGTTCCAGAAAGTAGCGCAGGTTGTCCCAGTCCATGGCGTCACCGGGCGCGCCGTGCAGCGCGTCCGTCCAGCGGCTCGCTGGGCGCACGGCTGAGCGCGTTGTTGCCCCGCACCAGCGTGCGCAGCATGTCCATGAACACCTCGCGTTGCTCGGGCGCCAGGGGTTCGAGCATGCGCTCCTGCGCGCGCAGCATGCCGGGCTCCACCTCTTCCAGCATACGCTGGCCTTCAGGCGTGAGGGTCAGCAGACGCACGCGGCGGTCTTCGGGGTGGGCATTGCGCTGCATCAGCCCGCGCGACTCCAGCCGGTCGATCACGCTGCCAATGGTGGAGGTGTCAAAACCAATGGTGCGCGCCAGCGTGCGCTGGTCGATGCCCGGCTCGCGCCCCACGGCATACAGCGCGGCGTATTGCACGGGGGTGATGCCCGTGGCCTGCGTCTCCTCCAGAAAGACGGCCACCGCAATCTGCTGCAGGCGGCGGATATGGAAACCAGGGAGGTTGTCGATCTCTACGGACATGAAAAAATTAAGGGTTTTCACTAATCTTGATGCGGATCATTTTAGACCCTACACTAATCATCAGTGTACTTTTGATATGTACACGTCTTATTGATCCACATCAGTGGCAAAACGGATGGAGACAGCGGCAATGACAGTTTTGAACACTCCCACAGCACCGGTCCTGGTCGCTGGCGGCGGCATCGGCGGCGTAGCGGCGGCCCTGGCATTGGCGCGCCAGGGCTATGCGGTCAAGGTGCTGGAGCAGGCACCGCAGCTCGGCGAGATCGGTGCGGGCATCCAGCTGGGCCCCAACGCCTTTGCCGCGTTTGACGCCCTGGGCATTGGCGAGCTGGCGCGGGCCCGCGCGGTCTACACCGACGAAATGGTGATGCACGACGCGCTGGACGAACGCCTGGTCGGCCGCATCCCCACTGGTGAGGCGTTTCGCCAGCGCTTTGGCAACCCGTACGCTGTGATCCACCGCGCGGACATCCACACCTCGTTGCTGGAAGGGGCCAAAGCGCACGGCAACATCGAGACACTGACCGGCACACGCATTGAGCGCGTGGAGCAAACCGCCGACACCATCACGGTGTACGACCAGCATGGCGTGGCGCACCAGGGCCAGGCCCTGATTGGTGCGGACGGTGTGAAGTCCGTGGTACGACAGCAATATGTGGGCGACGCCGCCCGCGTGTCGGGCCACGTGGTGTACCGCGCCGTGGTGGAGAAGAACGACTTCCCCGAAGACCTGCGCTGGAACGCTGCCAGCATCTGGGTCGGCCCCAACTACCACCTGGTGCACTACCCGCTGCGTGGCGGCGAGCAGTACAACGTGGTCGTGACCTTCCACAGCCGCGAGCAGGAAGAATGGGGCGTGCGCGAGGGCAGCCGCGAAGAGGTGCAGAGCTACTACCGCGACTGCTGCCCGCGCGCCCACCAGCTGATCGACATGCCCAAGAGCTGGAAACGCTGGGCCACCGCCGACCGCGAGCCCATCGGCCAGTGGACCTTTGGCCGCGCCACCTTGCTGGGCGATGCTGCCCACCCCACCCTGCAGTACCTGGCCCAGGGCGCGTGCATGGCACTGGAAGACGCGGTGACCCTGGGCGAGGCCCTCAAGCGCTGCCACCAGGACTTCGCCCAGGCGCTGTCGCTGTACGAGCGCTCGCGCGTCGCCCGCACGGCACGCGTGGTGCTGTCGGCACGCGAAATGGGCCGCATCTTCCACGCCCAGGGCGTGGAGCGCCTGGTACGCAACGACCTCTGGAAGGGCCGCAGCCCCGAGCGATTTTACGACGCGATGGAGTGGCTGTATGGCTGGAAGGTCGACAACTGCCTGGCCGCCTGAGCCGGCCGTGCGCCTTGCCCCATCGATCTTCTCCCCTCCCCCACATTCACCCAAGGAATTCCCATGAGCGCGATGGATCCCGTACCGTCCCCCGTTCGCCTGTCCGCTGTGGCGGCCCATGGCCAGCCAGAGCCCACGCCCGCGCTGGAACAGCTGTACCGTGGCTTTGAGCAGGAAATGCTGGTGCCGCTGTGGACGCAGATCGGCGACCTGATGCCCCCCCATCCGCAGAGCAAGGCCAGCGCCCACCTGTGGCGCTGGGACCGGCTGGTGCCGCTGGCCGATGAAGCAGGCCGCATCGTGCCCGTGGGGCGCGGGGGCGAGCGCCGGGCCATTGCGTTGGCCAACCCGTCCCTGGGCGGCAGACCGTTTGCCACCCCCACGCTGTGGGCGGCCATCCAGTACCTGATGCCGGGCGAAGACGCGCCCGAACACCGCCACACCCAACACGCATTCCGCTTCATCGTGGAGGGCGAAGGCGTGTGGACCGTGGTCAATGGCGACTCGGTGCGCATGTCGCGCGGCGACTTCCTGCCACAGGGCGGGTGGAACTGGCACGCCCACCACAACGCCGCCGACAAGCCCATGGCCTGGATCGACGGGCTGGACATTCCGTTCGCCTATTACACCGAGTCGCAGTTCTTCGAGGTGGGGCGCGACGCCATCAGCCCGGCAGAGCGGATCACGCCCATGCTCTCACGCTCTGAACGCCTGTGGGCGCATCCAGGCCTGCGCCCGGTGTCGCAACTGCAGGACCAGCCCGTCACCCCCATGCTGGCCTACCGCTGGGTGGACACCGACAAGGCCCTCAACGAACAACTGGCGCTGGAAGCCGAGGGCCACGCCGCCACGCTGAGCCCCGGCCACGCCGCAGTGCGTTACACCAACCCCACCAATGGCCGCGACGTGCTGCCCACCATCCGCTGCGAGATGCACCGCGTGCGCAACGGCGCCACCACCCGTACGCGCCGCGAGGTGGGCTCGTCGGTGTTCCAGGTGTTTGACGGCCAGGGCACCGTGAAGGTGGGAGACCACCAGTGGCAGGTGCGCCGTGGCGACATGTTTGTGGTGCCGTCCTGGCAACCCTTCACGGCCCAGTGCGATGCCGGCCAGCCCTCGCTGGATCTGTTCCGCTTCAGCGACACGCCGATTTTTGAGGCCGTGCATGCCTGGCACGAGCAGGTAGAGCCCGCGTAACCACAACCCCGTCCCATTCATTCCTTGCAGCGTCTGCCCGCCCACGCGGGTGGGCCCTGCACTCCTCTTTGACCGAAAGCCCCGATGACTGCTACCTCTTACCTCTGGACCCCGCCTCCCGTTCAATCGTTGCCAGTGCGCGGCAGCGCGCAGCGCCTGCCCATCCACCGCCTGTTCTTTGTGGGCCGCAACTACCACGCGCATGCTGTCGAAATGGGCCGCCCTGTGGACAAAAGCGTGGAGCGCCCGTTCTACTTCACCAAGGCCCCCCAGACGCTGACCGAATCGGGCGCCACCGTGGTCTACCCGCCCGAGACGCAAAACTACCACTTCGAGATGGAACTGGTCGTGGCGATTGGCAAGGCCGGTTTCCGCATCCCGGCCGAGCAGGCGCATGAGTACATCTACGGCTACGCCTGCGGCCTGGACATGACCCGCCGCGACCTGCAACTGGTGGCGCGCGACAAGGGCCGCCCCTGGGACCTGGGCAAGGACGTGGAGCAATCCTCCGTGGCGAGCGAGGTGGTGCCCATGCCGGGCAAGGTGATCGAGTCTGGAGTGATCGAGCTGTCGGTCAACGGCGCGGTCAAGCAGCAGTCCAACGTGGACAAGCTGATCTGGAACATCCGCGAGATCATTGCCGACCTCTCCCTGTTCTACCACCTGCAGCCCGGCGACCTGATCTACACCGGCACGCCCGAAGGCGTGGGCGCCGTGGTGCCCGGCGACCACATCACCGGCCGCGTGGAGGGAGTGGGCGAAATCGCGCTGACCGTGGGCCAACCCGCATAAACCGAGGACCGACCCATGAAGCTGTACAGCTTTTTCCGCAGCGGCACCTCGCACCGCCTGCGCATCGCGCTCCACCTCAAGGGCCTCACGCCCGACTACGTGCCGGTGGACCTGCGCGTGGACGAGCAGGCCGAAGCACCGTTCAAGGCCATCAACCCGCAGGGCCTGGTGCCGGCGCTGGAGCTCGACAACGGCCAGGTGCTGATCCAGTCCCCCGCCATCATCGAATGGCTGGAAGAGCGCTATCCCACGCCCCCACTGCTGCCTGCCGACCCGCTGGCCCGCGCCCAGGTGCGCGCACTGGCCGCCATCGTGGGCTGCGATGTGCACCCCATCAACAACCGCCGCATCCTGCAAACGCTGCGCAAGCAGTTCGGCGCGGACGAAGCCGCCATCAACGCCTGGTGCGCCACCTGGATCACCGCCGGTTTTGACGCCATCGAGTCCCTGCTGGCCCAAGACACCACGCGCGGCAGCTACTGCTTTGGCGGCGCGCCCAGCCTGGCCGACGTGTACCTGATTCCGCAGGTCGAAAGCGCCTGCCGCTTTGGCGTGGACATGGCCGCCTGGCCGCTCATCCGCGCGGTGGATGCCGCCTGCGCCGAACTGCCCGCCTTTGCCCGCGCCGCCCCTGCGGCCCAGCCAGACGCCTGACGGTGCCACGACACCGCAGCCACCACCGTCACACCCGCATTCATCACTACAACCAGGAGACAAACCATGCCCGCCTTCCCATCCGCCACTTCGGCGCCCCACCACCACGACACCCTGGTCCCGCAGCGCGGCCTGCGCCGCCGTGCGCTCACCACTGCAGCCCTGCTGCTGGGCGGCGCCAGCGCCACCGGCCTGGCCTGGGCCCAGGGCAGCGCGCCCGCCTTTCCCAGCAAGCCGGTCACCGTGGTCACCGCATTCGCCGTGGGCAGCGGCCCCGACGCGGTGCTGCGCCTGGTGGCCAACAAGCTGTCGGTGGCCTGGAAGCAAAGCGTGACGGTGGACAACCGCCCCGGCGGCGGCGGCTTCATCGCCATCGAGGCCGCGCGCCGCGGCGCGCCGGACGGCCATACCCTGCTGCAGCTGGACAGCGAACACCTGTCCGCCCTGCCCCACCTCTACAAGCAACGCAACTTCCAGACCTTGCAGGTTTTTGACCCGGTGGCGCCGCTATTCCGCACGCCGTTCCTTGTTGCCGTGCCCACGCAATCCCCCTGGAAGAACATGGGCGACCTGATTGCGGCCGCCAAGAAGGGCCAGGGCGCGGTGAGCTACGGCTCGTGGGGAGTGGGCAGCCCAGGCCACCTGGGCGGGGAGTGGCTGGACCTGGTGGACGGCACACAAATGACCCATGTGCCGTTCCGCGAGGTCAGCCAGCTGTTCACCTCGGTTGCCAATGGCGACCCGGCCTGGAGCCTGGCCAGCATTCCCTCCAGCCAGGGCATCTACAAGGCCGGCAAGATCCGCTACCTGGCGGTGGCCGGCCCGCGCCGCATTGCGCAGCTGCCCGATGTGCCCACGCTGGCCGAGGCCGGTGGCCCCGCGCAGGTGGACGTGAACTCGTTCGTGTCCCTGCTGGCCGTCAAAGGCGTGCCCGCACCGGTGCGCGCCCAGATCCACGCCGATGTGCTGAAAGTGCTGCAAGAGCCCGAAGTGCGCGAGAAATTCAACACCTTTGCGTTCGAGCCCCTGTCGTGGTCGGTCGAAGAAATCCAGCGCCAGGCCGGGGTCAAGTCCGAGCAGTACAAGCTGCTGATCCAGAAAGCCAATATCAGCCTGGAGTGACGGCCAGGGGCCTTGCGCCTGCACAACCTGTCGAATGACCCTCGCGCCCGCCTGGGGCCTTGCACCGTATATGCGGGCAAGGCCCCGGGCGGGCGCTGTGCCGTGGGGCCAGCACAAGCAAGTTGGCGATGTGCAAATATGCAAAAACAAAGTGCAATTTTCTCTATTGCACCAGCAATTTCGCACAGCTAACATGGTGCAGTTCGAGGCACCTTGCCGCACCCCTGCACGCATTTTTTCCAGGAGACACACCCCATGAACGCACCCACTTCCCAGGCCGTGCTGGCCCCCACCGTCAAGCTGTTGATCGGCGGCCAGTTCGTCGAATCCAAGACCACCGAATGGCGCGATGTGGTGAACCCGGCCACGCAAGAGGTGCTGGCCCGCGTGCCGTTTGCCACGCAGGACGAAATCAATGCCGCCGTAGCCTCGGCCAAGGAAGCGTTCAAGACCTGGAAGAAGACCCCCATCGGCACCCGCGCCCGCATCTTCCTCAAATACCAGCAGCTCATCCGCGAAAACATGGCCGAGCTGGCTGCCATCCTCACGGCTGAACAGGGCAAGACCCTGCCCGACGCCGAAGGCGATGTGTTCCGCGGCCTCGAAGTGGTCGAACACGCCGCCAGCATCGGCAACCTGCAGCTGGGCGAGCTGGCCAACAACGTCGCCGGTGGTGTGGACACCTACACCCTGCTGCAGCCCCTGGGCGTGTGCGCAGGCATCACCCCCTTCAACTTCCCCGCCATGATCCCGCTGTGGATGTTCCCCATGGCCATTGCCACGGGCAACACCTTCGTGCTCAAGCCCTCCGAGCAAGACCCCATGGTGACCATGCGCCTGTGCGAGCTGGCGCTGCAAGCCGGCATCCCCGCTGGCGTGCTGAACGTGGTGCACGGCGGCGAAATGGCCGTGAACGCCATCTGCGACCACAAGGACATCAAGGCGATCAGCTTTGTGGGCTCCACCAAGGTGGGCACGCACGTCTACAACCGCGCGAGCCTGAACGGCAAGCGCGTGCAATGCATGATGGGTGCCAAGAACCACGCCATCGTGATGCCCGATGCCAACAAGGAACAGACCCTGAACGCCCTGGCCGGTGCCGCCTTCGGCGCCGCAGGCCAGCGCTGCATGGCGCTGTCGGTGGTGGTGCTGGTGGGCGAGGCACAAAAGTGGATTCCCGAGCTGGTCGAGAAGGCCAAGACGCTCAAGGTGAGCGCTGGTGTGGAAAAGGGTACGGATGTGGGTCCGGTCGTGTCGTGCGCCGCACTGTCGCGTGTGGAAGGCCTGATCGAGCGTGGCATTGCCGACGGCGCCAAGCTGGAACTGGACGGCCGCAAGCCCCAGGTGGCCGGCTACGAAAAGGGCAACTTTGTGGGCCCCACGGTGTTCAGCGGCGTCAAACCCGGCATGGCCATCTACGACCAGGAAATCTTTGGCCCCGTGCTGTGCCTGTCGGCCGCTGCCGACATTGACGAAGCCATCGAGTTCATCAACAGCAACCCCAACGGCAACGGCACCGCCATCTTCACCCAGTCGGGTGCGGCGGCGCGCAAGTTCCAGGAAGAGATCGACGTGGGCCAGGTCGGCATCAACGTGCCAATCCCTGTGCCAGTGCCGCTGTTCTCGTTCTCGGGCTCGCGCGCTTCCAAGCTGGGCGACCTGGGCCCCTACGGCAAGCAGGTCGTGCTGTTCTACACACAGACCAAGACCGTGACGGCGCGCTGGTTTGATGACAGCACCATCTCGCATGGTGTGAACACGACGATTAGTCTGAAGTAACCCCCTGAGCGGCTGCGCCGCTTCCCCCTTTCTCTGCATCGCTGCGCGATGCGGAAGGGGGACGCCACCCGTGCCTGAACCGCTTGATGGCGGCCCTTGCACGGTGGCACTGGCTTAGGCAGTGCCAGTTTTTGCGAGCGGTTGTCGGTGGTAAAAGCGGTGCATGCAAACTTTTCAGACAACGATGCGGAGATGGGCCGTGGTCTTCGGTGCTGCGTGCGTGATGCTGGTGGGTGCCAATGTCCACGCGCAGGCCGGTGCGGCCTGCAAGCCTGGTGGTACCGTGGAAGAAATCAACGCCTGCGCCGTGCAAACCTTCCAGGCGGCAGATACAGAGATCGCTGTCCTCTACGGCGACGTGATGCGCGCGCTGTCGGCCCACGAGCGGCCCCAACTGCGGCAGGAGCACACCGCCTGGCAGCGTGAGCGCACCACACGCTGCAAGCAAGCCCAGCGCAGCAACGAATCGCAACCCCAGTGGCCGCGCCTGTACCACGAGTGCCTCACGGCCGAGACCCAGGCGCGCCGCAAGGGCCTGATGCGCTGGCTGACGCTGGACCACCCGTCCGGCAAGCCATGAACACGCCCCACCCCAGAACAACAAAAAGCCAAGAGACAGAACACCATGGACTTTGAACTCACCGAAGAGCAGCGCGCCTTTGCCCAGACTGCGCGCGACTTTGCCCAGGCAGAGCTGGCACCCCACGCCGCGCACTGGGACGAAGAAGGCATCTTCCCCAAAGAAGCCATCGCCAAGGCGGGCGAGCTGGGCTTTTGTGGCCTGTATGCACCCGAAGCCGCCGGTGGCCTCGCCCTGCCCCGGCTGGACGCCACGCTGGTCTTTGAAGAAATGGCGGCCGTGGACCCATCCACCACCGCCTTCATCACCATCCACAACATGGCGACCTGGATGCTGGGCACCTGGGCCACACCCGCCGTGCGCGACCACTGGGGCCCACTGCTCACCACCGGCGAAAAGCTCGCCAGCTACTGCCTCACCGAGCCTGGCGCAGGCTCCGACGCCGCTTCACTCAAGACGCGTGCTGAGCTGGTGGGCAACGAATACGTCATCAACGGCGCCAAGGCCTTCATCAGCGGCGCAGGCAGCACCGACGTGCTGGTGCTCATGGCCCGCACCGGCGATGCGCAATCGGGCGCGGGCGGCATCAGCGCCTTTGCCGTGCCCGCCGATGCGCCCGGCATCAGCTACGGCAAAAAGGAACAAAAGATGGGCTGGAACAGCCAGCCCACGCGCACCATCAGCTTTGACAACGTGCGCATCCCCGCCGACCACCTGCTGGGCCGCGAGGGCGAAGGCTTCAAGATCGCGATGAAGGGCCTGGACGGCGGCCGCATCAACATCGCCACCTGCTCGGTGGGCGCAGCCCAAGGCGCGCTCAACGCCGCCCAGCAGTACATGCAAGACCGCAAACAGTTTGGCAAACCCATCGCCAGCTTCCAGGCCCTGCAGTTCAAGCTGGCCGACATGGCCACAGAACTGGTCGCAGCCCGCCAGATGGTGCGCCTGGCCGCCAGCAAGCTGGACGCCGGTGCGCGCGACGCCTCTACCTACTGCGCCATGGCCAAACGTTTTTCCACCGACGCAGGCTTTACCGTGGTCAACGAGGCCCTGCAACTGCACGGCGGCTACGGCTACATCCGCGAATACCCGCTGGAGCGCCTGCTGCGCGACGCACGTGTGCACCAGATTCTGGAAGGCACCAACGAAATCATGCGCGTGATCATTGCGCGGCGCATGCTGGATGGGGACGCCACCGAGGCCATCCGGTAGCTACAACATTCATAGCTATTCAGGCATATTCCACTAGCGCTACCGGCATTTTTTGCTCTCGCCATGCCCGCCCGCCCGCTGTCCGACGAAACCCTGCACCTGATCGACGCCGTGCGCACGGCGCTCGCGCACCGCAGCGATGTGGAGGAGCGTGCCCTGTTTGGAACGCACGCCTTCTTTGTGGACGGCAAGATGTGCATCGCCGTCAAGGGCGAGGAGCTGCTGGTGCGCTTGCAGCCGGAACGGCACGGCGAGCTGCAGGAGATGCAGAACACGCGCGAACTCTCTCCAGGCGGTGGGATGAAGGGCTACTTCTGGGTGGAGCCCAACGGCTTTTCCACCCGTGCGCAGTGGAGCTTCTGGATCGACGAAGCACTGGCCTACAACCCGCACGCCAAGGCGGCACCGCCCAAGAAAAAAAGGGATGCCGCCAAAGCCCGGCCAGCTCCTGCCAAGAAAGCCGTGGCAACAGGCACGCGCGCGAAAAGCGCGACAAGCGCGACCACCAAGGCCGCCAAGCCCCCTGCCCAAAAGCCCGCAGCCAAGAAGCACAGCATCTTCGAAGCCGACGACTGACTTGCCCCTACACCCCCACCCGGAGCCCCACCATGCCCCTTCGCATCGTCCGCCTTGGCACCCCGCGCGCCGCTGGGGAAGGCACCCGCATTGGCACCGTGCGCCGCCCGCCGCGTGGCGTGCCCAAGGCCGAGTTCGCCAGCCGCGACTACTACGACGTGTGGTACCCCCTGCTCTCCCCCAGCGCCGACCTCATGGCCCAGGGCCAGCAGGTGCCTACTGGCCAAGAAGGCGACAAGGCTTGGGAGGCTTTCGCCAAACAGTTCCGCAAAGAACTGGCCCAGCCCGAGGCCAGCCGCACGCTGGATTTGCTGGCCGCGCTGTCGCACCACAGCGCCATGTCGCTGGGCTGCTACTGCGAAGACGAAGCGCGCTGCCACCGGTCGGTGCTCCGCGCTGAGCTGGCGGGCCGCGGAGCAGACATCACCGATTGATTTCAGATGTTTTTGGGCTCAAGCGCTAGATAAATATGCGCTGGTAGCTATCAAATTCATACCAAACCCGAACCCTTTTCTTTCACCATCACAACGACATCAGGAGCAACACAGCATGAAAATCGCATTCATCGGCCTCGGCAACATGGGCGGCCCCATGGCACACAACCTGCACAAGGCAGGCCACGAAGTGCGCGCCTTCGACCTCTCACAACCCGCCCGCGACAAGCTGGCCGCAGACGGCGTGCCCATCGCCGCTGACGCCAAGGCAGCAGTCGCAGGCGCCGAAGTCGTCATCAGCATGCTGCCCGCCAGCCAGCATGTGGAAGGCCTCTTCCTCGGCGCAGGCGACCTGCTGGCCCAGCTGCCTGCGGGCACGCTGATCATCGACTGCTCCACCATCGCTGCCGCCACCTCCCGCAAGGTGGCCGAGGCCGCCAAGGCCAAGGGCGTGGCTTTTATCGACGCGCCCGTGTCGGGTGGCACCGGCGGCGCCATTGCAGGCACCCTCACCTTCATGGTGGGCGGCGATGCGGCCGACCTGGAACGCGCCCGCCCCGTGCTCGAAAAAATGGGCGCCAACATCTTCCACGCCGGCAGCGTGGGCGCAGGCCAGACGGCCAAGATCTGCAACAACATGCTGCTGGGCATCCTGATGGCGGGCACCAGCGAGGCCATTGCCCTGGGCGTGGCCAACGGCCTGGACCCCAAGGTGCTGAGCGAAATCATGCGCCGCAGCTCGGGCGGCAACTGGGCGCTGGAGAAGTACAACCCCATGCCGGGCGTGATGGAAACCGCGCCCGCCAGCAAGGGCTACGCGGGCGGCTTTGGCACCGACCTGATGCTCAAGGACCTGGGCCTGGCGCAGGAGAACGCAGCGGCCGTCAAGGCCAGCACCCCACTGGGCGGCCTGGCGCGCAATCTGTATGCCGCGCACAGCCTGGCGGGCCATGGCGCACTGGACTTTTCCAGCATCATCAAGATGGTGCAAAAAGGCTGAGGGTGGCGGGCTGGTGGCCCGGCCGTCATAGCGACCCGCCGCCACCGCCAGCCATACTCTCCACGCCAGTCATGCCGATCGCGCCGACCTGCGGGTCGGCTTTTTTTGTCGGCTATTTCCCCACCAGGGTTTGCAAGAACTGCGCTTCAAACACCTCGGCCGCGACGGGCTGGCTCAGCAGATACCCCTGGATTTCGTCGCAGCCCAGAAGCGCCAGGCGCCCAGACTGCTCCTCGGTCTCCACCCCTTCGGCCACCACCTTCAGCCCCAGCGAGTGCCCCAGGTTGACGATGGTGGACACCAGCGCCACGCCCTGCGGGCCCGAGGCCATGTTCAGGATGAAGGACCGGTCGATCTTGAGCGTATCCACCGGCAACTTGGCCAGGTAGCTCAGCGATGAGAACCCCGTGCCAAAGTCATCGATGGCAATGGTGATGCCCATCTGGCGCAGGGCGTGCAGGCTTTGCGTGCTGCGATCCACATCATCCATCACCATGCTTTCGGTGATCTCCAGCTCCAGGCCGCTGGCCGCCTGGGCATCGTAGGCCACGGCATCACGCACCTCGGCGATGAAGTCCCGGTGCCGCAGCTGCAAGAACGACACGTTGACGGCCACCCGCAGGGGCGCCAGCCCTGCCTGGCGCCAGCGCAGGTTGTCGGCCAGCGCCTGCCGCAGCGCCCAGCGGCCCACGTCATAGATGAGGCCCGTCTCTTCCAGGATGGGGATGAAATGCACCGGCGGCACCAGGCCCCGGCGCGGGTCGTTCCAGCGAATCAGGGCCTCAGCGCCGGTGATGGTGCCGCTGGCCAGATGGAGCTTGGGCTGATAGTGCAGCACGAACTGGCCCTGCTCCAGTGCGGCGCGCAGGCGCCCTTCCAGGCTCAGCGCCTCGGCCACGCGGGTGTTCATCTCCGAGGTGTAGAACAGCAGGCTGTCGGCCGAGGCCTTGGCCTTGTTGAGGGCCGCCTCGGCGTTGCGCAGCAGGGTCTCGGCGTCGGCGCCGTCCATGGGGTACAGCGCCACACCGGCCTTGGCCGCCATGCGCAGCTCCGTGCCGCCCACCATGAAGGGGGTATCGAAACAGGCGCGCACCAGCAGGTCCACCGCCAGCGCCACCGCACCAGCATCGCGCGCCTCGGTCACGGCAATGCCGAAGCTGTTGATGCCGATGCGCGCCACGTCATACAGATTGCCCGCTGCATGCTGCAGCCGCAGTGCCACCTGCTTGAGCAGCTCGTCCCCCACCTGGCGCCCCAGGGTGTCATTGACGATGCGAAACCGGCTGATATCCACCAGCCCGATGCCCAGCAGCGTCTTGGCGCCCTCGCGGGGCCGCAGGTGCTGGCCGCCGCGCTCCAGAAACAGGGTGCGGTTGGGCAGGCCGGTGATGTCGTCGTAGTACGCCAGGTAGTTCAGCCGCTCCTCCTTATCGAGGTGGTCCATGGCAAAGCCGATGTCCCCCGCCAGCTCGGTAAGCAGGTGCATCTCCTCCTCGTCAAAAAACCCGGCCTCGTCGGCAAACAGGGCAATCACCCCCACCACCTGGTGGGCCACCAGCAAAGGCAGCACGGCCATCGATGCCACACCGCGCTCGGCCAGTTCCTTGGGCACCAGCACGCGCGGGTCGTTCTGGATGTCCTCGCACACCACGGCCTCGTGGGTGCGCACCACGCTCGCGCTCAGGCTTTCGCCCACCCTGGGGGTGTCGGTCAGCCACAGCCGGCGCCGCACGTGCATCAGAAAGTTTGCTCCCGCGCCTGCCAGGGCCACCGGCACCACCTCTTGCAGGGAATGGTCCACGCGGCCGATCCAGGCGATCTTGAACTGGCCGTGCTCCACCGCGATGCGGCACGCCTCGCGGAACAGCTCGTCACGCTGGCGCACGCGCACGATGAGGGTGTTGATGCCGCTGAGCACGGCGTACACCCGGTTGAGCCGCTTGATGCGGCGCTCGGCATCGCGACGGGCGGTAATGTCTTCGCCCAGGGCCGCCACCCCCGTCACCTGCCCGCCCACCGAGCGCAGCACGGTGTTGTTCCAGTGCACCAGGCGCCGCCCACCCGAGCGGGTGAGGATCTCGTTGTCGTAGTGCCAGGCTGAGGGTCGGTCGGCCAGCACGTCGGCAAACACGCCGCGCACCTCAGCCCCCCCGGGGGGCACAAACAGGTCGAACCAGTTGCGCCCAAACACCTCATCGCGCTGCCAGCCTGTCAGGCGCAGCAGGTAGTCGTTGCAATAGGTGATGCGGCCTTCGCAGTCCAGCATCAGCGAGATCATCTCGACCTTGTCGAGCATGTCGTTGAAGCGACGGTCGCTCTCGTGCAGCTCTTCCTCGGCGCGCTTTTCCTTCGTGATGTCCTGGATGGTGTTGAACCAGCGGCCCTGCTCGCCCCGGCCTGCCTCGTCCTCCAGCGGCTCCATCACCTGGCGCAGATACAGCGGCTGGCCGTCGCCACGCACGACACGGTAGATGAAATCCATGCGCGCCCCCAGGTGCGCGGCCTGCAGCGCGTGGCGGCGGAACATGTCGCGGTCGTCGGGGTG
Organism: Acidovorax sp. Root70; assembly: GCF_001428225.1. Lineage (NCBI taxonomy): Bacteria > Pseudomonadati > Pseudomonadota > Betaproteobacteria > Burkholderiales > Comamonadaceae > Acidovorax > Acidovorax sp. Root70. Next base: position 343,550 of record NZ_LMHQ01000028.1, read on the forward strand.
CACCAGCGACAGCCAGTCGCGGGCCGAGCGGGGCATGGCGCTGTCGTCCAGCCCGAGCATATCGGGCAAGGTATCGAGCCAGCTCTCAAAGGCTCCGTCTGGCCCGCTGATGACATGGGAGATCTTGGCCAGCACCTGCGCCCTGCGCAGGCTGGTCTTGCTGGCGCGCAAGGCATCCATGGCCCGCTGGCGTTCCTGCACCTGCACCTGCAGCTGGTCGGCGTGCTGCTGGATCTCCTGGTACAGGCTGCCGTTCTCGTAGATGCGCCCCACCTGCGCGCCCAGGATGGCCAGGACTTTTTCATCGTCGGCGCTGAAGGCTGGGGCCCCCTGCTTGTTGGCCAGGCACAGCCAGCCGTAGGAGAACGACAGCGACACAATGGGCGCCATCACCGCCGTGTGCACGGGCGGGTAGCCGGTGGGCAGGCCCAGCGCCACCGGGTCGGCACCCTCGTTGACGATGCGGTGCGAGCGGCGCTCGGCACGCAGCTGGCCCAGCAGCCCGTGCGACACCACGGGCTGCTCCAGCGGCCCGGTCTGTTGTGCGGGGTCGATACCACTGGTGCAGGTGATGGCCCCTTCGCCGTGTTTGCGCACCACGCACAGCACGGCATATTGCGCCCCCACCAGCTCGAGCGCACCCCGGCATACATTGGCCAGCAGCACCTGCGGGTCGCGCTCGGAGGCCAGTTGCAGGTTCAGATCGGTCAGCGCAGACAAGCGCCGGTTCATGGCCTCCAGCTCGGCCATGTTGCCGGTGAGCTTGTCGGTCATCAGCTGCAGGTGGCGGGTCTGAAAGCCGTGCTCCAGCGCCACCGACGGCTGGTGGCGAATCTGCGTCAGCGCCTGCTCGATGGCGGCCAGGATGTCCTGCGGCTCACAGGGCTTGAACAGCACCTGGGTCACGCCACAGGCCTCGGCCAGGCGCAGGGCTTCTTCCTCCTGGTAGTGAGCGCTGCAAAAGATCACCTGCGTGGCCGCCAGACCATGGTCCGAGCGCAGTTGCCGCACGAACTCAAAGCCGTCCATGGTCGGCATCAGGATGTCGGAGATCACCAGGTCCGGCCGCTCGGCACGGACCACAGCCAGCGCCTCGGCGCCATCGGCCGCCTCCAGCGCCTGGTGGCCGCTGTGCCCGACGAGGGTCACCACCAGCGCGCGGTTGGCGGGGAGGTCATCGACGACGAGGATCTTTGCCATGCTGTACGTGCGGGGTGTTCAACCGGATTGGGACGAGGTTGGGCGGGCTCCAGCCAAAAACGCCTCGATCTGCTGCACAAAGGTCTCGGGCGTGATGGGCTTGGACAGGTGTTCATTAAAACCGACTTCGAGCGCCTTCTCGCGGTCGCCCGGCATCGAGAAGGCCGTCACCGCGACCAGAGGCACTACCCGCCAGCGCGGGCTGGCACGCAGCCCGCGCGCCACTTCGTAGCCGTTCATCACCGGCATCTGCAGGTCGCACAGCACGATGTCGGGGCCTTCGGCCAGGGCCAGCTCCAGCCCCACGGCACCGTTCTCGGCGGCCAGCACCCGGTGGCCGGCGGCTTCCAGCAGGTAGGTGACCAGCATGCGGCTGGCGTCATCGTCCTCGATGACCAGCACGGAGGCGGGATGTGTGGTGGTGGTCGTCATGCCACATGCTCCGGCAATTGCAGGGTGAAGGTGCTGCCCAGGCCCTCGGTGCTGTCAAAACCCAGCGTGCCGCCCAAGGCCTCGGCCAGCTTGCGACTCAGGTGCAGACCCAGGCCGGTGCCCTCGTGGTGGCGGCGGTCCGCGCTTTCCACCCGTGAAAACGCCTCGAACAGCCGGGGCTGCTCCTGCAGCGGTATGCCAGGGCCGGTGTCCTGCACCCGTAGCTGCACGGCACGGCCGGTGGGCAACTGCAGCTCCTGCAGCACCACATCCACCCGTCCCTGTTGCGTGAATTTGATGGCATTGCCCACGAGGTTGATGAGGATCTGGCTGAGCGCGCGCCGATCGGTGAGCAGCAAGACATCCACCGGCGGCGTATGCACAGCAAAGGCCAAGCCCTTGCGCCGCGCCTCCAACTCCAGTGTGGCAGACACTTCTTCGATCAGGGTTTTGCAGTCCACTGGCTCCAGGTTCAGCGTGACCTTGTTGGCGCTGAGCTTGGCCACGTCCAGCAGATCATTGATGAGCGACAGCAGGTGCTTGGCCCCGGTCTGCACGATGCGCAGTTGCTTATCCTGCTCGGTGTTGAGCGGTCCGGGCAGCTTCATCAAGAGCGTGCCGGTAAAGCCGATGATGGCGTTGAGCGGTGTGCGCAGTTCGTGCGACATGCTGGCCAGAAAGCGGTCTTTCACCAGCGCCGCGTTCTCCAGCTCCAGGTTCTTGTCGCGCAGCACCTGCTCGATGCGCTTGCGCTCGGTCACGTCGCGGATGGCGCTGGAGACAAACAGGCCCTCTTCGGTCTCCAGCGGACTCAGGCTGATCTCCACCGGGAACTCGCTGCCGTCCTTGCGCAGGCCATGCAGCTCCAGCCCAGCGCCCATGGAGCGGGTGCGCGGTTCGGCAAAAAAATTGTGCCGATGGTCAGGGTGGCGGGCGCTGAAGCGCTGAGGCACCAGCAGCTCGATGGGCTGCCCCAGCAGCTCGTCGCGGCTCCAGCCAAACAGCTTCACTGCCTGCGAGTTGACGAGCACGATGTGCCCCTCGCGGTTAACGATGACCATGGCGTCGGGCGCGGCCTCCAGCAGGTCCTTGAACTTCTGGTCCGCCCGCTTGCGGTCGGTGATGTCGCGGATGGCGCTCATCACCATGGTGCCCTCTTCGGTGTCGATGGGACTCAGGCTGATCTCGACCGGGAACTCACCGCCGTCCTTGCGCAGGCCGTGCAGCTCCAACCCCGCCCCCATGGTGCGGGTGCGTGGCTGGCCAAAAAAGCCGCTGCGGTGGCCCAGGTGGGCACCGCGGTAGCGGTGGGGCAGCAGCACCTCCACCGCCTGCCCCAGCAATTCGGCACGGGGGTACCCAAACACGCGCTCGGCTTGCGAGTTGACCAGCACGATGCGCCCGGTCACGTTGACCATCACGATTGCATCAGGGGTGGATTCCAGCAGGTCGCGAAATCGCGCTTCGAGCAGCTTGGCATCTCGCTGCACCTTGAGCTGGGTGACGTCCTTGGTGCTGGACAGGTAGTGAAGCAACTGCCCATCCGCCGCACACACTGCCTTGGTGGACACATTGACATGCACCAGCGAGCCATCCTTGCGCCGCCGCACCGATTCGTGCACCACAGAACTTCCGCGCAGTGCCTCGGCGCGCATGTCGGCGTCTTCCTTCGCCCGGTCTGCGGGGACGATCAGCTCCAGCACCGAACGCCCCAGCGCCTCTGCCTGGGGGTAGCCAAAGATACCCTCGGCGGCGGGGTTCCAGTTGAGCACCTGGCCGTCTGGCGACAGCACCAGCAGTGCATCGGGGTTTTGCTCCCAGTACGCGGCAGAAAAGTCAGTCGCCATGCAGCCCTCTTGCTCCGGGGGGAGTGGCAGCCGGTGTGCCTGGTACGCCCGTGCCCTGCCCCCTGTGTCAATGTTCTTGCCTAAGGTGGCGATACACACTCAATCACCATGCTGTGCGTGGCCCCCACCTCTGTGCCTCACCGTGGAAGCATCCACCGGCCACATCTTCAGGGCAGGCAGCGCAGGCGGCAACAGCGCCAATCCATATTAGGGGCGAATGCCGCAAAACACCAACAATGAACGGCACCCCGCCGCGCCCGGCCACCAGCCGCAACGTGTGCGGCGCCCACCAACACAAAGCCCCTGATCCCGTTGCGGGATCAGGGGCCACAAAGTGCCATGGGCAACCGTGCCGAGCACGCGGGCTACATTGCCCGCGCCGACGCGTGACCGGTCCTACATGTTGTCGATCATCACTTGGCCAAAGCCTGAGCAGCTCACCTGCGTGGCGCCGTCCATCAGGCGGGCAAAGTCGTAGGTCACCTTTTTGGAGGCAATCGACTTCTCCAACGAGCGGATGATCAGGTCGGCGGCGGCGGTCCAGCCCATGTGGCGCAGCATCATCTCGGCCGAAAGGATTTCGGAGCCAGGGTTGACGTAGTCCTTGCCGGCGTACTTGGGCGCCGTGCCATGCGTGGCTTCAAAACACGCTACCGAGTCGGACATGTTGGCGCCTGGAGCAATGCCGATGCCCCCTACCTGCGCAGCCAGTGCATCGGAGATGTAGTCGCCGTTGAGGTTGAGCGTGGCCACCACCGAATACTCGGCCGGGCGCAGCAGAATTTGCTGCAGGAAGGCGTCGGCAATGCTGTCCTTGACGGTGATGTCCTTGCCCGTCTTGGGGTTCTTGAGCTTGCACCAAGGGCCGCCATCGATCAGTTCGGCGCCAAACTCCTTCTGCGCCAGCGCGTAGGCCCAGTCGCGGAAGCCGCCTTCGGTGAACTTCATGATGTTGCCCTTGTGCACGATGGTCACGCTGGGCTTGTCGTTGTCGATGGCGTACTGGATGGCCTTGCGCACCAGGCGCTCGGTGCCCTCGATGGAGACCGGCTTCACCCCCAGGCCGGACGTGTTGGGGAAGCGGATCTTCTTCACGCCCATCTCGTCCTGCAGGAACTTGATGAGCTTTTTCGCCTTGTCCGACTCGGCCTCGAACTCGATGCCGGCGTAGATGTCTTCCGAGTTCTCGCGGAAGATCACCATATTGGTCTTTTCAGGCTCTTTCAGCGGTGAGGGCACGCCCTTGAAGTACTGCACAGGGCGCAGGCAGACGTACAGGTCCAGCTCCTGGCGCAGCGCCACGTTCAGCGAACGGATGCCGCCGCCCACCGGCGTGGTGAGCGGCCCCTTGATGGAGACTACGTACTCGCGCAGCACCTGCAGGGTTTCGTCGGGCAGCCACACGTCGGGGCCATAGACCTTGGTGGACTTTTCGCCTGCATACACCTCCATCCAGTGGATCTTCTTCTTGCCGCCATAGGCCTTGGCCACGGCGGCGTCCACCACCTTGATCATGACGGGCGTGATGTCGAGGCCGGTACCGTCTCCTTCAATGAAGGGAATGATGGGCTCGTCCGGCACATTCAGGGACATGTCGGCGTTGACAGTGATTTTCTGGCCTTCGGCAGGCACCACGATGTGCTGGTAAGTGGTCATGGGGGGAGTCTCCGGTGTACGCCGAGGGTGATTCGGTCGATGAAGGGGCAAGGCGAGGACAAGATGCACCGCCGCAGGCGTGGCGGTGTGACTTCGAACAATTCTAATGACAAAAATTTTCGTCCAAGCCCCTGTCAACGCGCCGGGCGCTGCTATCGTTGCGAGTGGAGCCGTACGATTTTCGCGCGGCCCTTCAACCTTCGTTCACACTGGAAACGGCATATATGAAAAAACTCCTCGCTGTCCTCGTGGCCGGTCTGTTCACTGCTGGTGCTTTTGCACAGGCACCCGCAGCCGCCCCTGCCACCACCGCTCCTGCAGCCGCTCCCATGACGGCCCAGGCTGCTGCCCCGGCCACCAAGAAGGTCGCCAAGAAAAAGACCACTAAAAAGGTCGCCAAGAAGAAAACCGCCCACAAGGCAGCCTGAAGCATCGCAAGGCCTGACTGTCCCTGCCACAGGGTTCTCGGGCCTTCACTGATTCAAAATCGCCCGCTGATGCGGGCGTTTTCTTTGGTGCTGCCGCCTCCCGCCTGCGTACTGCCCGAACTTTTTGCGCCCCCTGCAGTCCGTCCCTGGCGCAGTCCGTTGTAAGTTGTTGTTCCTTGTTGACCAGAAAGCCCCGCCCATGACCGCCTTACGCGCCATCCCAGCCCTCCCGTTTGACGCCCTGCGGGGTGCCATCGGCATCCAACGCCTTGCCCGCCGCGCAGCCCGGGCCTGGGGCACGCTAGCGGTGATGGTCTGTGCACTGGCGGCACCCGCTGGCATCGCGCAGGCACAGGAAGGCCCGCAGATGAACCTGCGGCGCGTGGATCTGAACGCCGGCATGCACCGCATCGATGCCCAGGTCGCCCTCACCCCGCAGGAACGCCAGACCGGCCTGATGCACCGCAAGGAAATGCCCGCGCACGAGGGCATGCTGTTTGTGTTCGAACAGCCGTCCCAGCAGTGCTTCTGGATGAAGAACACCTTGCTGCCGCTCACGGCAGCCTTCATTGCCGATGACGGCACCATCGTGAACCTGGAGGACATGAAGCCCCAGACGCTGGATTCGCACTGCTCCACCAAGCCTGTGCGCTACGTGCTGGAGATGAACCAGGGCTGGTTTGCCAAGAAGGGCATCAAGGCCGGGACCAAACTCGGCGGGACCCCGTTTGCCCGGCAGTAATACACCCGGCTGCTGACGCTATATTTTCAATAGCATCACAGACATGATTCCCTAGCGCATCCAGCCGAAAAGACTTCAACTTTTCAGTGGAGCAACAAAAAACGGCCCGAGGGCCGTTTTTTGTTGTGAGCGCGATGTGAGTGTCACACCGCGACTGCCTGGAGCGATCAGGCGAAGTTGGCTTCGGCAAACTTCCAGTTCACCAGCTTGTCGAGGAAGGTCTCGACGAACTTGGGGCGCATGTTGCGGTAGTCGATGTAGTACGCGTGTTCCCACACGTCCACGGTCAGCAGGGCCTTGTCAGCGGTGGTCAGGGGCGTGCCGGCGGCACCGGTGTTGACGATGTCCACGCTGCCGTCGGCCTTCTTCACCAGCCAAGTCCAGCCCGAACCGAAGTTGCCCACGGCGGACTTCACAAAGGCTTCCTTGAAGGCGGCGTAGCTGCCCCACTTGGCATTGATGGCCGTAGCCAGCGCGCCCGAAGGCTCACCGCCACCCTGGGGAGCCATGCAGCTCCAGAAGAACGTGTGGTTCCAGATTTGCGCTGCGTTGTTGTAGATGCCGCCGCTGGCCTTCTTGACGATCTCTTCGAGCGTCATGGCTTCAAACTCAGTGCCCTTTTGCAGGTTGTTGAGGTTCACCACGTAGGCGTTGTGGTGCTTGCCGTGGTGGTACTCCAGGGTTTCCTGGCTGTAGTGCGGGGCCAGGGCGTCGATGGCGTAGGGCAGCGGGGGAAGGGTGTGTTCCATGGTGGTGTTTCCTCGTGGTTTGAAATTCTGGGATGCCGCCTGCAACGCTTCTCTTTCGGGAGCAATGCAGTCGGACGCAGCGCGAAGGGGGCATTGTAGGAACATCAGGTGACCTGTGCAGCATGTGGACTCCCCAATCCGGCCCACCATGCCACAAACCGCCTCTGTCCTACAGCAGGGCTGCTTGCAGCCCCTGGCTCCGCGTGGCCCAGTTACAGCAACCGTGGCTGTGCCACCGTCACATCCACCGCCCCATCGGCCAAGGTGGCCCGCAGCGCATCACCGGGCCGGGCCTGGCGGATGCTGGTGACGGCCTGGCCGCTGGTGTCGGTCAGCAGCGCATACCCGCGCTGCAACACGAGGCGCGGGTCCAGCAAATCGAGCCGCAGAGCGGCACGCTCCAGCCGCTCTGCGTTCTGCGCCACGCTGCGTCGCACAGCCTGGGGCAATTGGGCCTCCAGCACTTGTTGGCGCTGCGCCAGGCGCTGCATTTTCAGGAGCACTCCGTGGCGCATGCGCTGCGCAAGGCGCGCCAGTTGCAACTGCTCCCGTGCCACCAGGCCCGAGGGCCGACCCAGACGCGCAGCGGCCTGGTCCAGCCGCTGGTGGCGGGCATCGAGCTGGCGCTCCACGCCATCGCTCAGGCGGCCCGCGAGCAAGTCCAGTGCGCCCAGCCAGACCTCACGCGGCTGAGCTACCAGCTCTGCCGCCGCCGTGGGTGTGGGAGCACGCAGGTCTGCGCAAAAGTCGGCAATGGTGAAATCCGTCTCGTGCCCCACGCCGCTGACCAGGGGCACCGGGCTTTGCACGATGGCGCGGGCCAGCTGCTCGTCGTTGAAGGCCCACAGGTCCTCGATGGAGCCGCCCCCGCGCACCAGCAGAATCACGTCAATCGGCGGACTCTGGGTCGAACCAGCCCCAGGTGCCCGTCCCGCTTGCGCCAACAGATATAGTTTTGATAGCGCTGCAATGATTGACGGTGGGGCGGCCATGCCCTGCACCTGCGCGGGCACCAGCACCACCGGGATGTGCGGCACCCGGCGGCGCAGCGCCGTGACCACATCGTGCAGCGCTGCCGCACCGGTCGAGGTAACCAGCCCGATACCACGCGGCTGCAAAAGCAGCGGGCGCTTGCGTGCAACGTCAAACAGGCCTTCGGCGTCGAGCTGCGCCTTCAGCCGCAAAAACTGCTCGAACAACGCGCCCTGCCCCGCGCGCTGCATGCTTTCCACGATGAACTGCAGGTCGCCCCGCGCCTCGTACACCCCCAGACGCCCGCGCACTTCCACCAATTCGCCATCGCGCGGCGAAAAGTCAAGCAGGGTGGCCGCGCGGCGAAACATGGCACAGCGCAACTGCCCGTTGGCGTCCTTGATCGAAAAATAGCAATGCCCGCTGGATGCGCGCGAGAAGCCCGTGATCTCGCCGCGCACCGCGACTGGATTGAAGCGCGCCTCTAAGGCGTCAGCAATGGCGCGGCACAGCGCGCCAACTTCCCAGATTCGGGGCGCCGCTGCTGGGCCTGGGCGCTCAAACATGAGAAACGGCGGGCTTTGGCGCCGCGATCACCGTGCAAGTACTCCACAGTTTCGGACCAGCGGGAGTCTCCGCTCGCATCGACGGCGCCACCGGCCGCAAAACACCAGCCCACGTACAAGTCATTGATTTATATACGTTTTTCATTGCACATTTTTTCATCATTCTGTTGCAAGCACGGCGCGAAGCCACTTGGCGGGGCTCTGGATGCGGGTTGCCCACAAAGTTATCCACAGTTTTTGTGGGTGAGCGTGCCGGTCGATGGCATGCGCAATAGCGTAACTATTTGTGACTCGGCGGCCGTTGCAAGCTAGGCCATAATCGCCGATTGCTTTCATCTGCGCGGAGAGAGATTTGCTGTCCATCATACAAGCCGCAGGCTGGCCCATCTGGCCCCTGGTCGCGTGTTCCATCCTGGGACTGGCACTGATTTTTGAACGTTTTCTGGCCCTGAAAACGGCCCGCGTTGCCCCCCCCCAGCTGCTCGACGAAGCCATCACGGTGTCGTCCAAGGCCCTGCCCACCCCTGACGTGGTGAACCAGCTGGCGCAAAACTCCGCCCTGGGTGAGGTGCTTGCCAGCGGTCTGCGTACCCTCAACAGCAACCCCCAATGCAGCGAGACCGACCTGCGCGCTGCCATGGAAGGCACCGGCCGGGCCGTCGCTCACCGGCTGGAAAAGTACCTCTCCGCCCTCGCCACCATCGCCTCGGCGGCGCCACTGCTGGGCCTGTTGGGCACCGTCATCGGCATGATCGAGATCTTTGGCTCGCAGTCTGGCGGCGGTGGTGTGGGCCAGGCCATGGGTGGCGGCAACCCGGCCCAGCTGGCGCACGGGATCTCGATCGCGCTGTACAACACGGCATTTGGCCTGATCGTGGCCATCCCCTCCCTGATCTTCTGGCGCTACTTCCGGGCCCGCGTGGATGCTTACCTGCTCACGCTGGAGCTGGCTTCGGAGCAGTTCGTTCGCCACATCCTGCGCCTGCGCAAAGCCAAATAAGCGCCATGAACTTTCGCCCCCGCGCCAAGGATGAGCCCGAGATCAATCTGATCCCGTTCATCGACGTGCTGCTGGTGATCCTCATCTTTCTGATGCTGACCACCACCTACAGCAAGTTCACGGAGCTGCAGCTCACCCTGCCCGTGGCCGATGCCGAGCAGCAGCGCGACCGCCCCAAGGAAGTGATTGTCTCGGTGGCAGCAGACGGCCGCTACGCCGTCAACAAGACCGGCGTCGAAGGCAAGAGCGTGGACGCGATCGCGCAAGCGTTGCGCAGCGCCGCAACGGCGGGCCGCGACAGCGTGGTCATCATCAGCGCCGACGCCATGTCGCCGCACCAGTCCGTGGTCACGGTGATGGAAGCCGCGCGCCGCGTGGGCCTCACGCAGATCACGTTTGCCACGCAGTCTTCCGCGTCGGGCCGCGCGGCCAGTCGCTGACGGGCATGGCCGCTTTCGGGCCGCAGCCGCCCCGGACTTCGGCCCTGCAGGCCTCCCCACCCAAGACCGAACAGCGGCTGCAGAACATCTGGCAGTCCCGGGGTCCAGCGGCCTGGGCGCTATGGCCTGTCTCCCTACTGTATGGCGCCTTGGTCGCCTTGCGCCGCTGGCTGTACCGCAGGGGCTGGCTTCGCGCCGAACACCCGGGCCGCCCCGTCATCGTGGTGGGCAATGTGATTGCCGGAGGCGCCGGCAAGACGCCCGTAGTCATCGCACTCGTCAAACACCTGCAGGCACGCGGCCTGCGCCCAGGCGTGATCTCGCGCGGCTATGGCCGCAGCATGCAGGACTGCCGTGCCGTGCAACCCGACAGCCCCGCCAGCGAGGTGGGCGACGAACCTGCCCTGATTGCCCGCAGCGTGGCGGGTGGCGGCATGGTGCCCGTGTTTGTGGCCCCACGCCGCATCACCGCCGCACGTGCGCTGCTGGCGGCCTACCCTGATACCGATGTGATCGTCTGCGACGACGGCTTGCAGCACCTGGCACTGCAGCGGGACCTGGAGATCTGCATCTTCAATGACCAAGGCATCGGCAACGGTTTTCTGCTGCCCGCAGGCCCGCTGCGGGAGCCCTGGCCCCGCGCTGTGGATATGGTGCTGCACGCGGGCAGTGCGCCGCCCTGTGGAACGACGGCACCTGCGTTTGCGCTTCAACGCAGCCTCGCGCCCTACGCCCTGCAGTCGGACGGCCGCCAGGTGCCGCTGGCCGACCTGCAAGGGCAACCGCTGCATGCGGTGGCGGCAGTGGCCAGGCCCGGTGACTTCTTTGCCATGCTGCGTGCCCAAGGTCTGACCCTGGAACGCACCGAGGCGCTGTCCGATCACTATAATTTTGATAGCTGGCAGCGCACATCTAACAAGCACTTACAGCTTGTTTGCACTGAAAAAGACGCCGTGAAGCTCTGGAGCCATCACCCGGACGCACTGACTGTACCGTTGGCCGTGAGGCTGGCACCTTCCTTTTTTGACGCGCTGAATGGCTGGTTGGCCCAGCTCGTCCCTGGAGCCGAGACCACAAAGCCGCCGCTATCATCGCCCCCTGCCTGAACGAATCCCCCCGGAAAGCCCCTCCCCATGGACCCGAAACTGCTTGAACTGCTGGTCTGCCCCGTCACCAAGGGCCCCCTGACTTACGACCGCGAGGCGCAGGAACTCATCTCGCGCAGCGCGCGCCTGGCCTACCCGGTGCGCGATGGAATCCCGGTGCTGCTGGAGAACGAAGCCCGCACGCTGACTGACGAGGAACTGGAGCGGTGAACGCCCACGCTGCCACCGCAAGCCCCTTCACGGTGCTGATCCCGGCCCGCATGGCATCGAGCCGCCTGCCGGACAAGCCGCTGGCCGACATTGCCGGCCTGCCCATGGTGGTGCGCGTGGCCCAACGTGCCGCACAGAGCGGCGCAACCCGCGTGGTGGTAGCTGCGGACGACGCCCGTATCCTGCAAGCCTGCGCGGCCCATGGCGTACACGCTGTCATGACCCGGGCCGACCATGCCAGCGGCAGCGACCGGCTGGCCGAAGCGTGCGTGCAACTGGGTCTGGACGGCGACGACATCGTGGTCAACGTGCAGGGCGACGAGCCGCTGATAGACCCCGCGCTCATCAACGACGTGGCCGCTTTGCTGCAAGACCGCGAAGGCCAACGCCCCGAAGCCAGCATGGGCACCGCCGCCCATGCCATCGCGTCCTTGGCCGACTACACCAACCCCAATGTGGTGAAGGTGGTGCTGGACGCACGGGGTCTGGCCCACTACTTCAGCCGTGCACCCATCCCTTTTGGGCGCGACCACGCGGGCACGGCCTGGTGGCAAGGCGCGGCGCAGGCCGCCCAGCCCGGTGTGGCGGCGCTGCAAGGTTTTGCGCCGCTGCGGCATGTGGGCATCTACAGCTATCGCGCCGGGTTCCTCCGGCAGTTTCCGCAACTGGCGCCCGCACCGACCGAGGCAGTCGAGGCGCTGGAACAGCTTCGCGCACTCTGGCACGGTCACCGCATTGCCGTGCACGTGGCAGACGTGGCGCCGGGCCCGGGCGTGGACACGCCCGAGGACCTGGAACGGGTGCGCGCACTGCTCTGCTGATCGTTCTCAGGCTCCTGGCGGTGCGCACTTGGGGCGCGCTTTGCACGCATGGGGGGACGCCTGACGGCCAGGTGGGCGCACCGACCTAGAAACGGTCACCCCTGTAAGTCAGCGCAAGGCGGTCACATGCTATCCTCAACTGTAACGAGAGCACCGCATCCCGGGCGCACAGAACGGCTTCAGGCGCCCTTCGAACGTCCCCGCCAGCGGCGCCACCCGATTTCTAACCTTCGAGGACATCCATGAGACTGATTCTGTTGGGCGCGCCTGGCGCCGGAAAGGGCACGCAAGCCACGTTCATCTGCCAGAAGTACGGCATCCCCCAAATCTCCACTGGCGACATGCTGCGTGCAGCCGTCAAGGCCGGCACCCCCCTGGGCCTGCAGGCCAAGGCGGTGATGGATTCGGGCGCCCTGGTCAGTGACGACATCATCATCGGTCTGGTCAAGGAGCGCATCACGCAGGCAGACTGTGCCAACGGCTTCCTGTTTGACGGATTCCCCCGCACCATCCCCCAGGCCGACGCCATGAAGGCCGCCGGCGTCAAGCTCGACTACGTGCTCGAAATCGATGTGCCCTTTGACGCCATCATCGAACGCATGAGTGGCCGCCGCTCGCACCCCGCCAGCGGCCGCACCTACCATGTCAAGTTCAACCCCCCCAAGGTCGAAGGCAAGGACGATGTGACCGGCGAAGAACTGATCCAGCGCGAAGACGACAAGGAAGAAACCGTCAAGAAGCGCCTGCAGGTCTACAGCGACCAGACGCGTCCCCTCGTGGACTACTACAGCAACTGGGCCCAGGCCGAGCCCACCGCTGCGCCCAAGTACCGCGCCATCAGTGGCACGGGCAGCGTGGACGAGATCACCGCGCGCGCGCTGCAGGCACTGGCCAGCTGATTGATTGAGCCGCATCCCACTCGCCTGACGCAGACTCGGGCGGGCAATGCCCATCAAGCGACGCTCCACACCGGGGTGTCGCTTTTTTCATGGTGAATCAATAAAGGCGGAAACAGTGCCGCCAACTTGCCCCAGGGCGGGTGAGAACGCAGCCACCACGCCGACTACCCTACCCCGCTCAGGCAGGACTGGAGCGCAAGCCATAGGCCTTGCCGCCCACAAACAGGTACTCGGCGCGCAGCACCGCCACACCCTTCTCGTCCCGCAAGGTAAATCCAACAACGGACAGCGCAGCGCCCGGCTTGATCTCCGGCACCTGCCAGGCCTGCAGGCGGGTCAGGGGCGCTAGCTCGATCTCCCAGATGCGGTCCTTGCGGGTGGGCAGCACAGTCTTGGCCAGCAACGCACGCCCATCCACGGGCGCAGTCTGAGCGGGCACTGCTCGCTGCGCAAGGTCCGCAGGCAATTGGAGCGCGGCGGGTAGCTCCAGCTCCAGCTCGGCATGCGGGTTCTGCCAGCGTACCTTGCGCACGGAGCCCTCCAGATACAGCGGCCGATCTGCATCAAAGCTGCTCCAGCCATGGTGTGCATGCACCCCCAAAGGCAAGGCACTCGCGGCGATCAGCACATGGCGACGTTGCAGGCTCATACAGGCTCCTGATGAACAAAATGGGCAAATGTCAAACGTACGCGATCCAGCGGCCACAGGCCACCACCGCCAGCCACACCAGCGTGGAGGCCAGCATTTGCCAACGCGCCAAACCATCCAGGCGCGTGAGCGAACCGCGTGCATGAAACCACGCCGCATTGCAGCCCGCAAGCATTAACAACAGCATCTTCCAGGTAAAGGCCCGGTTGCTGATCAACTCCATGGGTTGGGTGGCAAACATCAACAGACCCGACGCCGCCGCCAGCCCAAAGCCGCACAGCGCCAGACTCAAGCTCAGCCGGGCCAGTTCTTTGACCGACAAGGCCGCACCGCGCCCAAACACCCTCAACTCCAACACAACGAGATTGCCGAGCAACAGCGCAATGCCCACGATGTGTACGACTTCGAGCGCGGGGTAAGCCCAGGCGTAAGTCTTGAGGGCAGTGAACACGGTGCGCAACCCTTCCTGCTCAATCCATCCGCAGCAAATCCAGGATCAAGGCAACCCGCGCCTTGACGGGTGACAGACCTTGCGAGGCAGGCAGCGCGTCTCCGGGCTTGGGCAGCACCTGCCCCTCGGCGCAGCGGGTCGAGCGCACCACCCGCACCCCAGCGGTCTGTGCACGCAGCAAGGCCGCCTCCAGATCATGGTGAATCGTGCCATTGCCAGTGCAGGCCACCACCAGGCCCTGCACCCCCTCGCGCGCAAGGGCGTCCACCGCCCTGCCCGACGCACCTGCATGGTTCATGATCACTTCCACCCAGGGCCAGGCAGCAGCATTTACTACACTATTCATAGCGCCAGAAGCTTGATTTTCCAGAACTACGGGCCCATTGAATGCCCAACGAACGGTTCCCTCTTCGACCCAGCCCAAAGCGCCAGCCTCCCCGGAGCTGAAAGCATTGACGCGATAGGGATGCACTTTTTGCACATGGCGAGCGCCGTGCACATCACCCGCAGCAACAGCCAGCACACCCATCGACCCCGGTGCCAGCACTACGGCCACCGCGTCCAGCAGGTTCTGGGGACCATCGGGGGTCAGGGCGGTGGCGGGCCGCATGGCGCAGGTCAGCACCACGGGTTTGCGCGCATCCAGCACTTCGTGCAAAAACCAGGCCGTCTCTTCCAGGGTGTCCGTGCCGTGGGTAATGACCACACCCCGCACCTCTGGGTCGTTCAGATGGTGGGCGCATCGCAGTGCCAATGTGCGCCAAACCTCGCACTCCATGTCCTTGCTGTCGATCTGGGCCACTTGCTCTGCCACCAAGCCGCCGCCTGCCAGCGCCTGCAAGCCGGGCACCGCATTCAGCAGTTGCTCCACCCCTACCTGCGCAGCGGTGTAGCCAATGTTGTCCCCCGCCTGTGCCGAGGTGCCAGCAATCGTGCCCCCCGTGCCCAAAACCACAATTTTTTGCCCACTCACTTGCATACTCCGAAAAACTGGTGAAAAATACAGTTACTGGATTAAAAAACAGTTGTTCGTCACTGTAACCGTCTGCACCGGAAACCACCATGCTCGACAACCCCAAACTCACCGCCCGCCAGCAGCAGATTCTGGACCTCATCCAGACCGCCATTGCACGCACCGGCGCGCCCCCCACCCGCGCAGAAATCGCGGCCGAGCTGGGTTTCAAATCGGCCAATGCGGCCGAAGAACACCTGCAGGCCCTGGCCCGCAAAGGCGTGATCGAACTGGTCAGCGGCACATCGCGGGGCATCCGCCTGCGTGGCGACACGGTACGCTCCATCAACGCCGCACGTGGCAACCAGTTCAGCCTGCCCATCCCGGGCCTGTCGCAGCTGGTCTTGCCCCTGGTAGGACGGGTGGCAGCGGGGTCACCCATTCTCGCGCAGGAACACGTGGACCAGACCTACAGCGTGGAGAACAGCCTCTTCCAGCACAAGCCCGATTACCTGCTCAAGGTGCGTGGAATGTCCATGCGCGACGTCGGCATCATGGACGGGGACTTGCTCGCGGTGCAGTCCACCCGTGAGGCTCGCAACGGCCAGATCATCGTGGCCCGCCTGGGTGACGATGTCACCGTCAAGCGACTGCGCCGCACAGCGACTGCCATCGAATTACTGCCCGAGAACCCCGACTATCCAGTGATCGTGGTGCAGCCTGGCGAACCCTTCGAAATTGAAGGCTTGGCAGTGGGACTTATCCGCAACACCATGCTCATGTAGCACATATCCACAGGGCCACACCGTGGGTGGCGGGCGTTTGACGTACAGATCATCGTGGTCGGTACATCAGCCCTGCGGTGCAGGTCCCGTTGAACGCCAAGGCCTCTCAAGCAAGACTTGATTGATGCACCGGCGGAGCAGCTCGCTGCTCTGCCGGGGGATCGATTCGCGCTGTTTTCAGGTGCTTTGGCATACAACCACGTCGCAATCCTGCCTATGTCCAACCCCCGACTTTCGGAGTTTTCACATGGGAATTGCTTTGTTCACCCTTTCTTCAGTGCAGAACCCTCTGCGCAGCCTGAAACAGCTGTTTGCGAACCCGACGCGTACGGCCAAAGTCCGGCAGAACTTGTCGGCAGAGCCAGGAGACCTGGCAGGCGCCAATACCGGTGCGCTGATGGCAATGGCCTGTCGCAGCCATGCAACCTCTGCAACGCCACCCAACAACTCCACGGAGCCCCCAGGACAGCGCCCATTGCGCGGTAACTGGCCTTTTACCGCAAGGCCTCCTGTACGGGCACCGGAGGGCCCCGCCGGCCCCACCGCTCACCGGTCTTTTCTGCCAGCACACGCGCATGGCAGCAAGCGGCAAGCCTTTTTGGCGTGCTTAGGCACAGACACCTGCGCCCCCAAGGCCCCCAGGGTGCTGCGCCGGGCCTCTGACACAGGCTCGGGTCGCCTGGTGATTGCAGGCCGCATGGCGGACGTCTGCGCAGAGTTGGACCGTTTGGCTGCCTCCGAGACGCTCCGAGCCTGATACGCGGCGTGAGGACGCAGCTTGGTATCTGCGGCAGGTTCGCGCAAAGTGTCGGTTCGCAAGCGTTGGGCACCAGCGTACCCACGGGCCTGCAATAACGGGCCCGCAGCGTGAGACTGCGTTACAGCATGCCTCACGCGCTGTCGCTCTTACGACCCACTCTGCGCCACACCTGCAGTGCCGTGATTGCCGCTTCAACATTCGTGCAGCACTCAGTCACCAAAAACCGCAGGCTTTGATGTGCCCAGTGAGGCGTAGGGGGCATTCCTCTGCTCCTGCCAAGGCACAATGTCGGGATGAATATTGTGATCCTCGACGATTACCAGGATGCAGTGCGCAAACTGCACTGCGCCTCCCGGCTCGACACGTACACCGCCAAGGTTTACACCAACACGGTCAAAGGGCTGGGGCAGCTCTCGGTGCGGCTCAAAGATGCTGACATCATTGTGCTGATCCGGGAACGAACCCAGATCACACGCCAATTGGTCGAAAAACTACCGCGGCTCAAGCTCATTGCCCAAACCGGCAAGATTGGCAGCCACATTGATGTGGCTGCGTGCACCGAGCGGGGTATTGCCGTGGCAGAAGGGGTTGGCTCCCCCGTAGCCCCCGCCGAGCTGACCTGGGCCCTGGTGATGGCCTCCATGCGCCGCCTGCCCCAGTACATCTCCAACCTCAAACATGGCGCGTGGCAGCAGTCCGGCCTCAAGACCGCGTCCATGCCCGCCAACTTCGGGCTCGGCAGCGTGTTGCGGGGGAAAACTCTGGGCATTTGGGGCTATGGTCGCATCGGGCAACTGGTAGCGGGTTACGGTCGTGCGTTTGGCATGAACGTACGCGTCTGGGGCCGCGAGGCTTCGCGGGCGCAGGCACTGACGGATGGCTACCAGGCCGCAGCCACGCGCGAAGAGTTCTTTTCGCAATGCGACGTGATCTCGCTGCACTTGCGCCTGAACGACGAAACGCGCGGCATCATCTCGCTCGAAGACCTGTCATGCATGAAGCCCACTTCGCTGCTGGTGAATACGTCGCGTGCGGAGTTGATTGAACCCGACGCGCTGATTGCGGCACTCAATCGCGGCCGCCCTGGGATGGCGGCAGTGGATGTGTTCGAGAGCGAGCCGATCCTCCAAGGCCACGCCCTGCTGCGCCTGGAGAATTGCATCTGCACCCCACACATTGGCTACGTGGAGCAGGACAGCTACGAACTCTACTTTGGTGCAGCCTTCGACAACGTGGTGAATTTCATCAAGGGCACTCCGACCAACATCGTGAACCCTGGCTCACTGCAGGTCCGACGCTAGCAGCGCTAGCCGGTCGCAGCACTGGCTGTAGGTCGTGCGGTACAACAAAAAAGGCTTCCTTCGGGAAGCCTTTTTTGATGGCTGCAGGGCATCAAAACGCCCTGCAGTAGGAAGCCATACCCTGTGATTACAGAGGTGTCTTCTTGCCGTCCTTGTAGACGTACAGCGTGATGGCAGGGTTCTTCATTTCGCCGTTGGGTTCGAAGGCGATGGTGGAGGTCACACCCTTGAAGTTGGCCTTGGCGAGTTCGTTCACGTACACCTTGGGGTCCACGGAGTTGGCACGCTTCATAGCGTCGACCAGCAGGAACGTGGCGTCGTAGGTGTAGGGGCTGTACACCTGGAACTGGTTGGGGTACTTGGCATCGTACTTGGCCTTCCAGGCCGTGCCGCCGGGCATCTTGGCCAGCGAAGAGCCGCCTTCAGCGCAGATCACGTTGGCCAGGGTCTTGGCACCAGCAGCCAGCTTGGCGATCTCGGAGGTGCAGACGCCGTCGCCACCGAAGTACTTGACATTGGCCATGCCCAGTTGCTCCATCTGACGCAGCATGGGGCCAGCCTGAGGATCCATACCGCCGAAGAACACGGCATCAGGGTTCTTGGCCTTGATGGCGGTCAAGATGGCCATGAAGTCGGTGGCCTTGTCGGTGGTGAACTGCTCGTCCACAACCTTCATGCCCTTGGCTGCGGCAGTCTTCTTGAACACGTCGGCAACGCCTTGGCCGTAAGCGGTACGGTCATCGATGATCGCAACGGTCTTGAGCTTCAGGGTGTCCACAGCGTAGAACGCCAGACCAGCGCCCAGGGCGTTGTCGTTGGCGATGATACGGAACGTGGTCTTGTAGCCAGGCTTGGTCAGGTTGGGGTTGGTCGCAGCGCCTGTCACCATCGGGATGCCGCAATCGTTGTACACCTTGGATGCGGGGATCGTCGTACCGGAGTTGAGGTGGCCGACAACGCCAGCGACCTTGGAGTCGCACAGCTTTTGTGCGGCAGCAGTGCCCTGCTTTGGATCGGCAGCGTCATCTTCAGCTTGCAGCTCGAACTTGATCTTCTTGCCACCGATGGTGATGCCCTGAGCGTTCAGCTCTTCAATGGCCATGCGGGCGCCATTTTCGTTGTCCTTGCCGTAGTGGGCTTGGGCGCCGGAAACCGGAGCCACGTGGCCGATCTTGACCACTTGCTCTTGTGCAGAGGCCATACCAGCAACAGCCGCGATAGCAGCAACCACGGTCAGTTTCAACTTCAATTGCATATCAAATCTCCAGTAAAGATAAACGCTGAGAATCTTCTTGTGTCTCAACGCAGGCGAACATATCGCAATTTACGGGCCAGATCATTAGGGAACACGATTAAACGCGAGAGAAACCACAGGGGAATACCCTGTCATCCCTTTGGCATAGGGGGCACGCCACTGGCCAGCTCGTCCGCAACTGCCTCGTACACGGCATGCCTCACCACCGATTCGATCTCTTCGCGCAGACGCGGAAGCACTGAACGTGTCTGCTCCTGCACCACCGTGGCGATTGCCTCACGCAGGCGCTGGTCCAGCACCACATCCACGCGCTGCATGACGCGGTGCACCATGTACTCCTCCATTCCATCGGGCAAGGCACGGGCCGCAGCGGGCGCGGCCCCCGGTGTCGGGCCTGCAGAGAGGGCAGAAGGAACTACCGGGCTTGGTTGACCATGCGACACCGGAGCACGCGATACCTGAGGAGAAACCGCGGGCCATGGCGCAGCCACCGGGGAGGCGACAGGACGCGCAGTGATGGAAGGCGCGGCGGCCGGTGGCGCACCACCCGGCCGCACGGCGGGCGCCGCGGCCTTGGCCATAGCGGCAGACTGCGACGGCGACAGAACCGTGGTGCGCGCCGCCGGACTCGAAGCACCCGGTGCGAGCGGTGCGGCATCGGGCACCTGCACCACTTCGGTGAGCGTGGGTACAAAACGCGGAGGGGTCTTGGGTGGCAGCGCCATCAGCCTGCTTTCAACACCAGATCATGGCGGGTGATGGCGTAGCCCCGGGAGGCGTAGTGGCGCCACCGCGCGCGCGCCTGGGCACGGTCGGTTTCGTCCTGGGCACTCACCACTTCCACAAGGCGGTCAAACCGGCCAAAACCTTCCGGGACTTCCGCATTGAGATTCAAGAGGACTTCATGGTGTGGTGCCAGGCGTGCATCCTGCGCCAGCAATACCGGAGACGCCTGAACCAACTCCTCGTCAGCATCGGCGTGGCAGTGGGCCACAAAGTCCTGAGGGGCCATCAACCAGAGCATGCGGTCCAGCGCCTGAAGCGCATCCGCAGGCGCCGCGATGACCAGACGAGCCCCTGTGCGCTGAGCCTTGCGCGCAAAACGGCATGCATAGGCCAGCTTGTCTGGTGCGTTGAAGTGAAAAGCCACCTCGGTCATGGCACCGTCACGCAGCCTTGGTGCTGGAGGACCGCTTGGCCGCTGGCTTACCGGCCACTCCGGCGGCCGTCTTGGTCGCAATGCGCGACGTGGACTTGGGAGCCTTGGCCTGACGAACCTGCGCCTTGGACTGTTCCAACACATAGTGCACCAGCAGGCCCACCGGGCGCCCTGTAGACCCTTTGGCAGCGCCTCCCTTCCAGGCAGTACCCGCAATATCCAGGTGCGCCCAGGGCATATCGCCCACGAACTTTTGCAAGAACTTCGCAGCAGTGATGGAACCACCCGCACGGCCGGCCACATTGCCCATGTCGGCAAAGTTGCTCTTGAGGCCGTCTGCGTAGTCATCGTCCAGCGGCATGCGCCAGCAGAGGTCTTGCGCGGCCTCCCCGGCGGCCTGCAAGGACTCCGCCAGGCCGTCGTTATTGGCAAACAAGCCGCTGCGCACGCCGCCCAGCGCGATCACGCAGGCGCCCGTCAGTGTGGCGATATCCACCACGGCGGCAGGCTTGAATCGCGCGGCGTAAGTCAACGCATCGCACAGCACCAGGCGCCCTTCAGCGTCGGTGTTCAAAATCTCGATGGTCTGGCCGCTCATGCTGGTGACCACGTCGCCCGGCTTGACGGCCCGCCCGTCTGGCATGTTCTCGCACGCGGGGATCAGGCCCACCACATTGATGGCAGGCTGCAGTTCTCCCAGCGCGCGGAAGGTCCCCAGCACGCTGGCTGCGCCGCACATGTCAAACTTCATCTCGTCCATCTCGGGCGCAGGCTTGATCGAGATGCCGCCGGTGTCAAAGGTGATGCCCTTGCCTACCAACACGACCGGCGCCTGGTCCTTGGCAGCGCCGTTGTAGCGCAGCTCGATGAAACGCAGGGGCTCTTCAGAGCCCTTTGCCACCGCCATGAAGGCGCCCATGCCCAGACGTGCCACCTCTGCCGGACCATGCACCTTGCACTGGATGCGTGGCAGCTTGGTCAGGGTTTTGGCCGCGTCGGCCAGAAGGCTGGGGGTGGCATGGTTGGCCGGGCGGTTGCCCCATTCCCGCGCAAACTCCACGCCAGCCACCAAGGCCACACCGCTGTCAAATCCGTCACGCGCGCTGGCCGCATCGGGCACACCCACCACACAGCGGCTCAGGCTGCGCGCCTCTACCTTGGTCTTGGTGGTGGTGTACACATAGCTCACGTCTGCCACCGCCTGAACGGCAGCGCAAACGGCCGCAGCCGGGGCCTCCCCTGCGAAACACAGCACCACCCGCTTGGTCTGCGGCGCCTTGATGGCGCCACCCAACGACTGCAGTGCCTGACGCGTTGCGCGCGCCGAACCATCGCCCAGCCCCACCAGCACCACGCGGCGGGCTGCAACGGCGGGCACTTGGTACAGCTGCAGGTGTTTGCCCGCCTTGGTGGTCAGATCTCCGTTCTTCAGCGCCAAGGCCGCCAGCGCGGACAGCGCATCCTTGCCGGGCTTGAAGCCCTCGGGCAGCAGGACGATCAGCAGGTCGCATTTCTCCGAAGCTGCCGCAGCAAGTTCAAGGGTCTTGAGATCAAAGTTCATAATTGGTGTTTTCCTTCCAGCCAATGTTATTCGATTCATCCATCCGCAAGGAGCTGGCGCGCAGCTTCGGCGCGACCCTTGTGGTGCTGGTGACCGTGGTCATGACCATGATGCTCATCCGCACGCTGGGTCAGGCCTCCAAGGGCAGCGTCAGCCCGTCCGACGTGATGCTCGTCATGGGCTTCACCGTATTGGGGCAGTTGCCCACCATTCTCAGCCTCAGCCTGTTCATTGCGGTGGTCGGCACGCTGTCGCGCATGTACCGTGACAGCGAAATGGTGATCTGGTTCGCCAGCGGGCGCGGCCTGATCAGCCTGGTGCGACCGCTGCTGAGATTTGCCTGGCCGGTGATGGTGGTGATCTCCGTGCTGTCGCTGCTGGTGTGGCCGTGGGCCAACTCCCAGATCCAGGAACTCAAGACCCGCTACGAGCAACGCAGCGACATCGACCGCATCGCCCCGGGCGAGTTCCAGGAGTCGTCCAACGGGAGCCGGGTGTTCTTCATCGACAAGGACACCCCGGACACACTGGCCGCCAACAACGTCTTCATCGCTGCCAATGACGGTAAACGTGAATCCGTCACCTCCGCCCGCAGCGCCCGGCTGGAAACCCAGGGCGGCGAACGCATGGCCCTGCTCAGCGACGGCCAGCGCCTGGAGACTTCGCGTGACAAGCCCGGCGTGAAGATCAGCGAGTTCAGTCTGTACGGCACCCGCATCGGTAGCGCGCCCCCCGGGTCGGCAGAAGAACAAGCGGTGAAGACACGCACCACCTACGACCTCATGATGCAGCCGCTGCCGGCCTACCGCGCCGAGCTGGGATGGCGGCTGGGCCTGGCTCTGGCCGCCCTCAACTTTGTGCTGCTGGGCCTGGCCGTGGCGAGCGTCAACCCACGCGCGGCGCGCAGCACCAGCATGGTGTTTGCGCTGTTTGCCTTCATCGTCTACTACAACCTCATGACCCTGGGCCAGAGCTGGGTGGGTGCGGACCGGCTGGGCCTGACCAGCTTCATGGTGATGCTGCATGGCGGCATGCTGGCAGCCTCGCTGCTGGTGCTGGCGGTACGCCACAACCAGTGGACGGTGCGCCGCATGGGGCAGTCCCTGCGTGCCGGAGGGCAGCCCACATGAAAACCATCCGACGCCTGATTCACCGAGAGGCGCTGGGCGCCGTCGCCTTTGTCACTGTGGGCTTTCTGGCCCTGTTCTTCTTCTTTGACCTGGTGGATGAACTGCGCTGGGTAGGCCGTGCGGGTGCCGATGGCTACCAGCTCTCGCACGCGCTGCTGTTCGTGGTGCTCAGCATCCCCAGTCACCTGTATGAACTACTGCCGATCACGGTACTGATCGGCACCATCTTCGTGATGGCGCGCCTGGCCCAAAGCTCGGAGTTCACCATCATGCGCACCAGCGGCATGGGCCCCTGGCGCGCGCTGCGCACCCTGCTCACGCTCGGCGGCGTCTTTGTGCTGCTGACCTTTGCTGTCGGTGACTACCTGGCCCCCTTGACCGACCGCACCGCGCAGCTCATCAAGGTGCGCTACCTGGGGCGGCTGACAGCGGGCGCCACGGGCGCATGGCTGAAAGAGCGACAGGAGGACCATTCGTTTGCCGTCAACGTGCGCGCACTCACCCCCAATGGCGGCATGCTGGACGTGCGCATCTTCGAGTTCGACGACAAGGGCCGCCTGGCTTCGCAGACGCGGGCAGCATCCGGGCAGTTCGGCCCAGATGGATCGTGGACCTTGGAGAAGGTGCAGCGCAGCCACTTTGAGCAGCAAAACGACAAGAACGAGGCCCGTGTGGAGCACCAGGAAAGCCCCTCCCTGCAGTGGCCGACCAAGATCAGCGCCGACATGGTGGCCGCGTCCCTGCTCAAGCCCGACCGCATGGCCACGCTGGACCTCTTTCAGTTCATCCGACACCTGAACGCCAATGGGCAGTCCGCCCAAAAGTACGAAATCGAGTTCTGGCGCAAGGTGTTCTACCCCTTGAGCTGCCTGGTGATGGTGGTGCTGGCGCTGCCTTTTGCATACCTGCATTTTCGCTCGGGCGGCATCGCGGGCTACGTGTTCGGCGGCGTGATGGCGGGCATCAGCTTCTTCCTGCTCAACAACGTTTTCGGCTATGCGGGCAACCTGCAAAACTGGTCACCATGGCTGACAGCGGCGGCGCCCGGCCTGATCTATTCCCTGCTCTCGCTGGCGGCGTTTGGCTGGCTGGTGCTGAGACGCTGACACTCTGACTTTGCCTCGCCCATGACCCAAGCCATCGTCCTGTTTGCCCACGGGTCCCGCGACCCCCTGTGGCGCGCCCCCATGGAGGCAGTCGCAACGCGCATCGCAGCGCAGAGCCCGGACCGCAGGGTCAGCTGTGCCTACCTGGAACTGTGTGAGCCATCCCTGCCGGAGGCCGTCCGGCAACTGGTGGCCGATGGGGCCACCGCCGTGACGGTGGTGCCCATGTTCCTAGGCACCGGCAAACATGCCCGGGAGGATTTGCCCTTGCTGGTGCAGGAGCTGCGCACCACCCACCCAGGCGCGCAGTTTCATGTGCAAGCCGCCATTGGTGAGGACCCACGCATGACGGCCTTGATGGCAGAGATCGCCTGCGAAAGCCCGCCAGCCTGAAATTTCTGAGGTGCCGACCGTTTGCTTAGACGATTGCATCATAATGATGCAATTCTTTAGGCAATATTCGATATGAATCTGCACCAATTCCGCTTCGTTCAAGAGGCTGCGCGTCGCAACCTCAACCTGACCGAGGCCGCCAAGGCCCTGCATACTTCGCAGCCGGGCGTTTCCAAGGCCATCATCGAGCTGGAAGAAGAACTGGGCGTGGACATCTTTGCCCGCCACGGCAAGCGCCTCAAGCGCATCACCGAGCCCGGCCAGCACGTGCTCAAGAGCATCGAAGTCATCATGCGCGAGGTGGGTAACCTCAAGCGCATTGGCGAGCAATTCAGCGCGCAAGACAGCGGCACCCTCAGCATCGCCACCACCCACACCCAGGCGCGCTACGTGCTGCCGGTGCCCGTGGCGCGGCTGCGCGAGGCCTACCCCAAGGTCAACGTGAGCCTGCACCAGGCCACGCCCCACGAAGTGGCCCGCATGATCATCGACGAGGTGGCCGAGATCGGCATGGCCACCGAATCCCTGGCCGACTACCCCGAACTCGTCACCCTGCCCTGCTACGAATGGCAGCACGTGCTGGTCGTGCCCAACGACCACCCGCTGGCGCAAAAGGAGCGCATTGGACTGGACGACCTGGCCCATGAGGCACTAATCACCTATCACCCCTCCTTCACCGGCCGGGGCAAGATCGACCACGCCTTTGCGGCGCGCAAACTCACGCCCCGCATCGTGCTCGAAGCCATCGACTCCGATGTGATCAAAACCTATGTGCGCCTGGGCCTGGGCATCGGCATCGTGGCCGAGATGGCCATGCGCGACGACCCGGTGGGTGACCTCGCTGTGCGCCCCGTGGGCCACCTGTTCGGCCAGAGCGTGGCGCGCGTGGCCTTCAAGCGCGGCGCCTACCTGCGCAATTTTGTCTACAAGTTTGCCGAGCTGCTCAGCGACCGATTGAGCCGTGAACTCATCGCCCGCGCCATGACGGGCCATGTCAACGACTACGAACTCTGACCTGCATTCAGGCCAGAAACATACTGACTCCTCCAGAATTTTCCCGTTTTCCAAGCCGCTGCGCCATGACATCCACCACCGCCCGCACCCCCGCTTTCCCCAGCAAGCTGCCCAACGTCGGCACCACCATCTTCACCGTGATGTCCGCCCTGGCCACCGAGCACAAGGCCGTCAACCTGGGCCAGGGCTTCCCCGACTTTGAATGCGCGCCCGAGCTGGTGAACGCCGTCACTGCCGCCATGCAGGCCGGGCACAACCAGTACCCGCCCATGCCTGGCGTGCCCGCCCTGCGCGAAGCCGTGGCCCACAAGATCGAGGCGTTGCACGACCGGGCCTACCACCCCAACACCGAAATCACCATCACCGCGGGCGCCACGCAGGCCATCATCACCGCCATCCTGGCCATCGTGCACCCCGGCGACGAGGTGATCGTGCTCGACCCCTGCTACGACAGCTATGTACCCAACATCGAGCTGGCCGGTGGCAAGGCCGTGCGCGTGCCACTCACGCCCGGCACCTTCCGGCCCGACTTCGCCAGGATCAGCGCGGCCATCACGCCCCGCACCCGCGCCATCCTCATCAACAGCCCGCACAACCCCAGCGCCACCATCTGGACGGCCGAGGAAATGCGCCAGCTCGAAGACCTGCTCGCCCCCACCGACATCCTGCTCATCAGCGACGAGGTGTACGAGCACATGGTGTTCGACGGCGCCGAGCACCAGAGCGCCGCACGTTTTGCAGGCCTGGCCGCCCGTGCCTTCATCGTGTCGAGCTTTGGCAAGACCTTCCACGTCACCGGCTGGAAGGTCGGCACCGTGGCGGCCCCTGCCGCCCTGACGGCCGAGTTCCGCAAGGTGCACCAGTTCAATGTGTTCACCGTCAACACGCCCATGCAGCACGGCCTGGCGGCCTACCTCCACGATCCCAAGCCTTACCTGCAACTGCCGGCCTTCTACCAGGCCAAACGCGACCTGTTCCGTCAGGGGCTAGAGGGCTCACGCTTCAAGCTGCTGCCCAGCACCGGCAGCTACTTCCAGTGCGTGGACATCTCAGCGATCAGCGACTTGAACGAGGCCGATTTCTGCCAGTGGCTCACCCGCGAAGTGGGCGTGGCCGCGATTCCGTTGTCGGCGTTTTATGGCGATGGGTTTGACCAGCGTGTGGTGCGGTTCTGCTTCGCCAAGAAGGACGAGACGCTGCGCGCCGCGCTGGAACGGCTGCGCAAGCTGTGATCCGCAGGGCCTTTGAAGGCCCTAACGCGTCTGCCGCGCCAGCCACACACCCGCAGCCGCCAACCCCATACCCGCCAGTGCCCAGCCGCTGAGCGTCTCGCCAAACATGGCCCAGGCGATCAGCGCCGTGGTGGGCGGGGTCAGGTAAAACAGGCTGGCCACGTTCACCGCGCCGCCCCGGCGAATGAGCAAGTTCAGCAGGCTCACCGCGCCCAGTTACAACACCAGCACCAGCCAGCCCAGCGCAAACACAAACTCGCCGGTCCACGATATGGCCATGGATTCGGTGGCGTAGGCGACGGCAGCCATAGCCACCGCACAGGGCAGGTACTGGATGACCGAACCCGTGCGCAAATCGAACGAGGGGCAAAACCGCTTTTGGTACAGCGTGCCCGCCGTGATGCCCAGCAGCGCAACCACCGCTGGCAGCAGCATGCCCAGCAAAGCACCCGCCGGCACGGTAGCCACCTTGCCGGCCACCACCAGCGCGACGCCGGTAAAGCCCAGGGCCAGGCCCGCCCATTGGGCAGGCCGCACCTTCTCACCCAGCAAAGCCCCGGCCACCAGGGCTGTCAGCAGCGGCTGCAAGCCCACCACCAGCGCTGTGATGCCCGACGGCAGCCCGTGCCCAATCGCCATGAACACCCCGCCCAGGTAAACGCCATGCACCAGCAGGCCCGACACCGCGATGTGACCCCAGGCCCTGCCCGTCGGTGGCCAGGGCGCACGCACCACCGCCACCACAGCCAGCATGAGCACGGTGACGATGGCAAAGCGCAGCCCGAGAAAGGTCAGCGGCTCCACATACGGCAGACCCAGCTTGGCGCCGATAAAGCCGGTGCTCCAGAGCGCCACAAACAGCAGAGGGACAAGGGAATCGAGCGGACTGGAAGCGCTGGGACGGAGCGATGTGGCCTGGGTCATGAAGAAAAGAAGCGTGATGCAGGGTGGGGATGATCGCAGCTTGCGAGCGCCTTTGCTGCGGGCTGATGTGAGCGCTCTCCAATGACCCGTTGGGAGAACGGACAGACCTCAAGGTGCGCCACACGCCGAACGTGCAGACACCCGAAACCAGTGCGAGCACCGGCAAACCCGCGCTTCAACGCAAAACTTTGAATAAAAACAGCCTTTAGCGCTTGAATATCATGCGCATGAAGCTATAAATTCAATAGCAAACCACCATACATCTTTCTGCCCACCTGGCCTGGCGTCCGCGCATCTTGATGCGATCTTGATATCGCACCCCGCACTCTTGCGCCCGTCTTGATGCGGCCGTTCCTAGCATCGGTCCATGTCTCAAGGAGGACGATATGGACTGGATATTGATGACGGTGGGAGGCCTGCAGTGGCTGACCGTCTATGGCTTGGCCAAAGGTTGCGCGCTGCTGCAACGCCAGGCACAAGGGGGGCGGTCATGACCAGCGGCTGGATGATTCTGGCGGCCGTGCTGGCTGCAGGCCTCTTGGTGTACTTGGTCGCGGTGCTGCTGCGGCCAGAGGACTTTTCATGAGCACCGGTGCCTGGCTGCAATTGGCAGTGTTTTTGGCACTGCTGCTGGCGCTGGCTTGGCCGCTGGCGCGTTACATCGACACCGTGATGGCGGGCCGCTTTGCCCTGGGGCGACGGCTGGAGGGGCCGCTGTTCCAACTGGCTGGCGTGCGGCCCGAGGAAGAAACCGGCTGGCTGCGCTACGCGCTGGGCCTGCTGGTGTTCAACGGCCTGGGCGTGCTGGCGGTGTATGCGCTGCAGCGCTGGCAGGCCGTGTTGCCATTCAACCCGCAGAGCATGGCTGCGGTGGCACCCGACTCGGCCTTCAACACCGCCATCAGTTTTGTCACCAACACCAACTGGCAGGGCTATGGCGGCGAGAGCACCATGAGCTACCTCACGCAGATGCTGGCGCTGACGGTGCAGAACTTTCTGTCTGCCGCCACGGGCCTCGTCGTCGTCGTGGCATTGGTGCGCGGCTTTTCCCGGCACTCCGTACAAAGCATTGGCAACGTGTGGGCCGACATCACCCGCGCCACGCTGTGGGTGCTGCTGCCCCTGTCGCTGGTACTGGCCGTGGTGTTTGCAGGCCAGGGGGTGATTCAAAACCTGTCGCCCTACACGCCAGTGCAGACGCTGGAGCCCGTGCACTACGAAGCGCCCAAGCTCGATGCCGCAGGCCAGCCTGTGCTGGACGCCCAGGGCGCTCCCGTCACCGAGCCCGCCACACAAACCACCCAAACCCTGGCCATGGGCCCGGTGGCCTCGCAGTTGGCCATCAAGATGCTGGGCACCAACGGCGGCGGCTTTTTCAATGCCAACTCGGCCCACCCGTTCGAGAACCCCTCGGCCGCCAGCAACCTGTTGCAGATGCTGGCGATCTTCCTGATCCCCGCCGCGCTGTGCCTAGTGTTTGGCCGCATGGTGGGCGATGAGCGCCAGGGCTGGACGATTCTGGCCACGATGGGTCTGCTCTTTGTGGTCGCAGTAGTAGCAGCCACCGCCTTCGAGCAGCAAGGCAACCCGCTGCTCACATCGCTGGGTGTGGACCAGGCCGCCAGCGCCCTGCAGGCGGGCGGCAACATGGAAGGCAAGGAGACGCGCTTTGGCATCGCCACCTCGGCCCTGTTCGCCGTCATCACCACGGCGGCCAGCTGCGGTGCGGTGATTGCCATGCACGACAGCTTCACGCCCCTGGGCGGCATGGTGCCGATGGTGCTGATGCAGATGGGCGAGGTGGTGTTTGGCGGCGTGGGCTCGGGCCTGTACGGCATGCTGGTGTTCGCCATCATGGCCGTGTTCATTGCCGGGCTGATGATTGGCCGCACGCCCGAGTACCTGGGCAAGAAGATCGAGACGCACGAGATGAAGCTCGTTGCCATCGCCGTCCTCGTCACGCCGCTGCTCGTATTGCTCGGTACCGCCGTGGCAGTGATGAGTGAGACAGGCCGCGCAGGTCTCTCCAACCCCGGCGCGCACGGCTTTAGCCAGGTGCTGTATGCGCTGTCTTCCGCCGCCAACAACAACGGCAGCGCCTTCGCGGGCCTGTCGGCCAACACCCCTTTCTACAACGTGCTGCTGGCCGTGGCCATGTGGCTGGGGCGCTTTGGCGTGATCGTGCCGGTGCTGGCCATGGCCGGGTCCCTCGCCGCCAAAAAGCGCGCCACCGCCACCGATGGCACCTTGCCCACGCACGGCCCACTGTTTGTGGCGCTGCTGGCAGGCGTGGTGCTGCTGGTGGGCTTGCTGAACTATGTGCCCGCCCTGGCGCTGGGCCCCGTGGTCGAGCATTTGGTGCTGACTACACGCTAAAGAAATGGCACGGAGATTGTGATGACTCGCAAGACATTGACCCTGTTCGACCCCGCCCTGGTGCGCCCCGCGCTGCTGGAGGCCTTCAAGAAGCTGGACCCGCGCGTGCAATGGCGCAACCCGGTGATGTTTGTGGTGTACGTGGGCAGCGCCTTCACCACTGCACTGGCCGCCAGCCAACCCGAGGGCTTCACCGCCGCCGTGGCGTTGTGGCTGTGGTTCACCGTGCTGTTCGCCAACTTTGCCGAGGCCATGGCCGAGGGCCGCAGCAAGGCGCAGGCGGCCTCGTTGCGCGGCCTCAAGAAGCAAACCTGGGCCAAGAAGCTCGACGGCCATTTCGACCGCACCACCCCACGCACCGAGATGACCTGGCTGCCGCTGGAGGCCGCCCACCTGCGCAAAGGCGATGTGGTGCTGGTGGAAGCCGGTGACACCATACCCGCCGATGGCGAGGTGATCGACGGCGTGGCCTCGGTGGACGAAAGCGCCATCACGGGCGAATCCGCTCCGGTGATCCGCGAATCGGGCGGCGACTTCTCGGCCGTGACGGGCGGCACCCGCGTGCTGTCCGACTGGATCGTGGTGCGCGTGGCCGTGAACCCCGGCGAGACCTTTGTGGACCGCATGATCGCCATGGTCGAAAACGCCAAGCGCCACAAGACACCCAATGAGATCGCGCTAACCATCCTGCTGGTGGCGCTGACCATCGTGTTCTTGGGCGTGGTGGTCACGCTGCTGCCATTCTCGCTGTTCAGCGTGCAGGCCAGTGGCTCAGGCGAACCGGTGAGCCTGGTGGTGCTGGTGGCTCTGCTGGTGTGCCTGATCCCCACCACCATCGCGGGCCTGCTCAGCGCCATCGGCGTGGCAGGCATGAGCCGCATGATGCAGGCCAATGTGATCGCCACCTCGGGCCGCGCCGTGGAGGCCGCGGGCGATGTGGACGTGCTGCTGCTGGACAAGACCGGCACCATCACCCTGGGCAACCGCCAGGCCAGCCAGTTCATCTCGGCCCCGGGTGTCACGGATGCCGCCCTGGCCGACGCCGCCCAATTGGCATCGCTGGCCGACGAAACGCCCGAAGGCCGCAGCATCGTCGTACTGGCCAAGCAGAAGTTCAACCTGCGCGAGCGCGACGTCGAAGCCCTGGGCGCCCAGTTCGTGCACTTCACGGCTCAAACGCGCATGAGCGGCGTGGACCTGCCCGGCCCACGCCTGCTGCGCAAAGGTGCAGCAGACGCCATCCGCAAGCATGTGGAGGCCCTGGGCGGGCGCTTCCCCACCGCTGTGCAGACGGCGGTGGACGATGTATCGCGCCGTGGCAGCACCCCACTGGTGGTGGCCGATGATGCCCATGTGCTGGGCGTGGTGGAACTCAAAGACGTGGTGAAGGGCGGCATCAAAGAGCGCTTTGCCGAACTGCGCCGCATGGGCATCAAGACCGTGATGGTGACGGGCGACAACCGCCTGACGGCCGCCGCCATTGCCGCCGAGGCGGGTGTGGACGACTTTCTGGCCGAGGCTACGCCCGAGGCCAAGCTGCAGCTCATCCGCAGCCACCAGGCCAATGGCCAGCTGGTGGCCATGACGGGCGACGGCACCAACGATGCCCCCGCCCTGGCCCAGGCCGACGTGGCCGTGGCCATGAACACCGGCACCCAGGCCGCCAAGGAGGCGGGCAACATGGTGGACCTGGACAGCAACCCCACCAAGCTCATCGAGATCGTGGAGACGGGCAAGCAGATGCTGATGACGCGCGGTTCGCTCACCACCTTCAGCATCGCCAACGACATCGCCAAGTACTTCGCCATCATCCCGGCGGCGTTTGTCACCACCTACCCGCAGTTGTCGGCGCTGAACTTCATGCACCTGGCCAGCCCCTCGTCGGCCATCCTGTCCGCCGTGGTGTTCAACGCACTGATCATCATCTTTTTGATCCCGCTGGCCCTGAAGGGCGTGGCCTACCGCGCCGTGGGCGCCGCCGCGCTGCTGCGCCGCAACCTGGCCATCTACGGACTGGGAGGCATGGTGGTGCCGTTCATTGGCATCAAGTTGATTGACATGGTGCTGGCCACCGCCGGTCTGACCTGATCGCTGCACATTCGCCATCACAGCTCCCAATCACTGACAAGGAAAATCGTATGCCTATCCGTATCCCCCGCGACGACGCGCCCGCCAGCACCGGAGGCGTGTTGCGCCCCGCCCTCACGTTGTTTGTCGTGCTGTCCCTCGTCACCGGCCTGCTGTACCCGCTGGCCGTCACGGGCGTGGCGCAAACCGCCTTCCCGCACCAGGCCAACGGCAGTCTCATTACCCATGGGGGCAAGGCCGTGGGCTCTAAGCTGATCGGCCAGTCGTTCACCGAGCCCGGCCACTTCTGGGGCCGCCCCTCGGCCACCACGCCCATGCCTTACAACGCAGCCGCCTCGGGTGGCTCCAACCTGGGCCCCACCAACCCGGCGTTGATCGATGCCGTCAAGGCGCGCATCGAGGCCCTGCGCGCTGCCGACCCCGGCAACACCCAACCCGTTCCGGTGGATCTGGTCACCGCATCGGCCAGCGGGCTGGACCCCCACATCAGCCCGGCAGCCGCCGCCTACCAGAGCGAACGCGTGGCCCGTGCCAGGGGCCTGCCCGTGGCACAGGTGCAAGCCTTGGTGCAGCAGCACACCGACACCCCCTGGCTGGGCCTGCTGGGTGAGCCGCGTGTGAACGTTTTGGCCTTGAATCTGGCACTCGATTCGCTATCAAATAAATAGCTATCAGCACAATTGATACTAGCGCTTGAGGCCTATTCGACATCAAATTGGTGGATACACTGTGCCCATGCAGGATCGCCCCGACCCCGACGCGCTGCTGCAGCGCATCCAGCAAGAGCAGGCCCAGCAGCAGCGCGGGCGGCTCAAGGTGTTCTTTGGTGCTTGCGCCGGGGTGGGCAAGACCTTTGCCATGCTGTCGGCCGCCCGGGCGGCGCAGGCGCAAGGCACGCCCGTCACCATCGGCGTGGTCGAGACGCATGGCCGCGCCGACACCGACGCACAGACCGCGCACCTGCCCCGCCTGCCGCTGCGCGCCCTGCCCTACAAAGACCGCACCCTGCCCGAATTTGACCTGGATGCCGCCCTGGCCTGGGGCGCAGAACACCCCGAAGGCCTGGTGCTGCTGGACGAACTGGCCCACAGCAATGTGGCCGGGTCGCGCCACCCCAAGCGCTGGCAAGACGCCGAAGAGCTGCTGGCCGCAGGCATCGACGTGTGGTCCACCATGAACGTGCAGCACCTGGAGAGCCTGAACGACATCGTGAGCGGCATCACCGGCATCCGCGTGTGGGAGACAGTGCCCGACCAGTTTTTTGACGCGGCCGACGAAGTGGTGGTGGTGGACCTGCCGCCCGACGAGCTGCTGGCGCGCCTCAAAACTGGCAAGGTCTACCTGCCCCAGCAGGCAGAGCGCGCCGCCGCCAACTTCTTTCGCAAAGGCAACCTGCTGGCCCTGCGCGAGTTGGCCTTGCGCCGCACCGCCGACCGCGTGGACGACGAAATGCGCGCCTACCGCCGCGCCAGCACCACGACGGCCGAGGCCGTGTGGCCCAACCGCGAGGCCCTGCTGGCCTGCGTGGGCACGGGCGACAACGCCGAAAAGGTGGTGCGCAGCTGCGCCCGCCTGGCCGCCCAGCTCGACCTGCCCTGGCACGCCGTGCATGTGGAAACGCCCGAGCAGCAAGGCCAGTCGGCCACCCTGCACCCGCAGGTGGAGCGCACGCTGAAGATCGCCCAGCAACTGGGCGCCGCCGCCTGCGCCGTGCTGCCCGCCGCACAGCCCGCCCAGGCCCTGGTGCGCTATGCGCGCGAACACAACCTGGTGCGCGTGGTGATGGGGCGCAGCGCCGGGCGCTGGGGGCGTGGCACCCGCCGCTGGCCCTGGCAGGCCACGCTGGCCGAGCAGATCGCGCAGCGCGCCAGCGACCTGGACCTGCTGCAGGTAGGCACCCTGCCCAACCGCAGCACCGACGCCGCAGAGCGCAAAGCCACCCTCACCACCAACGCCCCCCGCGGTGCTTTCTGGCCGGGCTACATCGCTGCCGCGCTCGCCTGCTGCGTCGCCGCCGTCATCGCGACGCCGCTGGCCAACGTGCTGGAGCTGACCAACATCGTCATGCTGTTTTTGCTGGTGGTGGTGGGTGTGGCACTGCGCTTTGGGCGTGGCCCGGCCATCATGGCGGCGTTCCTGGGCGTGGGGTTTTTTGATTTCTTCTTTGTGCCGCCCCGCTTCAACTTTGCGGTGAGCGACGCGCAGTACGTCGTCACCTTTGCCGTGATGCTGGTGGTGGCCCTGGTGGTGGGCCAGCTCACCGCCGGGCTCAAGGTACAGGCCGAGGCCGCCACCGACCGCGAACACCGCGTGCGCAGCCTCTACGACATGGCGCGTGACCTGTCTGCTGCCCTGCTGCCCGAACAGGTGGCCGAGATTGGCGCACGCTTCATCACCGGCGAGTTCAGCGCAGGCAGCACGCTGGTGGTGGCCGACGATGACAACCGCCTGCAGGTGCTGCCCGGAGGCACCGCCCCCGTGGACATGGCCGTGGCGCAATGGGCATTCGAGCGCGGCGAGCCCGCAGGCCGGGGCACGGACACCTTGCACTCCAGCCCCACGCTGGTGCTGCCGCTCAAGGCGCCCATGCGCATCCGTGGCGTGCTGGTGGTCGCGATGCCGCAAGGCCAGGTGCCGGGCGTGGAACCGCGCCGCCTGCTGCAGACCTGCGCCTCGCTGCTGGCCATTTCGCTCGAACGCATCCACTACATCGACGTGGCGCAGAGAAGCACGGTGCAGATCGAGTCCGAGCGGCTGCGCAACTCGCTGCTCTCGGCCATCTCGCACGACCTGCGCACGCCGCTGGCCTCGCTGGTCGGCCTGGCCGAATCCCTGGCCATGGTGCAGCCGCCCCTGCCTTCCCATCAACAAGAGCTGACCGACGCCATCCAGCAATCGGCCCAGCGCATGAGCGCACTGGTCAACAACCTGCTGGACATGGCCCGCCTGGAGGCCGGGGCCGTGCAACTCAACAAAGCCTGGCAGCCACTGGAAGAAGTGGTGGGCAGCGCCCTGGCCGCCTGCGCCCCGGCCATTGCAACGCACCGTATCGAAGTGACCCTGCCGGGCGACCTGCCGCTGCTGCAGATCGACGCCGTGCTGATGGAGCGGGTGCTGGTCAACCTGCTGGAAAACGCCGCCAAGTACACGCCCGCAGACACCACCCTCCGCATCAGCGCGCAGCCCCAAAGCGATGCCGTGGCACTGACCATTACCGACGAAGGCCCCGGCCTGCCCAAAGGGCGTGAAGAGCTGCTGTTTGAAAAATTCGAGCGCGGTGCCCGCGAAAGCGCCACGCCCGGTGTGGGCCTGGGGCTGGCCATCTGCCGCGCCATCGTGCAGGCGCACGGTGGCAGCATCCGGGGCGATACGATCCACAACGCCCAGGGCCAGCCTGCGGGTGCACGCTTTACGCTGCTGCTGCCACGCGGTACACCGCCCACCGATCTAGGCACCGATGCAGACACCACCTGCGAAGTTTGACCGCGCGGCCCTCCAATCCCCATGACCGACCTGCCCACCCACATCCTCATCGTCGAAGACGAAGCCGACATCCGCCGCTTTGTGCGCCTGACGCTGGAGAGCGAAGGCCACACCGTGCACGAGGCCGCCACGCTGCAACGCGGCCTGATCGAGGCTGGCACCCGCCGCCCCGACCTGGTGGTGCTGGACCTGGGCCTGCCCGATGGCGACGGTGTGGACCTGATCCGCGACCTGCGCACCTGGTCGGCCATGCCTATCATCGTGCTCTCGGCCCGCAGCGCCGAGGCCAGCAAGATCGCGGCGCTGGATGCCGGGGCCGACGACTACCTGGTCAAGCCCTTTGGCTCCGGTGAGCTGATGGCCCGCGTGCGCGCCCAGTTGCGCCGCAGCCAGCGCGCATCCGGCGCCGAAGCCACACCCGTCATCCAGTTCGGCCCCATCACCGTGGACCTGGCCCGCCGCACGGTGGAGCGCCGCATGGGCGGCAATGGTGAAGGCAACGGCGATGGCAATGGCAATGGCAGCGAGGCCCTGCACCTCACACCCATCGAATACAAGCTGCTCACCTACCTGGCCTCCCAGCCCGACCGCGTCATCACCCACGCCCAGCTCCTCAAGGCCGTGTGGGGCCCAGGCCATGCTGAGGACACGCACTATGTGCGCGTGCACATGGCCAACCTGCGCAAGAAGGTGGAGGACAACGCATCCATGCCCCGGCATTTGCGAACCGAGGCGGGGGTGGGGTACCGGTTTGTGCCGTAGCGCCAGCCTACGCCCCTGGCCCATCTGGCGTGAGCGAGCAACAGCGCCTGCAAATTGGAAAAAATCTACTCCTCACCCCAGACAGCTTGGCTCTGGACAACGTTCACAAAGTGCACTGCATCGAAGCCATCCGGGTACAGGCTTGCCTGGGAATGGCGCGGCAATCCCTCTGCCTGCGTCCACACCTGCCCTTCAAACAAGCGTTGTCGATCGTCACGCAGCGTAATCAGAATTTCCTCCAGCGACAACTTCAAACAGCCGAAAAAGAAACAATGGTCACCCTCGATAGAGGTGTCCACGATCCACGCGTGAACCCGCTCAAGCGTAGGCGGCTCTGGCAACCCCAAAGCACTTTGCAAAGCCATATCGCCCGCCAGCACACCGAGCACTGCCGCTTGCTTACGTACCAGTTGGCGCCCCGCTTTGCGCAATGTGGTGGTCACATGCTGCCACGCATCT
This sequence comes from Acidovorax sp. Root70, assembly GCF_001428225.1. Lineage (NCBI taxonomy): Bacteria > Pseudomonadati > Pseudomonadota > Betaproteobacteria > Burkholderiales > Comamonadaceae > Acidovorax > Acidovorax sp. Root70. The sequence continues at coordinate 380,458 of NZ_LMHQ01000028.1, forward strand.
TGAACCGATTGGCGCACGAATGTGGACTTGAGTTCGAAGACAAACAAATGCCCGTCGCGCGCAGCCAGCACATCCACCTCACCGGCGTCGCGGAGATCGTCAGGCGGTTGCCAATTCAGTACAACGCGAAAGCCCCGCGCCTGCAGGGCCACCGCCAAGTTGGCCTCAATGCGCTGTGTTTCCTCTCGCGTCTCAGCGCGTCGCGCCCCCAGCCTGCGCAGATTGTTGATGGCCGCATGGCCATTGCTTTGAAAAGCAGCAATCCAAGGCAACTGCACGTAAGCATGACCAAACTGAAGGACTGGACGCTCAAACAAACCTGGATGCAAGCCAGGCTCGTCCCGCCCCAACCTTTCACCAAGCGCCACCATGTCGTAGCACCAGAAATCGAGAATGGCTTGGGCAGAGGCCACACTCCCTTGCGGCTGTTCGGACGTGACAGTCCAACCCGTGATACGGCGAACCTTAGCGGTGCGGTCTGACCATGTAAACGGCAGACGGTTCTGCATGCCCTCCAACAAGCCCTGCAGCGCCAAGCGCCCCAGTGCCAGCCGCCAGTGCCCCAGGGCTTGCGCGTGGGCAGCGAACGCTCCAATGTAGTCACGCAAGAAAAAAATAGCCGTCAATTCCTGCGCCAGCAAGGCCTGAAAGAGGTTGACCGTGCGCCCCCCTTCAAGGCTCACCTGATCGCCTACCCCGTACACCTCACTCAGCCGCATCCGCGTGGCGAGCGCCTTAATCCAGGCCGCTCGGTTGTCGTCCTCGTTTTCAGGCCGCCCTATGCGCTGGTGTGCCATGTCGGAGTGCGCGAACGCATCGACTGCCCGATCCATCCAATAGCCCTGCAACTGCCACAGCTTGCGTGTGTTGCGCTCCCATGCAGCGCGTGCAGCCGGGTCAGTCTCGACAATCTCCAGCCTGTCTCCGCGTCTCTCAAATCGGATGCCGTCATCCCAGCAAAAAGCATGGAGGCTGCGGCTCAAAAATTCCCGCATCTCGATCTGCGCCGCCATGAGGTCTTGAAACTGCGCGTAGCGCCGGGCCGCCAACTCTGGCAATGCTCTATTCGAGAAGAGCCAATCCCGAAACAACGGCCCTACACGCTCGGCAATGTCGTTCTCATTGAGGCGCAAGGCGGAACGGTCGCCTGACCGTAATTTCCAGAGCAGCAATGCGTTGATCGCATCCCAAGCACTCGCCACGGACATTCCTTGGGCCTCGACAGCCGCTGAGCCATGCAGGCCATGTGGCACCAAATGATCGAAAGCGTAAAGACTGGTCCATGCCAACAGCTCAATGATCGGCACTGTCTCCCATGGCAACTGGCAGCGGGCCAGCGCGTCTCGACGCAGGGCGTGGGCCTCATCCAATAGGTGAAGCACCCGGCACAATTCAGCGACTTCGGGGGCTTGTGCCGCAGCCTGCTGCAGTTCATGGCGACGTGGCGAATCAGGCCGCAGCGCCAAGCCAGAGTGACGCACCGCGTCCGTGAGGACGATAGGCGCTTGCTGTGCGAGCACACCCAACAGTCCAGGGGCAGCCACCTTGTCTTGTGCGAGATAACGCGTCAGCGCCAAACCCATGGCTTCGCCACGCCAATCCTGCGCATCAGCAGCTTGTAAGCACACAGTCGACCAGAACAAGTGATCTCGACCACTGCGGCTCAGCTTGTGGCCGTTGACCTTCTCGGGTCTACCGTCCAGGTAAGCCTCCGCGACTTCCGCCAGCGCTTCGTGCGCTGAAAAACCATCGGCTAGCAAGCGCAGGCGCAGACGCTCGTAATAACCACCGTCCTCTGCACTCATAGCAGCACGATGTCGTACTGCTCCTGCCCCATCGCGCTTTCGGCCTGCAGCGAGATGGGTTTCTTGATGAAGTCGGAAAGCCCGGCCAGGTGCTGACTCTCCTCGTCGAGGAACAGCTCCACCACCCGCGCCGACGCCACCACCCGGAACTCGCGCGGGTTGAACTGGCGGGCTTCGCGCAGGATCTCGCGCAAGATGTCGTAACACACGCTGCGCGCAGTCTTCACGCTGCCCTTGCCCTGGCACACCTCGCAGGGCTCGCACAGCATGTGGGCCAATGATTCGCGCGTGCGCTTTCGCGTCATCTCCACCAGGCCCAGTTGCGAGAAGGTGCCGGACGACATGGTCTTGACTCGGTCGCGCGCGAGCTGCTTCTTGAACTCCGCCAGCACGGCCTGCTGGTGGTCGTCCCGCATCATGTCGATGAAGTCCACGATGATGATGCCGCCCAGGTTGCGCAGCCGCAGCTGGCGCGCAATGGCCTGCGCGGCCTCCAGGTTGGTCTTGAAGATAGTGTCGTCGAAGTTGCGCGCACCCACGTAGCCACCGGTGTTCACGTCGATGGTGGTAAGCGCCTCGGTCTGATCCACGATGAGGTAGCCGCCCGACTTCAGGTCCACCCGGCGTCCCAATGCCTTTGCCACCTCTTCGTCGATGGCATACAGGTCAAAAATTGGCCGCTCACCCTTGTAGTGCTGCAGCTTGCCGGCGGCTGCGGGCATGAACTCCTGCCCGAACGCGCGCAGGCGCTGGAATTGCTCCATCGAATCGATGCGGATGGTCTGCGTGTGGTCGCCCACCAGGTCGCGCAGCACGCGCTGCAGCAGGTCCAGGTCCTGGTGCAACAGCGACATGGCCGGCAGCTTGAGCGATGCCTCCTTGATGCGCGCCCAGGTCTTGCGCAGGTAGGCAATGTCTTCAGCCAGCTCGGCATCCGTGGAATCTTCGCCGTTGGTGCGCAGGATGAAGCCGCCGCCACCGCCCGTGGACTTGTCGCCCACCAGCGCCTGCAGCCGTGCACGCAGGGCATCGCGCTCCGCAGGCGGGATCTTCTGCGACACGCCCACATGGTCGTCCTGCGGCAAAAACACCAGCAGGCGACCGGCAATGCTGATCTGCGTGGACAACCGCGCGCCCTTGGTGCCAATCGGGTCCTTGATGACCTGCACCATGAGTGCCTGGCCTTCGAACACCTGTTTTTCGATGGGCACTTGCGGCTCGTTCTTGCGGGCGAATGCGGGCGGCTCGCCATCGGGCTGGCGCTGCCACACATCGGCTACGTGCAAGAAGGCCGCGCGCTCCAGCCCGATGTCGATGAAGGCCGACTGCATGCCCGGCAGCACGCGCGATACCTTGCCCAGGTAGACGTTGCCCACCAGGCCGCGTTCCAGCGTGCGCTCGATATGCAGCTCCTGCACGGCGCCGTGCTCCACCACGGCCACGCGGGTTTCCTGGGGCGACCAATTAATCAGGATGTCTTGTTGCATGGCGTTGTTGTTGTCTTTGGTTGGCGTCGCCTAGATGGCAAAGCCCGATGCGCGCAGTAGCTGCGCGGTCTCGTACATGGGCAGCCCCATGATGCCCGAATAGCTGCCCGCCAGGTGCTCCACATACGCTGCCGCCCTGCCCTGGATGCCATAGGCGCCCGCCTTGCCCAGCGGCTCGCCCGTGGCCACGTACGCATCGATCTGCGCGGGTGTCATGGGCGCGAAGGTGACGCGCGACACCGAGAGGGCCGTCAGCCGCTTGGCGCCCACTTGCATCGCTAAGGCAGTCAGCACGCGGTGCTCGTGCCCCGCCAGCTCGGCCAGCATGCGCGCAGCATGGGCAGCATCGTCCGGCTTGCCGTAGATGGTGCGGCCCAGGGCCACGGTGGTGTCGGAGCACAGGATGGGCGCATCCGGCAACTGGCGCCGCGCGCGCCGGGCTACGGCCGCGTCGAGCTTGAGCGCGGTCACGCGCTCCACATAGGCGGTGGGCGCTTCGCCGGGCAGCACCACCTCGATGGCCTCGGTGTCTTCGGGCTCATCGCCGTCCACATTGGGTAGCAGCAGTTCGTGGCGCACGCCCAGCTGTTCCAGCAACTGACGACGGCGCGGGCTCTGGGAGGCGAGGTAGATGAAGTCGGGCATGAACGGATTTTGAATAAAAATCGGCTCTAGCGCTTATTCATCAAGCGCTAGCCGCTATGAAAAAAGGAGTGATACCGACCATCATTGCAAAGGGCCTGCTTTATTCACGATGGTATGGATGCCCGGCATTCACCGACCAGGCGCGGTATAGCTGCTCAATGAGCAGCACGCGCACCATGGCGTGCGGCAGGGTCAGGTCCGACAGGCGAATGCGCTCGTGTGCCGCTTGCCGAAAGGCGGGGTCCAGCCCATCGGGGCCGCCGATGACCAGCGCCACATCGTCACCGCCCAGCTGCCAGCCCTTGAGCCGTTCGGCCAGCGCTTTGGTGGTGAGGTTGGTGCCGCGCTCGTCCAGTGCCACCACGCGGGTGCCCCTGGGAATGGCGGCCTCGATGCGCTCACGCTCGGCGGCGTAGAGCGTCTCCAGCGTCTTGGAGCCACGCGGCTCGGTCTTGACGGCCTTGAGCTCTACCTTGAGTTCGGGCGGGAAGCGTTTGGCGTAATCGTCGTATGCGGTCTGCGCCCAATCGGGCACCCGCTGCCCGACCGCCACAATGAGCAGCTTCATGGATCAACCTGGATGCGTGAGGGGCAGTTACCGCAGCGCGCCACGAAAGGGGCACCGCTGCGGAAACGGATCAGCCCTTGCTACGGGCCGGCGCCTTCTTGGCGGCTGGCTTGGCACCCGACTTGGGCGCCGATGCGGAGGCTGGCTTGGCTGCCGCGCGTGCGGGAGTCTTGCCTGCGGGCGACTTCTTGGCCGCAGGCTTCTTGGCGCCAACAGGCTTGACCACAACCGTCTTGACAGGGGCCTTGGTGGCGGCGGGCTTCTTGGCGGCGACTGCGCCCGTGGTCTTGCTGGCTGGCTTGGTGGCGCCGGTCTTGGCGGCCGATTTGCCCGGCGCGGCCTTGGCCGCAGTTTTTGCAGCTGGCTTGGGCGCTGTTTTCGCTGCAGTTTTCGCAGCGGTCTTGGCAACTGCCTTGACGGTGGCCTTGCCCGAACGGGCGGCTACCGAGGGAGCTGCTGCCGCCTTTTTGGCGGGCGCCTTGCCAGCAGCCTTGGCGTCCGACTTGGCAGCCTTCTGGGCCGACTTTTTCTCAGCCAGTTCGGTGGCGGCGCTGGACACAGGCTTGGCAGCGCCCAGCTTCAGACGCACGGGGGTGTCGCCCCACAGTTCTTCCAGGCGGTAGTACTGGCGGATGGCGGGCTGCATGATGTGCGCCACAGCGGCGCCGCAGTCCACGATGATCCATTCACCGTTGTCTTCGCCTTCGATGCGGGGCTTGGAGAAGCCGGCTTCCTTGACCGCATCGCGCACGCTGGCTGCCAGGGCCTTGGTCTGGCGGTTGGAAGTGCCTGATGCCACGATCACCCGTTCAAACAGCGGCGAGAGATGCTCGGTGTTGAAAACCTGGATGTCTTGCGCCTTGACGTCTTCCAGGCCATCGACGATGGCGCGCTGGAGTTTGGTGACGTCTTTTTTGGCGGCGGTTTCCGATTTGGTGGAGGTGGTCATCAGGCGGTGATTAGAAAGGGAATGGAATCAATATAGCGTGCAACGCAGCGCACAGCCAGCGGGCTGGGCCTTGAGTGTTGCGCGGGTGTTGTGCTGGGGCGCTGCAGCAGTGTGAGGTGTTTTGGGCCTCTTGCGCTCATGTGAAAAGCGCGGGCAGCTATTGAAATTATAGCTTTTGCGCTTTTCACGGCTTTCAGGGCGCAGGGACAGCCCCCTCCGCAAGCCAGTCTCGGCGCACCAAAAAGCGCTGCGTAAGGTCGGCCTCGGCCGAATCGGCGGCGTCAGACCGCTGGTACGACCACGACACCAGCGGCGGCATGGACAGCAGGATGGACTCGGTGCGCCCGCCCGACTGCAGGCCAAAGTGCGTGCCCCGGTCCCAGACCAGATTGAACTCGACATAGCGGCCCCGGCGGTAGAGCTGGAAGTCGCGCTCGCGCTCGCCATAGGGCATGCCCTTGCGTTTCTCGACGATGGGCAGGTAGGCTCTCAGGAACGCGTCGCCCACCGACCGCGTCATGGCCAGGCTTTGTTCAAAGCCCAGCTCCGAGAAGTCGTCATAGAACACGCCGCCCACGCCGCGCTGCTCGCTGCGGTGCTTGAGGAAGAAATATTCATCGCACCATTGCTTGAAGCGCGGGTACTTGTCGTCGCCGAAAGCGCTGAGCGCATCGCGGCAGGTACGGTGAAAGTGCACCGCGTCCTCTTCAAACCCGTAGTACGGCGTGAGGTCCATGCCGCCGCCAAACCAGCAGGTCGGCGCCTTGCCTGGGTGGCCAGCGGCGATCATGCGCACGTTCATGTGCACCGTGGGCACATAGGGGTTACGCGGGTGAAAGACCAGCGACACGCCCATGGCCTCGAACGGCGCACCCGCCAGCTCGGGCCGGTGCTGCGTGGCCGAAGGCGGCAGCTGTGGGCCGCGTACGTGGCTGAAGCCGCACCCAGCGCGCTCGAACACCCGGCCGCCTTCCATGATCTTGGTGATGCCGTCGCCTTGCAGCGGCTCGCCGGGCGGCTTGCTCCAGGCATCGGCCAGAAAGCGTGCGCCGCCCTCGCCTTCAGCGGCTTCCACGGCTTCCAGCGCATCAGTGATGCGCGCCTGCAGGCCCACCAGGTAGCCGCGCACGCGGGTCACCGTGTCGGTAGGGTTCAGGGTCTGAGCGTCTGCCATCAGCTTTTCAGGGCACGGAAGCCGATGTCGCGGCGGTACTGCGCGCCATCAAACTGGATGCCACGTGCCACGTCATACGCACGTTGCTGCGCCTGCTTGACGCTGTCGGCCAGCACGGTGACGCACAGCACCCGACCGCCCGTCACGCTGACCACGCCGTCCTTGAGCTGCGTGCCCGCGTGGAACACCACGGCGTCATCCGCCTCAGCAGGCAGGCCGGTGATGGCGTCACCCTTGCGCGGGTTCTCCGGGTAGCCATGGGCGGCCATGACCACGCCCAGCGCGGTGCGGCGGTCCCATTGCAGTTCCATCTGGTCGAGCTTGCCGTCAGCGGCAGCGGCCATCACGTCGCTGAAGTCGCTTTTCAGGCGCATCAGGATGGGCTGCGTTTCGGGGTCGCCCATGCGGCAGTTGAATTCGAGCGTCTTCGGCTGGCCCTTGGCATCGATCATCAAACCGGCATACAGGAAGCCGGTGTATGGAATGCCATCCTTTTCCATGCCACGGATGGTGGGCAGGATGATCTCGCGCATGGCACGGGCATGCACGTCGGCCGTGACCACGGGGGCGGGCGAATAAGCGCCCATGCCGCCGGTGTTGGGGCCTTCGTCGCCGTCCTTCAGGCGCTTGTGGTCCTGGCTGGTGGCCAGGGCCAGCACGTTCTTGCCATCGCACAGCACGATGAAACTGGCTTCTTCGCCTTCGAGGAATTCCTCGATCACCACGCGCGCGCCGCCCTCGTTGTGCGTCACGCCGTATTTGTTGTCCACCAGCATGAAGTCCACGGCATCGTGGGCCTCCTGCAGCGTCATGGCCACCACCACGCCCTTGCCAGCCGCCAATCCGTCGGCCTTGATGACGATGGGCGCGCCCAATCGGTCCACGAAAGCGTGGGCCGCTGCCGGGTCGGTGAAGGTGTCGTAGTCGGCCGTAGGGATGCCATGGCGGCGCATGAAGGCCTTGCTGAACGCCTTGGAGCTTTCCAGCTGAGCAGCCGCCTTGGTGGGGCCGAAAATGCGCAGGCCATGGGCGCGGAACTCATCGACCACACCGGCGGCCAGAGGCGCCTCGGGGCCCACCACGGTCAGCGCGATCTTTTCGGCCTGGGCCCAGGTGCGCAGCTCGCGCACGTCGGAGATCGCGACGTTCTCGAGCTTGGGGTTCAAGGCCGTGCCACCGTTGCCGGGTGCCACAAACACCTTGGTCACCTTGGGGGACTGGCTCAGTTTCCACGCCATCGCGTGTTCACGGCCGCCGCCACCAATCACAAGTACTTTCATAGGAACCTTTGGTGAACCCGGTCCGCAGCTCTGCACTGCTGGGTGGGGTTCGGGGGAATATCAGTCGGAAAACAGGTCAGGGCAAGAAAAAAGCGGTGATCTACGGGTGCAAAGTCACAGCGCCGCGTTGTGGTAGACCTCTTGCGTGTCGTCCAGGTCTTCCAGCACGTCCAGCAGCTTTTGCATCTTGGCGGCGTCTTCGCCGGTCAGCTCGATCGTGTTTTCGGGCCGCATGGTCACGCCTGCCACCTCGGCCGTCAGGCCTGCGGCCTCCAGGGCGTTCTTCACAGCTTCAAAGTCGGCCGGGGCAGTCAGCACCTCCACCGCGCCGTCTTCGTCGGTCACCACGTCTTCGGCGCCCGCCTCCAGCGCCACTTCCATCACCTTGTCTTCGCTGGTGCCGGGGGCAAAAATCAGCTGGCCCACGTTCCTGAACTGGAACACCACGGAGCCCTCGGTGCCCATGTTGCCGCCGTGTTTGCTGAACGCGTGGCGCACTTCGGCCACGGTGCGCACACGGTTGTCGGTCATGGTGTCGATCATGATGGCGGCGCCACCAATGCCATAGCCTTCGTAGCGGATTTCTTCGTAGGTCAGGCCTTCGGCGTTGCCCGTGGCCTTGTCGATGTTGTATTTGATGCGGTCGGCAGGCATGTTGGCCGCCTTGGCCTTGTCCACCGCCAGGCGCAGGCGGGGGTTGGCAGACAGGTCGCCGCCGCCGGCACGGGCGGCCACAGTGATTTCACGAATGATGCGGGTCCAGATCTTGCCGCGTTTTTCATCCTGCCGCCCCTTGCGGTGCTGGATATTCGCCCATTTACTGTGTCCTGCCACGGGAAGTCCTTTTGTATTGATTTAATCTAGTGGGCGCGATTTTACTTTTGCCCGCCACCGATCTCCGAGGAAACCCTAAATGGCCGAACCCCTGCTGATTGCCAAGCACGACACCATCGAATGCCACCTGCTGCCGGGGCTGGCCAACCGGCACGGGCTCATCACCGGCGCCACCGGCACGGGCAAGACCGTGACCCTGCAGACGCTGGCCGAAAACTTCTCGCGCATTGGCGTGCCGGTGTTCATGGCCGACGTGAAGGGCGACCTGACCGGCGCCAGCCAGCCCGGCAAGATCGGCGACAAGCTGGCGGCCGTGCTCAAGGAGCGGGGCCTGGACCTGCCCACGCCCCTGGCCTGCCCCACCACGCTGTGGGATGTGTTTGGTGAACAGGGCCACCCGGTGCGCGCCACGGTGTCCGACATGGGCCCGCTGCTGCTGGGCCGCATGCTCAACCTGAACGAAACGCAGCTGGGCGTGCTCAATCTGGTGTTCAAGATCGCCGACGACAACGGCCTGCTGCTGCTGGACCTGAAAGACCTGCGCGCCATGCTGCAGTACGTGGGTGACAACGCCAAGGAGTTCACCACCGAGTACGGCAACGTCAGCGCCGCCAGCGTGGGCGCCATCCAGCGCGGGCTGCTGCAGATTGAGCAACAAGGCGGCGACAAGTTCTTTGGCGAGCCCATGCTCAACATCCAGGACTTCATGCAGACCGTGGACGGCCACGGCGTGGTCAACATCCTGGCGGCCGACAAGCTCATGAACTCGCCGCGCCTGTACGCCACATTCCTCTTGTGGATGCTGTCCGAGCTGTTCGAGCAACTGCCCGAAATCGGCGACCCCGAGCAGCCCAAGCTGGTGTTCTTCTTCGACGAGGCCCACTTGCTGTTCAACGAGGCCCCCAAGGTGCTCATCGAGCGCATCGAGCTGGTGGTGCGCCTGGTGCGCTCCAAGGGCGTGGGCGTGTATTTCGTCACGCAGAACCCGCTCGATATCCCCGACAGCGTGCTGGCGCAGCTGGGCAACCGCGTGCAGCACGCGCTGCGCGCCTTCACCCCGCGCGACCAGAAGGCCGTGAAGGCAACGGCCACCACCATGCGGCAAAAGCCAGGGCTGGACATTGAAACCGCCATCACCGAGCTGGCCGTGGGCGAGGCGCTGGTGAGCTTTCTGGACGCCAAGGGCCGCCCCAGCGTGACCGAGCGCGTGTTCGTGCTGCCCCCTGGCAGCCAGCTGGGGCCCATCACGCCGCAGCAGCGTCAGGCACTGATGGCCAGCTCGCTGGTCGCAGGCGTGTACGAAAAGGTGGTGGACCGCGAGTCCGCCTATGAAAAGCTCAAGGGCCGCGCCGCCGAAGCCGGCGAGCAGGCTGGCAATGCGGCGGGCGGAGGCAATGGCAAAGTTGCCACAGGCACACCTGCCGAAGAAGGCGGCGGCCTGCTGGGTGGGCTGAACGATGTGCTGTTTGGCAGCACCGGCCCGCGCGGCGGCAAACGCGACGGCCTGGCGCAGACCATGGCCAAGTCCGCCGTGCGCACCATGGGCACCACGATTGGCAAGGAGATTCTGCGGGGCGTGCTGGGCGGCATCTTTGGCGGGGGCAGCAAGCGCCGTTGACATCGCTGGTACAGCGCCAGGTGTCATGGACCGGCGCCCCCTCCAGCCACTGCGGCTTGCCTCCCCTGCCAAAGCGCATCTCACAGAGCCTGTGACCGTTCGACGACACCCCGCAATTCGTCACAAATCAGTCACATGGCCGTCGTGAAATCGCCATACACAACAACAAAAAGGAGGAGGGACGATGACACGTATCGAAAACGTTCTGCTGCGCTGGGGCGGCAAGGTCATGCTGCTGGCAATCGGGGTGTGGGTGGCGGCCATCCTCGGCATCTTCGCAGGCGTCTGGCGCCTGCGCTGGCCCTGGGTCCTGTACTTCATTGCCACTGTCCTCTTCACGGCGCTGGTGATCCAGTGGACCAATGCCGTGCGCCACCGCTATATCCGCGAGGCTCCCCTGCCCCGCTTTCTGCAGCGCAAGCTGCGCGAGACCTACCCCCACCTGAGCACCCGAGACTGTGAGCTGGTCGAACGCGGCCTGCGCCAGTTCTTCATGGCCTGCCTGCGCAGCAACCAGCAGTTTGTGGCCATGCCCTCCAAGGCGGTCGATGCGCTGTGGCACGAATTCATCCTGCACACGCAGGCCTACAAGCTGTGGTGCCGGAACGCGCTCGGCTTCTTCTTGCACCACACCCCCGCCGAGGCACTGGGCCACAAGGCGCGCCACAACGACGGCCTGCGCCGCTGCTGGTACTGGGTGTGCAAGGAAGAGTCCATCGACCCCAAGGCGCCCAGCCGCCTGCCCCTGCTGTTTGCGCTGGACGCCAAGTTCGCGATTGCCGGGGGCTTCAGCTACGTGCCCGACTGCTCCGACATTGCCCGCAAGAGCGACGCCGGCGGCAGTGGCGGCGACAGCTACTGCGGCACCAGTTTTTCAGACGGCAGCTACAGCGGCAGCTCGGGCGACTTTGGCGGTGCCGAGAGTTCGGATGCAGGCAGTGATGGGGGCGGGGATGGCGGGGGCGACGGCGGCGGTTGTGGTGGTGGCGGGGACTGAGCACCTGATCTACCGACCCCAACGGTGGCCCACCGCCAGCCCATTCACTCTCTTTTTGATAGCTACCCAGGCAGCATGCACTGGCGCCTACAGCCAAAATCACCTGAAATCAAGCTCAGTCACCCAGGCGACGACCGGGCCTGCGCCCACCGGTCTACAGTGGCACACCATGAACACCCTCACCTGCTTTTCCCTCAGCATCACTGACCAGGTGGCCCATCTGGTTCTGAACAAACCCGAGGCCATGAACACCATGCACCCCACCTTCTGGCGTGAGCTGGACACGGTGCTGGCCCAGCTGCACCGGGCGGGCGAGGCGCGGGCGCTGGTCATCAGCAGCACCGGCAAACATTTCAGCGCGGGCATGGCACTGGAGACCTTTGGCGGGGCCATCACCATGGACGACCAGAGCCCCGAGGGCCGGGCCGCCATCTTCGACCTGCTGACCGACATGCAGGCCACCTTCACCCGCATCGACAACCTGCGCATCCCAGTCATCATGGCCATCCACGGCGGCTGCATCGGCGGCGCGGTGGACATGGTCACGGCGGGCTGCATCCGCTACGCCACGCAAGATGCGTTCTTCTGCATCCAGGAGATCAACATCGGCATGGTGGCCGACGTGGGCACGCTGCAGCGCCTGCCCAAGCTCATCCCGCTGGGTGTGGTCAAAGAACTGGCCTACACCGGCCGCCGCCTGAGCGCGGCCAAGGCCCTGGACTACGGCCTGGTCAACGAAGTGTTCGACACGCAGGAGGCCATGCTGGCTGCTGCGCTGCAGTGCGCCAAGGAGATCGCGTCCAAACCCCCGGTGGCCATCTGGGGCACCAAGCAGGCCGTGAACTACGCGCGCGACCACAGCGTGGAAGACAGCCTGCGCCAGATGGGCTGGCTGCAGGGCGCCATCTGGAGCAACCAGCATGTGCGTGAATCGGTCACGGCCATGAAGCAAAAGCGCGCGGGCGAGTTCCCGGCACTCACACCGCTGCAGCGGTTCAGCGAACTGGGTTGACCGCCACCGGGCCGCGCCATGCGGCCCGGCTGATGGGGCGCGCACGGCACGCGCTGCATCAAAATGTATAGCTACCCAGGCATGCGGCACTAGCGCTTGCAGGCTCTTTTGCTTGAAATGGCGGGGCAAAGGGCTATCATCAGGCCTCAAGGATTGGGCTAGGTATAGCCGTCCTCCAGCCCTGTCCACAAGGATGCCGCCACCATGACGCTGCCCAGCCTGACCCCACCCACCTACGACGATGTGGCCGCTGCCGCGCACCGGCTCAAGGGCATGGCGCACCACACGCCCGTGCTGCGCTCCAGCACCGCCGATGAGCGGCTGGGCGCGCAGCTGTTCTTCAAGTGCGAGAACCTGCAACGCACCGGCGCCTTCAAGTTCCGGGGTGCGTTCAATGCCCTGGCGCAGTTCACCGACAAGCAGCGCGAACGCGGCGTGCTGGCCTTCTCGGCCGGCAACCACGCCCAGGCGATAGCACTGTCGGCGCGGCTGCTGGACATGCCCGCCGCCATCGTCATGCCCGAGGATGCCCCCGCCTCCAAGATGGCCGCCACCCGCGAGTACGGCGCGCAGGTCGTCACCTACAACCGCTACACCGAAGACCGCGAAGCCATCAGCCGCCGCCTGGCGCTGGAGCGTGGCATGACGCTGGTGCCCCCGTTCGACCACCCCCATGTCATTGCGGGCCAAGGCACGGCGGCCAAAGAGTTTTTTGAAGAAGTGCCCAACCTGGACTACCTCTTCGTCTGCGTGGGCGGCGGCGGCCTCCTGGCCGGTAGCCTGCTCGCCGCCGAGGCCCTGGCACCGCAATGCCGGGTGGTGGGTGTGGAGCCTGCAGCGGGCAATGACGGCCAGCAGTCGATCAAAGCCGGGCATGTGGTGCAGATCCCCACGCCCCACACCATTGCCGACGGCGCACAAACCCAGGCGCTGGGCCAGCTCACCTTCCCCATCATCCAGCGCCTGGCGGACGATATGGTCACGGTCACCGACGAACAACTGGTGGAGTCCCTGCGCTTTTTTGCCGAGCGCATGAAGATCGTGGTCGAGCCCACAGGCGCCCTGGCCTTCGCCGGGGCCCAGCATGGCAACGTGGACATCCATGGCGCGCGCGTCGGCATCCTCATCAGCGGCGGCAACGTCGATTTGTCGCGGCTGGCGCGGTTTCTGGCAGACTAGCCCCCACTTTTTCAATCATCGCGCGGTAGAGCGCGCCGGTGCATCGGCACCGAGGCCTCTGCCCTCCTCCTTTCAGGTTCCCCATGAGCAACGTCACCGTCATCACCCACCCCCTCGTCCAGCACAAGCTCACGCTGATGCGCAAGAAAGACGCCAGCACCAACAGCTTTCGCCGCCTGCTGGGCGAGCTGTCCACGCTGATGGCGTACGAAGTGACCCGCGACATGCCACTGCAGGACGTGCAGATCGAAACCCCGCTGGAAACCATGACCGGCAAGATGATCGACGGCAAGAAGCTGGTGCTGGTCTCCATCCTGCGCGCGGGCAACGGCTTTCTGGACGGCATGCTCAACGTGGTGCCCGGCGCGCGTGTGGGCCACATCGGCCTGTACCGCGACCCGGCCACGCTGCAGCCCGTGGAGTACTACTTCAAGATGCCTTCCGAAATGGACGAGCGCGACATCATCGTGGTAGATCCCATGCTCGCCACGGGCAACTCGGCGGCCGCCTGTGTGGACCGCCTCAAGAAGCTCAACCCCCGCTCCATCAAGTTCGTCTGCCTGCTGGCCGCCCCCGAAGGCGTGGCCACGCTGCAAAAGGCGCACCCTGACGTGCCGATCTTCACCGCCGCCATCGACCGCGAGCTGAACGACCACGGCTACATCCTGCCGGGTCTGGGCGATGCGGGCGACCGCATTTTTGGCACCAAATAAGCGCACGGCCCCTGCGGCCTGCACCAGCCACCCCGAGGCGCCTGCGCCCGGCGGTGGCTTTTTTCATGGCCGCTCGCCTCTGTCCGCCAATTTTTTACCACTTGGTGGCTTTCCTCTGGCAGACTTGCCAGCGGTTTGCCGCAGCCTGGGGCCCGACTGGCGCGCTCCTTGCTACACCAAGGCATCTTCAACCCCTTGTTCGCTTGTCTGAAGGAACCCCACCATGACCACTCGCCGCATCTTTACCGGACGCCTGCTCTGCACCTCCATGGCCCTCTCGGCCGCCATGGCGATGGCGCCCTCTCTGGCCCTGGCACAGTCCAAGCTCAAGGTCGCGGCGATCTACACGGTGCCTTTTGAACAGCAATGGGTCAGCCGCATCCACAAGGCCCTGAAGGCCGCCGAAGCGCGCGGCGAGATCGAATACAAGGCCAGCGAAAACGTCAGCAACGCCGACTACGAACGCGTGATGCGCGAGTACGCCACCGGCGGCAACCAACTCATCCTGGGCGAAGCCTTTGCGGTGGAAGCCGCCGCCCGCAAGGTGGCCAAGGACTTCCCCAAGACGTCCTTCCTGCTCGGCTCCTCCGGCAAGCCGCAGGCGCCCAACTTCAGCGTGTTCGACAACTACATCCAGGAGCCCGCCTACCTCAGCGGCATGGTCGCTGGCGGCATGACCAAAACCAACAAGATCGGCATGGTGGGCGGCTTCCCCATCCCCGAGGTCAACCGCCTGATGCACGCCTTCATGGCGGGCGCCAAAGAGACCAACCCCAAGGTCGAGTTCACCATCACCTTCATCAACAGCTGGTTTGACCCCCCCAAGGCCAAGGAAGCCACCTTCGCCACGATCGACAAGGGCGCCGACGTGCTCTATGCCGAGCGCTTCGGTGTGAGCGACGCCGCCAAGGAAAAAGGCAAGCTCGCCATCGGCAACGTGATCAACACGCAAGAGCAGTACCCCGACACCGTGGTCGCATCGGCCCTGTGGCACATGGAGCCCAGCATCGAGCGTGCCCTCAAGCTGGTCAAAGACGGCAAGTTCACCGCCGAGGACTACGGCCCGTACTCGATGATGAAGCACAAGGGCTCTGAACTCGCGCCCCTGGGCACGTTCGAGAAAAAGGTGCCTGCCGACATCGTCGCCAAGGTCAAGGCCAAGGAGACCGACATCCTGGCCGGCAAGTTCACCGTCAAGGTAGACGACAGCCAGCCCAAGTCCACGGCCAAGTAAGGGGAGTGGATGACAAAACTCTTCTGGCGTTGTTGCTGCGTCTTGTCGTACTTGCAGTACTGCCTGCGACACAGCGCCTAGCCAGAACCGCTGCGCTGAGCTTTGTCAGCCACTCCGCACCATCAATGCGAACCAAAGTGGATAAATACCTGGGCCACCACGCACTGCGGTGGCCCTTTTCGTTGTTTTTACCCACCCGTCTCTGTCGCTGCCTGGCATGTCCATGACCAACTCCTTACCCACCCCATTGCGCCACTCCATCGTCTCTCATTTCACCCGACTGCTGGGAGCGCTGGCATTGGCTGGTGCTATGGCCGGTTGTGCCTCCAGCCCCGCAGGCAAGACGGCGGTCCGGCTGGACGACACCCCGCGCATCGCCGTCATCTCCGCCTTTGCGCCCGAGCTGACCGTACTGCTGCCCCAGGTGCAGCAGCCCGCCCAGCACAGCATCAACGGCGTGGAGTTCACTACCGGCACGCTGGAAGGCAAGCCCGTGGTGGTGTTCCTGTCGGGCATCAGCATGACCAACGCGGCCATGAACACGCAGCTGGTGCTGGACCGCTTCAACGTGAGCCACGTGGTGTTCAGCGGCATTGCGGGCGGAGTGAACCCCAGCCTGCACATTGGCGACGTCACGGTGCCCGCGCAGTGGGGCCAGTACATGGAATGGCTGATGGCGCGCGAAGACCAGCCCGGCCAATACAGCGCCCCCGCCTGGATGAAAAGCGAGCTGACGCTGCCCGCCTTCGGCATGATGCACCCGCGCCCCGTGGAAGTGCGCTCGACCGCTCAGCCCCAACTCTCCAAAAAGTTCTGGTTTGAAGCCGACCCCAAGATGCTGGCCACCGCCCGCAACCTGCAGAACGTGGGTCTGGAGCATTGTCTGGCCGCCACCTGCCTCAAGCAGCGCCCGCAACTGGTGGTGGGCGGCAACGGCGTATCCGGCCAAGCGTTTGTAGACAACAAGGTCTTCCGCGAATACGCTTTCAAGACCTTCGAGGCCAACGTGCTCGACATGGAAACCGCCGCCACCGCTATGGTGGCGCACAGCAATGGCGTGCCCTACATCGCCTTCCGGTCGCTGAGTGATCTGGCCGGTGGCGGCGAGGGTGAGAACGAAATGGGCACCTTCATGGGCCTGGCGGCCACCAACTCAGCCAAAGTGTTGCGGGCGTTTCTGGCGGCCTGGAAGTAGATGGACTCCCCCACCGCCCCCGTCCTGCGCCTGTCGGGCATCACCAAACGCTTCGGCAAGCTCGTCGCCAACGACAACATCAGCCTGACCCTCGCGCGCGGCGAAGTGCTGGCCCTGCTGGGCGAAAACGGCGCGGGCAAGTCCACGCTCATGTCCATCCTGTTCGGGCACTACGTGGCCGACGAGGGCAGCATCGAAGTCTTTGGCCAACCCCTGCCCCCCGGCCAGCCGCGTGCGGCGCTGGCGGCGGGCATTGGCATGGTGCACCAGCATTTCACGCTGGCCGACAACCTCACGGTGCTGGACAACGTGCTGCTGGGCAGCGAGCCGCTGTGGCAGCCCTTCTCGCGCCGCAGCGAGGCGCGGGCCAAGCTGCTGGCGGTGTCACAGCAGTTTGGCCTGCCCGTCAGCCCCGATGCCCGCGTGGGCTGCCTCTCAGTGGGTGAACGCCAGCGGGTCGAAATTTTGAAGGCGCTGTACCGGGGCGCCCGCATTCTCATCCTGGACGAACCCACCGCCGTGCTCACCCCGCAGGAGAGCGAGGCGCTGTTCGACACCCTGGCGCAGATGGTGGCGCAGGGCCTGTCCATCATCTTCATCAGCCACAAGCTGGGCGAGGTGCTGCGCGTATCGCACCGCGTGGCCGTGCTGCGCCAGGGCCAACTGGCGGCCGAGGCGCCTGCGCAGGGCACCACACAAGGGCAGCTGGCGCAATGGATGGTGGGCCATGCGATCGAAGCGGCCGAGCGCCGACCCGCCAAGAACGTGGGCGATCCCCTCTGCACCCTGACCAACGTGAGCACCGCCCCCACGGGGCGCGACCGGCTGAATGATGTGTCTCTCACCCTGCGCGCAGGCGAGATCGTGGCGATTGCAGGCGTCAGCGGCAACGGCCAGGTCGCGCTGGCCGACCTACTGTGCGGCGTGCGCAGCGCCTCCACGGGCCAGGTCACGCTGCGCGGCGCGCCGCTGCAAGCCCGGCCTGCCTGGCTGGTCAGCCAGGGCGTGGCCCGCATCCCCGAAGACCGCCACGCCGTGGGCGTGGTGGGTGACCTGCCCGTGTGGGAGAACGCTGTGGCCGAACGCCTGCGCGGCCCCTGGTTTGCACATCCGTGGTTCCGCGCCTTCTGGGTCAAGCGCCGCGCCGCACGCCAGCATGCGCAACGTGTGGCCGAGACCTTTGACGTGCGCGGCGGCGGGGCTGACGCGCCTGCGCGGTCGCTCTCGGGCGGCAACATGCAAAAGCTCATCCTGGGACGGGCGCTGATGCCGCCACAGGACGCGGCGGGTAACTCGGCCCCCGCGCCCCAGCTCATCGTGGCCCACCAGCCCACCTGGGGGCTTGACATTGGCGCGGTGATGTTTGTGCAGCAGCAACTCATCAACGCGCGCGATGCCGGGACGGCGGTGCTGCTGATTTCTGACGACTTGGACGAAGTGCTAGCGCTGGGCGACCGCGTGGCGGTGATGCACGACGGACAACTGAGCGAGGCGCGACCCGCAGAAGACTGGACGCGCAAAGCCATCGGCCTGGCCATGGCCGGTGCAACTCACTGAGCGACAAAAAGAAAAACCCATGAGACTCGAAAAACGCAACCACACCTCCCCCGCCGCCTACGTGCTGGCGCCGGTGGGCGCCGTGGTGTTCACATTGCTCGTAAGCGCCCTGCTGGTGCTGTGGGCCGGCGCGCCCGTGGGCCAGACCTATGCACTGCTGCTGCAAGGCGCGTTCGGCTCGGTATTCGCACTGACCGAAACCCTCACCCGCGCCACGCCGCTGATCCTGACCGGGCTGGCAGCCGCCGTGGCCTTCCGAGCGCGGCTGTTCAACATCGGGGCCGAGGGGCAGCTCTATGCCGGGGCGCTGGCCGCCGTGGCCGTGGGCGGCATGCATGGCGGCACGGGGCTGGAATGGTCGCCGTATGTGCTCTTCCCCCTGATGATGCTGGCGGCCGCGCTGGCGGGCGCGGTACTGCTGCTGGGCCCGGCGCTGATGAAGGCGCGGCTGGGGGTTGACGAGGTCGTCACCACGCTGCTGCTCAACTTCATCATGCTGCTGCTGGTGTCTGCGCTGCTGGATGGCCCGATGAAAGACCCGCTCTCCATGGGTTGGCCGCAGAGTGTGGCGCTACAGGGTGATCTGGAACTCTCCAAGCTGGTGCCGCAGACGCGGCTGCACACGGGACTGCTGTGGGCCGTGTCGCTGGCAGTGATGCTGTGGGCGCTGCTGGCGCGCACGGTACCGGGGTTTGACATTCGGGCTGCCGGGGCCAAAGCACGCGCTGCCGCGTTTGCGGGCGTGCCTATCACCCGCACGGTCGTGCTGGTCGCACTGCTGTCCGGTGGACTGGCGGGGCTGGCGGGCGCCATAGAGGTGGCGGGCCGCACCAGCTACGTGACGCTGGACATGTCGCCCGGCTACGGCTACAGCGGCATCGTGATCGCCATGTTGGCCGGGTTGCACCCGCTGGGCGTGATTGCAGCGGGCACCTTTGTGGCGGGCGTCCTGGTGGGGGCCGACAGCATGAGCCGCGCGGTGGGCGTGCCTACCTACATTGCGGATGTGATCGTGGCGACGTCGTTGATTGCTGTGCTGGTGGCCGGGCTGCTGACGCAGTACCGCGTGCGTTGGAAGTGAGGCAGCCATGACAAGCCGTACACACTGCAATTTCAAGCCAAATCGGCCTGTAGCGCTAGTGAATCATGCGCTAGCAGCTATCGAAACAGAAGCAAAATTCCACGGAGCAGCCGTATGACCGAACTGCTCGACATCCTCGCCAACCCCGCGTTCTGGATTGCCACCCTGCGCGTGGCCACCCCGCTCATCCTGGGCACATTGGGCGTGCTGCTGTGCGAGCGTGCTGGCGTGCTGAACCTGGGCATTGAAGGGATCATGGTGGCAGGTGCCTTCACCGGTTGGCTCACGGTGTATGCGGGGCATGGACTGTGGACAGGGGTGCTGGTGGCAGCGCTCACCGGTGCGGTGTTGGGCTTGCTGCACGCGTGGCTCACCGTGGGGCTGGCGCTGTCGCAGCATGTGTCGGGCCTGGGCATCACGCTGCTGGCCACGGCGCTCAGCTATTACGGGTATCGGGTGAGTTTTCCCAAGGTGAACACGCCGCCCACCATCGAACCGTTTGCGCCCATGGAATGGCTGGGCGTGCCCATCCTGTCGGCACAGACGCCGCTCACCTTGCTAGCGCTGCTGCTGGTACCGCTGCTGGCCTGGGTGCTGCTGCGCACCCCGTTGGGCCTGGCGGTGCGCATGGTGGGCGAGAACCCCCAAGCCGCCGAAGGCCAGGGCATCTCGGTGGCGGCTATACGCACGGGCTCCATCGTGGCAGGCTCGGCGCTGATGGGGGTGGCGGGATCGTTCCTCACCCTGTCGGCGTTCAACGCCTTCTTCTTCAACATGATCAATGGTCGGGGCTGGATCTGCGTGGCCCTGGTGGTCTTTGCATCGTGGCGGCCTGGCAAGGCGCTGCTGGGTGCGCTGCTGTTTGCCTTTTTTGATGCCTTGCAGTTACGCCTGCAGCAGGCGGGCGATGCGTGGCTGCCGTACCAGGTGTATTTGATGCTGCCCTACCTGCTGTCCATCCTGGCGCTGGTGCTGGTGGCACGCAAGGCGGCGTATCCACAGGCGTTGATGAAGCCTTACCGCAAGGGGGAGCGATGAGAAGGTGCGAATGAACCCGCCATGCCCGCTCGCTCCGCAAAAACGCGCCCCATCGGCGTTGCAAATGCTCGCCATAGCCAAAGCTATGGCTGCGCTTTGCGCCTTGATGGGACACGTTTGTGCGGCCCGCTCGCCCACGCCGGATTCACTCACACCTTCTGATCCGACCACACCGCAAACTCGTTGCCGCTGGGCTCGGTGAAGTGAAAGCGCCGCCCGCCCGGAAAGTCGAACACCGGCTTGACGATGCAGCCACCCGCCTTCTCTACTTTGGCCAATGTGGCTTCAAGGTCTGCGCTGTAGAACACCAGCAAGGCGCCGCCAGTAGCTGGGGTAGAACACAGGCTGGCCTGAAAGAATCCACCGTCCAGCCCCTGGCCCGAGAAGGCCGTGTACTCCGGGCCGTAGTCCACAAAAGCCCATGCAAAGGCCTTTTCAAAGAACGACTTCGTGGCAGGCAAATCGCGCGCGGCAAATTCGACGTAGTTCAGCTTTTCATGTGCGTTCATGCATGACCCTTTCCTTTTCTGAGTGAGACCCCGCAGTGTGCCTGCACGTCCCAACGAATCTCTAAACTCTCCCACCATGCTCGACCTGCTCATTACCCACGCCAGCCTGCCCGACGGCCGCCAAAACATGTCGATTGCCGTGCACGGCGGTCGAATCACCGAAGTGACCGAAGGCCTGCAAGCCCCTGCGCATGAAGCGGTGGATGCGGGTGGCCTGCTGGTGAGCCCTCCGTTTGTGGACGCGCATTTCCACATGGACTCGACCCTGAGCTACGGCCAGCCGCGCGTGAACGAGAGCGGTACGCTGCTGGAGGGCATTGCGCTGTGGGGCGAGCTCAAGCCCACGCTCACCCACGAAGCCATCGTGCAGCGTGCGCTGCAGTATTGCGACATGGCCGTGGCGCGCGGGCTGCTGGCCATCCGCAGCCATGTGGACACCAGCCACCCCAGCCTGCTGCCGGTGGAGGCGCTGCTGGACGTGAAGCAGCGCGTTGCGCCCTACCTGGATCTGCAACTAGTGGCCTTTCCGCAGGACGGTGTGCTGCGTGCGCCCGGCGGGCTGGCCAACCTGAAACGTGCGCTCGATATGGGCGTGGACGTAGTGGGCGGCATTCCGCACTTCGAACGCACCATGGCCCAGGGGGCCGAGAGCGTGAAGATCCTCTGCGAGCTGGCCGCCGAGCGCGGCAAGCGCGTGGACATGCACTGCGACGAATCCGACGACCCGCACTCGCGCCACGTCGAAACCCTGGCGTACGAAACCCAGCGCTTGGGCCTGCACGGCCGCGTGACGGGCTCGCACCTCACCTCCATGCACAGCATGGACAACTACTACGTGAGCAAGCTGATGGCGCTGATGGCCGAGGCCGACCTGGGCGTGGTGGCCAACCCGCTCATCAACATCACGCTGCAGGGCCGCCACGACACCTACCCCAAGCGCCGGGGCATGACCCGCGTGCCCGAACTGATGGCCGCTGGCCTGACGGTGGCGTTTGGCCACGACTGCGTGCTGGACCCGTGGTACAGCGGCGGCAGCGCCGACATGCTGGAGGCTGCGCACATGGGCCTGCATGTAGGCCAGATGACCAGCCAGGCGGCGATGCGGCAGTGTTTTGATGCGGTGACGGTGAACCCCGCGCGGCTGCTGGGGCTAGAGGGCTACGGCATTGCCCCCGGCTGCCATGCCGACCTGGTGCTGATGCATGCGAGCAACCCAGTGGACGCGATCCGCTTGCGCGCGGCGCGGCTGGGGGTGTGGCGACGTGGCGAGCGGGTGGCCAGCCAGCCCAAGCCTGTGGCCGAACTGCACCTACCGGGACGGCCGGGGAGCGTGAGTTTTTTGTAGTGGGCTGCAGCTCCACAACAAGGTTGGCGAAGGCGCAATAAGCGTTTGGTCCCCGCACTTGACTGCTCCCACGTAATCAGACTGCTACGGTAAACTGACCCGCCAACCCGCTGTAAACCGATATCAAGAGGCTCCGATGCAAACAAAGCAACATTGGGAACAGGTCTACACGACGAAGTCCGAGGACGGCGTCAGTTGGTTTCAGGAGCACGCGCGCCAATCGATCGAGCTTATTTCGCGCACTGGTGTGCCCAAGGAGGCAAGCATCATCGACGTCGGCGGCGGCGCCTCGACCTTGGTCGACGATCTGCTCGCCAACGGCTATCGGCACGTCAGTGTCCTGGACCTGTCAGAGACCGCGCTAGCGGCTTCGAGGGCTAGGCTGGGCGAGCGAGCAGCCGGCGTGAGTTGGCTGGTTGGCGACATTACGAAGGTCGAGCTTCCACGCCATGCTTACGATGTCTGGCACGACCGGGCCGTCTTCCACTTCCTTACGGCGCGCGATGAGCGTGAAGCCTACGTCAACGCCGTCCTGCGGGCGGTCAAGCCGGGCGGTCATGTGATCGTGGCGACTTTCGCCGAAGACGGTCCAGAGAAGTGCAGCGGGTTACCCGTCATGCGCTATAGCGCAGACGGTCTGCATAGAGAATTCGGGGCGCCGTTCACCCTGCTGCAGCAGGAGCGGGAGGAGCATCACACGCCGTTCGGCACCGTTCAGAAGTTCATCTATTGCCTGTGCCGTAAAGAGCCGAGCTGACTGCCGGCGCAGCCCTGCGCGAGGCAAAAAACGGCCCGTAGGTCAGGCTAGTCCGCAGGGCGTAACCCGACATCTTGCGCATCGCCACGACCTGAGCCAACCCGAGCAGTGAATCCTGAAAAATTTGGATCAAATCGGGCTCCTGTGCTTATTCAGCGGGCGCTGGAAGCTATAAAAACATAAGCGCCCGTTCACGCCATGCGCGCAATCGTCTTGCGAAACCGCGCCAGCGCCAGGCTGAACAGCACCGCCCCAATGCCCAACAGCCACACCAGCGACGGCCACACGACAGCCCAGCCCGCACCCCGGTAGAGGATGGCCTGGGCCAGCTCGGTGAAGTGCGTGGTGGGCGCCAGCGCCATGCCGTACTGCACCCACAGCGGCATGCTCTCGCGCGGGGTGACGCCGCCAGACAGCATCTGCAGCGGCATCATCACCAGCACCATCAGCAAGCCAAACTGCGGCATGCTGCGCGCCACTGTGGCCATGAAGATGCCCATGGACGTGGTGGCAAACAGGTGCAGCGTGGCCCCCAGCAGAAACAGCGGCACCGAACCCTCGATGGGCACACCAATCGCCCAGCGGATCACGGCCGTGAGCGAAATCCACGTGGCAACCAGCACCACCAGCGCCATGGCCCAGACCTTGGCCAGCATGATCTCGCCGGGGGTGACGGGCATCACCAGCAGATGCTCCACCGTGCCGTGCTCGCGCTCGCGGATCAGCGCGGCGCCCGTGAGGATGATGGAGAGCATGGTCACGATGTTGATCAGCTCCATGAGCGACCCGAACCACGCGGGGTTCAGCGCCGGGTTGAAGCGCGAGCGCACGGTGAGCTCAATGGGCTGCGCGGCCACGGTACGGTCGCGCTGCACAAACTCGGCCGCCTCCAGCTGCACGATCTGCTGCACCGCCCCGTTGGCCGCAAACGCCTGTCCCATGCGGGTGGCGTCGATGTTGAGCTGCACTTGGGGCACCCGGCCGGCCAGCACATCGCGCTGGAAATGCGCGGGGATGTGCAGCACCAGCGTGAAGCGGCCTGCATCCAGGCCCGGGTCCACCTCGCGCATGCTGATCATGGCGGGGCGTGTGAACTGGGGTGCGTAGAACGCGGTGGCGATGCGCTGGGACAAGGCCGAGTCGTCCTCATCCACGATGGCAATCGGCACGTGGTACAGCGTCTCGGGCTGTGCCATGCCCGCCGAGTACACCGCCAGCGTGGTGGTGTAGACGATGAGGAACAGCATGGCCGGGTCGCGCCACAGGCTCCACAGCTCCTTGATGCCTAACCTGAAAATGTTCGACCAACGGCCACGCAGCGCCATGTCAGGTCTCCTGCTTGCGTAGCAGCAAGATCGCAGCGCCGACGATGACCGGCACCGCCACCAGCATGGGCCAGAACTCCGCCTGCAGGTCTTGCAAAGCGAGCGCCTTGTTGAACACGCCCCGGCTGATGGTGAACATGTGGCTGGCCGGATAGACCTCGCCCACCCAGCGCGCAAAGCCGGTCATGGACGACACCGGGTTGATGAGCCCCGCAAACTGCACCGCCGGGATGAGCGTGCCCACCATGACGAAGAACATGGCAGCGATCTGGCTACGAGTGACGGTGGAGGCCAGCAGCCCCATGCCCGTGGAGCACAGGCTGAACAGCACGGCCCCCAGCGTGAGCGTGGCAAAGCTGCCGGTGATGGGCACTCCAAACACCGTCACGGCCGCCAGGCACATGAGACCAAAGTTGAACAGCGCCAGCAGCACATAAGGCAGCTGCTTGCCCAGCATGAATTCGGTGCGCGTGGTGGGCGTCACATACAGGTTGATGATGGAGCCCAGCTCTTTCTCGCGCACCACGGCCAGGGCCGTGAGCATGGCGGGCAGCATGAGTAACAGCAGCGGGATCACGGCAGGCACCATGGACGGCAGGCTGCGCACGTCGGGGTTGTAGCGGTAGCGCGGCTCCACCTCCAGCAGGCCCCGGGGCACCGTGCCTGTGCGGCTGCGGCTTTGCTCCACCAGCCACTGCTGGTGCAGGCCCTGGGCGTAGCCGATGACGGTCTCGGCGCGCTGGGGCATGGCGCCATCCACCCACGCGCCGATCTGCACCGGCTGGCCGCGTGCCACATCGCGTGCAAAGCCAGGCGGGATCTCTAGCGCCAGCGATATCTCGGCGGACCGCATGCGCGCGTCCAGCTCGGTGTAGGTGGTGATGGGCGGCTGCTCGGAGAAGTAGCGCGAGCCCGCCAGGTTCAGCGTGTAGGCCCGGCTCAGTGCGGTCTGGTCGCGGTCCAGCACGGCAAAGCGCAGGTTCTCCACGTCCATGCTGATGCCATAGCCCATCACGAACATCAGGATCAGCGAGCCCAGCAGCGCCATGGCGCCGCGCACCGGGTCGCGGCGCAGCTCCAGCGATTCGCGCCACTGAGTGCTGTGGATGCGGGCCAGGCTCTGGCGCAGGCGGGTGGGCCAGGTGGGGGCGTCGGGAACAAGCACGGGCGATAGCGCAGCGGGCTCCGCAGCCTCCACAGGCACAGGGGCTGGGGCCGTGCCCGCAGCATCTTCCAGGTAGCCGATGAAGGCTTCTTCCAGCGTGGTGGCACCGCGCTTTGCCACGATATCCTGCGGCGCTGCGCTTTCCAGCACGCGCCCTGCGTGCATCAGCGAGATGCGGTCGCAGCGCTCGGCCTCGTTCATGAAGTGGGTGGAGATGAAGATGGTGACCTTGTCGCGCCGCGCCAGCTCCACCATCAGGCGCCAGAAGTTGTCGCGCGCCATCGGGTCCACGCCCGAGGTGGGCTCGTCCAGAATCAGCAGCTCGGGCTGGTGCACCATGGCCACGGCCAGCGACAGGCGCTGGCGCATGCCCAGCGGCAGCTTCATGGGCATGGACCCGCGCACGGCCTGCAGGTCAAAGCGCTCCAACATGGCCGTAACGCGCCCTGGCACCTCGGCCTCGGGCACGTGGAACAGACGGGCATGCAGCACCAGGTTCTGTTCTACCGACAGCTCGCTGTACAGCGAAAACGCCTGCGACATGTATCCCACGCGCCGCCGCGTGGCCATGTCCTTGGGGTCCACCGGCTGGCCGAACAGCCAGGCCTGCCCGTCGCTGGCGGGCAGCAGGCCGGTGAGCATCTTCATGGTGGTGGACTTGCCGCAGCCGTTGCTGCCCAAGAAGCCAAAGATCTCGCCCCGCTGGATGCGAAAGCTCACATGGTCCACCGCCACGAAGTCGCCAAAGCGCATGGTGAGGTCGCGCGCCTCGATGGCAACGTTGGTGGCGTCGTCTGCCTGCGACCGGTCCAGCGGCGGGATCTGCACCGCCTGGTGGCCCCGGCGCTTGGCCTCGGGCAGCAGTGCCACAAAGGCCTGCTCCAGCGAATCGTGGCCGGCGCGGGCCATCAGCTCGGCGGGGGTGCCTGTGGCCAGAATGTGCCCCTCGTCCATGGCCACCAACCATTCAAAGCGCTGGGCTTCCTCCATGTAGGCCGTGGCCACGATCACGCTCATGCAGGGCCGCGCGGCGCGGATGCGGCCGATCAGATCCCAGAACTGCGCGCGTGCCAGTGGGTCCACGCCGGTGGTGGGCTCGTCCAGAATGAGCAGGTCGGGGTCGTGGATGAGCGCGCAGCAAAGGGCCAGCTTCTGCTTCATGCCGCCCGAGAGCTTGCCCGCGGGCCGCGCTAGGAACGGGTGCAGGCCGGTACTGCGCGTGAGTTCATCGATGCGGCGCCGCCGCTCGGCCGCGCCGTGGCCGAACAGGCGGCCAAAGAACTGCAGGTTCTCTTCCACCGACAGCGTGGGGTACAGGTTCTTGCCCAGGCCCTGCGGCATGTAGGCGATGCGCGGGCACACGCGGCTGCGGTGGCGGCTTTTGGCCATGTCGCCGCCCAGCACCTCCACCGTGCCCTGCTGCACCGCGCGGGCGCCCGCCACCAGCGCCAGCAGGCTGGACTTGCCCACGCCGTCCGGCCCGATCAGGCCCACCATGCGGCCGGCAGCCACCTCCAGGTCGATGCCATCGAGCGCCACCGTGCGCCCGTAGCGCTGGCCTACGCCACGCAGGCGGGCCACGGGTGACACGCTGCTGGGGAGGCTCACTGGTCGGCCTTGACGGCGAGGTTGGCGGGCCATTCCACCGCAGGGTCCACCCGCAGCCACGCCACGCCGGGCAGACCGGTCTTGACCTGCTCCTGGTGGCGCAGCAGTAGCGCCTTATCGATCTGGGCCCGCACGCGGAACATGAGCTTCTGGCGCTCACTGGCGGTCTCCACCGTCTTGGGCGTGAACTGCGCGGTGCTGGCCACAAACGACACGGTGGCCGGGATCACAAAGCCCGGCGCGGCATCGAGCACGATGCGCACGTCACTGCCCAGCGCCACGCGGCCCGCCACGGTTTCGGGCAGAAAGAAGGTCATGTACACATCGGTCAGGTCCACCAGCTGCAGCACGCGCGCGCCTGCGCCCACCACCTCGCCGGGCTGCACCACGCGGAACTGCACCCGCCCGTCGCGCGGGGCCTTGAGCTCGCTGTCGGCCAGCTCCACATCGATGCGGGCCAGCGTGGCCTCCAGCGCGCGCACGTTGGCTTCGGCGCTGGTCACCTGCGTGCGCGATGCGCCAATACCAGCCTGCGCGGCCTTGGCCTGGGCCTGGGCAGCCGTCACAGCGGCCTGCTGGCTGCGCACCTTGGCGCGGTCGTCGTCAAGCAACTGGCTGGAGAAAAAACCTTCGCGCGCCAGCTGCTCAGAGCGTGGCAGGCGGCGGCGGGCAGTGTCGAGGTCGCTCTCGCGCTGGGCCACGACCGCCAATGCAGCCTGGTAGTCGCTTTCGCGCTGGGCCACCTGTACCTGCGCGCTGCTGATGGCCAGCTGCGCCTGCTGCAGCCGGGCCACGGCCTCTTCGCGCTGGGCTTGCAGGCCGTCGATCTGCATGCGGGCAACGGGCTGCCCGGCCTTCACGAAATCGCCCTCGGCCACCAGGATGTCCTGCACCCGGCCCGCGAGCTTGGTGGCCACGGCGATCTCGGTGGCCTCGATGCGGCCGTTGCCGCTCACAAAGCCCGGGCCCGGCCCCCTGGACTGCCAGGGCGCCCACCGCACGACCAGCGCGGTGCCCAGCAACAACAGCGCTGCGACGGCCGCATAAATTTTCCACTTGCTGCCCATGGCTCTGATCCTCTTTGGTGCGGAGGCAGGAGCGCATTCGCCGTCACGTCAGCGAAGGCGCCTCACCTCAAAAAGCATCGTAAGCGCAGGGCCTGCATTGGCTGCGTGCGGTCAGCCACCTCACTTGACTTGCATCAATTTGGCTGCAATTGCGTGGAGCCTCCGCCTGATACGCAAGGCTCTCCCTGCGGATTCAGAGGGGCAAGTGTCAGCTGTCAGAGCCTGATCTAGCCGCGTCCATCAAAGGCCGACAGATGGTTGGCCAGGTGCATGGCATGCGCTTGCTCGTACTGCGGCCGGGTCAAGGCGCCGTAGGCAAAGTGGGGCTGCAGTGCGTCGGTGTGGATGGCAAAGCCCTGCACCGCCTGGCGCAGGCGTGCCATGGCAACCGATGCATCCGTGGTCGGCGCATCGAGCGCGGGGGCGCCCGGAATGGGCTCGGCCAGGTTGTGGCTCATGCGGCCACGCAGCGCAAACACCTGGAAAGCCGCAGTCCCCAGCGTGTTCTGGAACAGCGCTGACTTGGGCGACGGAAAACCCTGCAGCGAATACTCGATGCTCTGTGCGCAATGCACCAGCGTCTGCGCCCAGGTCCAGGCCGTGGCAGGCTCCAGCGCGTGGACGGCAGCCGCGTTCAGCCGCTCTGCCTCGCGCATCGCATCGTGCAGGGTGGCGAACACCAGTTGTCTGTCGTTGCCCGGTCGGTGCAGAAAATAGCCGGCTGCGCCAGCCGCAGCCAGGGCCGCCCCGGCACCAGCGGCCAGAAACGCCCGGCGACCAGACGCTGCGGGCGGCCCAGCGGGCGCAAGGCGGGCATCTGTGGGGCCGGTGACTGCGGGGGTTGCCGCGGACGGTGAGGCACCAGGTGCGCCAGAAGGTGGGGGGACTGCCATGGAGTTGCTTGCTCGCTTTGCCGTAGGGCGGTGAATGCGGCAATTGTGCCGCGCAGATACCGCTTTGTGGCCCCTGGCGGCCAGCCGCAGGGTCGGGCAGCCGACACAGCCCGCGATGTGAAGCGCAGCGGCAGCCCTACGCCACCAGGGTCGTTGTCGTGACAGGCGCAGCGGGGGCGGCAGGGGTGACGGGGGTGGTCGGGACGGCAGTCATTTCCACGCGGTTGCGGCCGCGCTCCTTGGCCCGGTACATGGTTTCGTCCGCGCGCTGCAAGGCCGTGTCCGCCGCCTCACTGCCCGAGCACAAAGTGACGCCAATGCTCACGGTGAGTGCGATGGTGCGCTGCTCGGTGACCACCGGGTGTGCCTCCACCAGGGCACGCAGGCGCTCGGCCACGGCAATGGCCCCACTGCCCACCGCATTGGGCAGGAAGATGGCGAACTCCTCGCCCCCCAGGCGGCCCATCACGTCCTCCTTGCGCAGACAGCGTTGGGCCAGCATCACAAAATGCCGCAGTACATCGTCGCCTGCGCGGTGGCCCCAGCTGTCGTTGACCTTCTTGAAGTGGTCCAGGTCCATGACCAGCACCGGCAGCGTCGTCTGCGTGCGCTGGGCGTTGCTGATGGCCTTGTCCAGCAGGGTCAGAAAGGCGCGGCGGTTGAACACATTGGTCAGCGGGTCCACCTCGGCCAGGTGGCGCAGTTCGTTGGTGATGAACTCATTGGTGAGCATCAACGCACCAAACGCCACCAGCACCAGAGCGATGGTGGACTCCAGGACCACAAACTGCGACAGCGCAGCCACCATGCCCGCTTCGGGTTGCGACAACTCCTGGGGCGTGGCCAGCTTGAACAGCATGGGCCGCACCAGCAAGAACACGCCATGCACGCCCACCGTGCCTGCAAACAGGTACCGTGCTGGCACCTTGCGAAAGCCGCCCCGTGCCATGGTGCGCGCGGCGAACAGGAAGCACACGCCAGGCACCAGGCCCGACAACACAAAACGCACTTCCAGATTGGGCTGCACCACGGTGAAATATGCCACCGTCGTCAGCAGCAACACCAGGGCACCCGCAGCCACCCCGTGGTGCAGGGGGGCCCGCCCCGTGTATTCACGCGCGCCCAGCAGGCACAGGTAGGCCGTCATTGCGATGGAGCCCTGCGCCAACAACACGGAAGGCAACTGCGGCATGTGGTTCCGCAGCATCAGGTTCATGCAGAACACCGTGGTGCAGAACAATGCCAGCGTCCACAACCGCAGCCCCGGGATGTTCCTGTTGAAGAACCACACGGCAGACAACACGGTGGTAACCAGCGCTGCAAGAATGGCCGCTACGATGACGAGGGTGGGGCTGTGCACTGTGGGGAAGAGGCGGGGCAGGTGTGGTGCCGACAAGGCGACTTTATCGCGCCATGCATGGCCGCTATGCAAGCCGGGCGAAGGTTGGGTCGTTATCAGCGTGAACAATGGTAACCGAGAGACCCTGCGGCGCGGTGGAGATCGCGGCGCGCAGCAAGCCCGGTTTGTGATGTCGCAGTGGCTAGGCTGTAGTCCGCACAGCCAAGGCGCACCCCAAAAATAACCAGTACCAAGATCAGGAATCCAGTCCGTCATGATGACTCAGACACGCCCTGCGCACGCCGCCACCAGAGCCTTGGCCGTCACCGTGTGCTGGACGGTCTTGCTGTTCAGCCCGCAAGCCCATGCTGAGGCGGCGCTGGGCGAGCTGGTGTTCATGCTCCCCAAGCTGCTGCTCATGGGCGTGTACTACGAGGTGGCCCAACCCACTACGCTGGCCATCATCTGGTCGGTGACTGCCCTGGCCTGGATGCTGTATCTGCTCACGGGGCGGGACGTGGTGGATGAGTGGCTGTCCAGACTTCCCACTGAAGACGAAACGCGCCACTGGATGTCGATCCACGCGTTCTGCACCCTGGTTGCCATCGGTTCGCTGGTAATCACCATGGTCGGGTACGTGCTCTGGGGGCCGCCTCCCAAGTCGTCGGTGCGCACACCCGCGCATGCCGTGATGCCTACCAAAACCGAGCGGCCCCAGGCCCACAACACCCTGCCCTACCCCTACGGCAAGTCGCCCTCCAACCCCAAGGGCCAGTGGCCCACCTCTACCGAAAGTTTGCCTGGCCAACCCTGGGGGGCGTCGGGTGGCGTGGGCATGGTGCTGCTGAGAAACCCCACGCCCGAGGGCCTGTGGGCGCGCGTGTGCACCGCTGGCGCAGAGCCTTGCGATCTGCTGCGCCAGATCTATCTGGCGCCACAAAGTGGCTTGACACTGGAACGCGTGACGCCTGGCACCTATACCTTGGAGTACACGGAAACCAGCGGCGCACAACGGTCCGGCCGGTCAGAGCCTTTCAGGGTCGGCACCAACCCCATCGACAACACGACGTTGGTGCTGTCGGAATTTCGGCAGCCTTGAACCAAAGCGCCTGGGCTGCGCCGGCAGGACGCCGCATCAACTCACCACGTGGCATTCGCGCCGCAGCAGCGCCAGTGCATCGTGCATCTGGTAGTCGCGGTCGCTGGCCAGCGTGGCTTGTGCGTCTTGTACAAAACCGGACCACAGGGCCAGATAGTCCTGCTGGAAGGCCGCTGCCGCATGGCTGCGGATGAAATCGGCCGCCAGCTCGGGCTGCAGACCGGACTTGCGGATCTTGCGCACCAGGCTGGCGGCGGCTTTCTCGGTCAGCAGCGTTTTCTTGGGTGCGCCAGCGGCCAGGCACAGGAACAGCGTGAGCAGGGAGTGCTCGTCCTCGTTGCCTGCTGTCGCCTTCGTCCAGGTCTTGCTGGCGGGCTGCGGAGGTTCATCGTCTTCCTCCAATACGTCCAGGCTGCGGTGAAAGCTGTCCACTTCGGCCAGCGGGTCGTCCAGCAGGAAGTACCGCGCCCGAAAGGCCCCCATGGGGCGCAACAGGGTACGCAGGGGCGCAGCGGATTGCAGCAGCTTGGGCAGGTCGGCCAGTACCGCAGCGCATTGGGCTTGCAGCACATCGCGCAGCTCTGCGGGCACGCCAGCAGGCAAGCGCAGTGCCGTCGGCAGAGGCGCCTTCTGTTTGCGCAGGGCGGTCACCAGCTTTTCAAACGCCGGGGCGCTGGGCCACTCACCCGCCGCCATGGCCTTGGGGTCTAGCGCCTGCATCAGCAGCCCGGTACGGATCACGGCCTCGGCGTCGGCACCGGCGGTTTCCAGTTCGTCGGTGTCCAGGTCGTACTGCGCGGCCAGCCATTCGGCGGCGGCAATCGCCTGGGCGATATGGCTGCGCCGGGCCAACTCTGCGCGGTAGTCCGCGTGGGTGCGCAGCGACCACGCGGCCAGCAGTGAGGTCTCGGCATCGGCATACCCCGCCATGCCGAAGTTGCTGCTCTCGGGCATGGCGATCAGCCGCTTGAGCATGTCCGACCCGCCCTTGGAGCGCGACAGAAAGGAGTTGTCGCGCAACGAGACGGCCGCCTTGGCCAGGTCACCGTCCGTGGTCTCCAGCAAGTACAGGCTGATCAGGTTGACCATGCGGTCCCGCGCCTTCTCCAGCTCGGGCCGCAAAAACTCGCTGCCAAAGTAGCGCGCAATCTGCACCATGCCCTTGGGCGCATCGGTGTTGATGGCTGCCAACCTGTCCGTATTGATAAGGCCATGCTGCACGCCGTAGACCAGCGCCTTTTCAAAGAAGGGGCGGGCGTCGTGGAGTTGCAGGGCATTGGCGCCCGCTGGCGAATCAGAAGCAGTCGTAGGGGGCGAGGTCATGCAGGTAATCCATAGCGTTGCTCATGCTCTTTGCAACTGGCGCGGCCCCGGGCCAGGACCGCCGAGCAAGGGCCGCCCCGCAGCGAGGGCGGTGTCCCTCTTCCCGAATCACGCAGTGATTCGAGAGAAGGGGGAAGGCGCGCAGCGCCTCAGGGGTTGTTCTCTAGATAGCAGATTCTTCGTCAGAAGCACGTGCGGCGGGCGTGGCCTTGCCGCGGTCGGTTTCGCTGGTCTCGAACTT
The DNA here is from genome assembly GCF_001428225.1 of Acidovorax sp. Root70. NCBI lineage: Bacteria > Pseudomonadati > Pseudomonadota > Betaproteobacteria > Burkholderiales > Comamonadaceae > Acidovorax > Acidovorax sp. Root70. Next base: position 413,495 of record NZ_LMHQ01000028.1, read on the forward strand.
GCCATCGTCTTCCTCGGCGGGGGTCTCGTCGCCCTCTTCCAGGCCCAGGTCAAAGGCGCGTGCTTTGGCGCGCAGCACTAGCAGCATTTCGATGAACAGGTCGCGGCATTCATAGCGAAGCAGCCAGGCCATCTGCATCCAGTCGCGGTCCGCCACCTCGTCCTGATCGATGCGCGGCTGCACATAGCCCGAGGCCAGCAGCTCGTCGTCGCTCAGCGTGACGCCGTAGTCTTCGGTCGCGTCAAAGGTGCCGGTGCGGGCAAAGGCTTCGATGCGGCTCCACTTTTCGGCAAAGTAGTTGGCCAGGGCCTCGGCACCGCCCTCCAGGTCGCCAATGGCGGTGAGGAACTCCACCGGGTCTGCATCGTCGCGGAAGACCACGGCGTTGACCATGTTGCGCAGGTGCGTGTGGGTGAGGTCCTTGTACTGCTTCTCCAGCACCATGGCACGCGCAAACTGCTCGGGCGTGACCAGCATGTTGACCACGGACGCCTTGGAATCGTCGTACTCGCGCATCACGGCCAGGATGTCCTTGGGCGCGAGCTGGTCCAGCACCACCATCAGCGCGTTGTCGCCGTCGGTGTCGGCCAGCTCGGCCAGGGCCGATTCGGCGCCCACGATGTCACCGGCCGCAATCAGGCTGGTGGTCTTGGTGATCAGGGCCAGGTGTTGGTTGCTGCTGCTCATGGTCGTCATTCCTTGCGCTCAAAGCCCACATCGGCCAGCCAGTTGGCGCTGGACTCTTCGCGCGTACGGCTGTTGTGCGGGTCCACCGCGTCGTCGGCGCTCAAGGCGTTGTAGTCGTCGTCGTGTTCGGCGGCGTCTTCACCGTCGTCCTCGGCATCGACCTCGCCATGCGAGGCGGCGGGGGCCATGCGGGCGTGCTGCTGCAGGTATTCCAGCCCGGCGGCCACCGCCAGAAAACGCGCGCCCTGGGGCTCGCGCAGTACGGTCTGCGCCAGGCTTTGCGCCCAGGGCTCCAGCGCCACGGCATGTGCCAGGCTGTGCCAGTCGGGCAAGGCGTCCACCGGCAGGCCCAGCAGGTGCTCGACTGCAGCAGGCTTGGTAAAACGAAAGCCCCGGTGAAACACCACAGCCACCATCTCGGGGGCCAGCTCCATCATCTGCACCAGAAAGGCGATTTCATTGCGCTTCTCAGCCAGGCGCTTGCGCAGGACATCGTTGCCTTCGGAGTCGGACACCAGGTCGTCCAGCTCGGCCTGGTAGGCAGAGCGCAGGTCATGAAAGTAAGGAGAAAGTTTCACAGGGGAGAAGAGGAAGAAGAAAGAATGCGCGCGCTGTAGGCCTGCCAGATCTCTTGCGCGGTCTGCAGCGGGTCGTCCAGCAGATTGCGGCGGCGGTTGTCGTCGTAGGCTTGGCGGGCGTCGTCGTCCGACAGCACCTCGTAGGCCTTCTGCACCTGAGCAAAACGCTGGGCAGCGTCCGGCGCGTCGTTGCGGTCGGGGTGGTAGAACGAAGCCTTCTGCCGAAAGGCCTTCTTGACGTCGGCCAGCGACGCATTGGCCGCCAGCCCCAGGGCGGCGTAGTGGTCTGCAGTCATGAAAAAGTGGGTGGTGTGAAAGCCGATGGCGATGGCGCAGGCCTGAGAGGCCTACGGCCGTGCATCAGCCGCCTAGGCTCACAAACACGTTCTGCACGTCGTCGTTGCCGTCGATGGCGGCCAGGAAAGTTTCCACCTCTTCGAGCTGCTCGGCCGTGAGGTTGGCAGGGTTGACCGGGTTCTTGGGCTTGTAGCCCAGCTTGACCGACAGCACGTTGAAACCGTGGGCGGGCAGCGCACGGCTCACCAGGTCCAGTTCAGCCGGGTCGGTCCAGAAGGTGGTGGTGCCCTCTTCGTCGCCTGGCTCGCAGTCTTGCGCGCCCGCTTCAATGGCGGCTTCTTCCGGATCAGCGCCTGCCACGGCAGGCTCGGCCTCGATCATGCCGACGTGGTCGAAATCCCAGGCCACCGAGCCCGACGTGCCCAACTGGCCCTTGCGAAACAGCACGCGCATCTCAGGCGCAGTGCGTTTGACGTTGTCGGTGAGGCATTCGACCATCACCGCCACCTGATGCGGTGCATATCCTTCATAGATCACGCGCTCGTAGTTCACGGCGTCGGCCCCGGTGCCCGAGCCCTTCTTGATGGCACGCTCCAGCGTGTCCTTGGGCATCGATGCCTTGCGGGCCTGCTCGACCACCAGACGCAGGCGCGAGTTGCTGGCGGGGTCGGCGCCGCCGCGTGCGGCCACGGTGATTTCCTTGACCAGCTTGCCAAACAGCTTGCCCTTGGCATCGGCTACCAGAGCCTTGCCTTTTGCTTTCCACTGCGCGCCCATGGGGGTTACCTTTGTGTGTGGGTTGGGGGGTGTTTGCCGTGGGTCGCTCCGCGCGGCAAAACCCTATATTTTACTCGCCACGTGGCAATCGCCCGGCAAGAATGACCCGGCCGGTGTCGTGGCAGCGCCAAATCCGTGCCTACCGGCCCAGCCCTTCGCCCATCAGCGTGTAACCTCGGCGGCATGCCCGCACCCGCCTGCCCTCGTTCCTGAATCCCTCCCATGCTCAACACCCTGTGGCTCGGTTTCTTTCTGACGGCGGCGGTGGCCGCGCTGGCCCAGTGGCTGGTGGGTGGCAATGCCGACATTTTTTCGGCCATGGTGCAGGCCCTGTTCCAGATGGCGAAGCTCTCGGTCGAGGTGATGGTGCTGCTGTTCGGCACGCTCACGCTGTGGCTGGGTTTCTTGCGCATCGCCGAGAAGGCGGGTCTGGTGGACGCCTTGGCGCGCTGGCTGGCACCGCTGTTTGCCAGACTCATGCCCGGGGTGCCGCGCGGCCACCCGTCGCTCGGGCTGATCACGCTGAACTTTGCCGCCAACGCCCTGGGGCTGGACAACGCCGCCACGCCCATGGGCCTGAAGGCCATGAAGGCGCTGCAGGAGCTGAACCCCCAGCCCGATACCGCCACCAACGCGCAAATCCTGTTTCTGGTGCTCAACGCGTCCTCGCTCACGCTGCTGCCGGTGACCATCTTCATGTATCGCATGCAGCAGGGTGCGCCCGACCCGACGCTGGTCTTCTTGCCCATCCTGCTGGCCACGTCCGCATCCACCCTGGTGGGCCTGCTGAGCGTGGCCGTGGTGCAGCGCCTGCCGCTGTGGAGCCCCGTGGTGCTGGCCTACCTGATGCCGGTGGCGCTGGTGCTGGGCGGCTTCATGGCGCTGCTCACCACGCTCAGCGCCGCCGCCCTGGCCTCGCTGTCGTCGCTGCTGGGCAACCTCACGCTGTTTGCGCTGGTCGTGCTGTTTGTAGGGTTGGGCGCCTGGCGCAAGGTGCCGGTGTATGAGGCGTTCATCGAAGGCGCCCGCGAGGGGTTTGATGTGGCCAAGGGCCTGCTGCCCTACCTGGTGGCCATGCTGTGCGCGGTGGGCGTGTTCCGCGCCTCGGGGGCGCTGGGCTATGTGCTGGACGGCATCCGCTGGTGCGTGAACACGCTGGGCGCTGACGCCCGGTTTGTGGACGCCATGCCCACCGCCCTGGTCAAGCCGTTCTCAGGCAGCGCGGCGCGCGCCATGCTGATTGAGACCATGCAGACCCAGGGCGTTGACAGCTTTGCTGCCCTGGCCGCCGCCACGATCCAGGGCAGCACCGAAACCACCTTTTACGTGCTGGCGGTGTACTTTGGCGCAGTGGGCATCCAGCGCGCGCGGCACGCCGTGGGCTGCGCGCTGCTGGCCGAGCTGGCGGGCGTGGTGGCCGCCATCGCGGTGTGTTACCGGTTTTTTGGGTAATTTTGGCTGGTAGCGCTAGTGCAATATACCCAAACAGCTATCAATTATATAGCAGACAGAATATCAACCGCCAGCGGCTCCAGGCGCAGCCACCAGCTCCCACTCGGCCAACTGTTCATTGGTGGCAATCAGCCGCCCGACCAGCAGCTTGATGAAGGCCTTGTCAAAGCGCGACTGCAGATCCTCCGACGCCTCGCGCAGCGCGGGGTTGCGCACCTTGAGCACCAGCACCTCAGTCTCGGCCACGGCGGTGGCGGTGCGGATGCGGTTGTCGGGGCGCAGGTAGGTCATCTCGCCCAGCGTCACGCCGGGGCCCAGGGTGCTGAGGTTCCAGCCCTGGCGGCTGACGGCCACCTGGCCTTCGATGAGGATGCAGAACGAGTCGCCCGGCGTGTTCTCGCGCATCAGCACCGTGCCCTGCTCCAGCCGGCGCCAGCTGCCCAGGCGCATCAGCTCCCACAGGGCAACGTCGTGAAAGTCGGCAAAAAACGGCAGTGCTCGCAGGCGCGCAAAGCGCTCGGCCTCGGTGTCTTGCGACTTCTGGCGGGGCAGGCCCCGGTGTGCGGCCAGCAGCGCCTGGGCAAAGTCGGCCCAGGTGGCAAAGCGGTCGGCGGGCTGCTTGGCCAGCGCGCGCAGCAGCACTTCGTCCACATGCGCTGGCAGCGACGCGCGCAGCAGGCTGGGCCGCGTGGGCGTCTCGTTGCTGATCTTGTAGAGCGTGGCGAAGTCAGTGTCGCCATCAAACGGGCGGCGGCCCGTGAGCAGCTCGTACACCACCACGGCCAGCGAGAACATGTCGCTGTGGTGGGTGAGGTCCTGCTCGCGCACCTGCTCGGGCGACATGTACGACGGCGACCCCACCAGGCCGGACAGCTGGGTGGCATCGCTGCGCAGCGACAGGGCGGCACCAAAGTCGGTCAGCTTCACATCGCCGCCGCGCGCCAGCATGAGGTTGGCGGGCTTGATGTCGCGGTGCACCAGGCCCTCGCGGTAAGCGTATTCGAGCGCGTTGCAGCACTTGAAGGCGATGTCCAGCACCTGGGGCACGGGCAGCAAGGTGTCCGGCGTCGCAAAGTCGGACAGCGGCTGACCGTCCACGTATTCGAGCACCAGGTACGGCGGCAGCGCCTCTTCGTCCGCATCCAGCAGGCGCACGATGTTGGGGTGGCGCAGGCGACCCGACAGCGCGGCCTCGTTGCGCAGCAGCTTGCGGTAGCGCTCGGCCTGCTCGGGCACCTTCAGCAGGTGCGCGTGGGTCTGCTTGATGGCCACCTTGCGGCCCCGGAAGCCGTCGAGCCCCAGATACACAATGCCACTGGCGCCCCGCCCCAGTTCACGCTCGATGCGGTACTTGCCGATGATGGCGGGCGGGGCAGAAGTGGCAGTGGCCATGGCGGGGCTCCCGGTCAGGGTGGGCAGTTCAGGTGGGGTCAGGCTCCGGCCAGCGCCTGCCCAAAGTCGGCCAGCAGATCTTCCACCTCTTCCAGGCCCACCGACAGGCGGATCATGCTGTCGGCAATGCCCATGGTGGCGCGCACTTCAGCGCCTGCCTCCCAAAAGATGGTGTGCGCCACCGGGATGATCAGCGTGCGCGTGTCCGCCAGCCCCGTGGCCTTGATGGGCAGCTGCAGGCGGTTGCACACGGCCAGGCACTGGTCAGGGTTGCGCAGCTCGAACGACAGCAGCCACGAGCCTGCCTTGAGGTGCTTGCGCGCAAAGGCGTGCTGCGGGTGCGAGGGCAGCATGGGGTACAGCACGCGGGAGACGGCCGGGTGTGCTTCCAGCCACTGCGCTAGCGCCAGAGCGGTGGCACTGGTGCGGTCCATGCGCAGCGACAGGGTCTCAGCGCCCAGGGCCAGCTGGTGGGCGGCGTGGGACGACAGCGTGCCGCCCATGTCGCGCAGGCCCTTTTTGCGCAACTGCTGCAGGCCCCAGCCCTTGGCGTCACCCTTGCGGTAAGCCGCAAAGATGTTGGGATAGCCCGACCAGTCGTACAGGCCCGTGTCGGTGATGGCACCGCCCAGCGCATCGCCCTGCCCGCCAATGCTCTTGGTGAGCGAGTTGACCACCAAGCCCGCCCCCACCGTGGCCGCGCGGAACAGGTAGGGCGAGGCCACGGTGTTGTCCACCACGTACAGCACGCCCCGCTGCCGGCACAGTGCGCCAATGCCTTCCAGGTCGGGGATCTGCGTGCCAGGGTTGGCAATGGTTTCGACAAACACCATGCGGGTGTTGGGGCGCAGCGCGGCGGCCACATTGGCCGCGTCAGTCACGTCCACCGTGGTCACTTCGATGCCCAGGTCGGCCAACGTGCCGAACACGCTGTTGGTGTTGCCAAACACAAACTGGCTGGCCACCAGATGGTCGCCCGCCTTGAGCAGCGTGAGAAACACCGCGCAGATGCCCGCCATACCGGTCGAGAACACGATGGAGCCGTGCCCGCGCTCCATCTGCGTGATCTTGGCCTCCAGTGCCGCCGTGGTGGGCGTGCCCTGGCGCGCGTAATTGAAGCCGCCCTTGGCCGTGCCCTGGAAGACGGCGATCAGGTCCTCGACCTTTTCGTAACCGTACTGCACCGAGGTGTGGATGGGCTTGTGGATGGCCCCTTGCTCGGCGCCGCCCAGGCGGTCGGCATGCACGATCTGGGTGGTGAAACTGTGGTTCTGCGGTGTCGTCATAAAAATCTGCGCTGTTTCTGCGGGGCTACTTACAAGACGGGGCGATCACTACTGGCGCGCCCTGATGCCAGTGCACCCGTGGAACTGGCTTTGCCAGGCCACCGGGTGCGCCCCCCTCCGGGGGAAGGCGCGCAGCGCCTCAGGGGGGCTACCTTTCAGGTGCGATGTGTTCAGCGTAATCGTACAAGGCGCCCAGAATGTCCTGCGTGCGCTCGTCGTCGGCCGTCTCCGAGAGTTCGTCGATTTCGGTGAACAGTTGCTCCACCGTGCGCGCCCCACCCTGCCCGTCAAACAGGCAGGCAGCGCGGTGGGCCTCCCAGCGTTCCTGCTCCTCGGGTGACAGCGTCTGCGGAAAGTTGCGCGCCCGGTAGCGCCACAGCAGCTCGGCCAGGCGCGGGTCGTCAAAGTGGGCACGCGCCTTGGCCAGCTTGTCGCCGCTCAGGGTGCGCAGGTCGTTCAGCAAGCGCCGGTCGTTGTTGCCCACAAACCCGCCGTACAGGTCCTGGTCCACATCCGGCGCGGGCTCTTGCGGGCGGGCAAACACGGCCGGCCAGATGCCGCTCATGTCGGGCAGCGCGCGCGCCACCTCGGCGTGCTGTGCGGCCTGGGCCAGGTCGATGCCCCAGCGCTGCGCCAATGCGGGCGTGAGCGTGTTCACATTGCCCACCACCATGGGCGACTTGTTCAGGTGGATGGTCTTGATGGGCAGACGCGTGACCCCCTCGGGCAGCGCATCGGCCTTGCTGAACATGCGCAGGCGGATGTCCTCCACATTCAGCGTGGCCAGCTCGCGCGGGTCGTGGGCCAGATCCCAGGCGATCAGCTCGTTCTTGTTGGTGGGGTGGCTGGCCAGCGGCCACATCACGGCCAGGCAGCCGCGCTCGGTGGGGAACATGCCCGATACATGCAAAAAAGCCCGCGCCGTGGCCGTGGTGGCGGGCAGGCGCAGCTCGGCAGCCACGCGGTCCTTCTTGTGCAGGCTGAGCGCAAAGTCAAACAGCTTGGTGTTGTGCAGGCGGATGAGCCGCGCCAGCGCAATGGTGGCGCGCACGTCCGACAGCGCATCGTGCGCGGCGTCGTGCTGCAGGCCGTTGGCCTTGGACAGGTGCTCCAGCTTGAAGCTGGGCGTCACGCCATCTTCCTTCTTGGGCCAGGTGATGCCGTCGGGCCGCAGCGCATAGGTCATGCGCACCACGTCCAGCAGGTCCCAGCGGCCGCACTGGTTTTGCCACTCGCGCGCATAGGGGTCGATGAGGTTGCGCCAGAACATAAAGCGCGTGATCTCGTCGTCAAACCGGATGGTGTTGTAGCCCACGCCAATCGTGCCGGGCTGCGCAAACTCGGACTCGATGCGCGCGGCAAACTGGTGCTCGGGCACGCCCTGCTCCAGGCACTGCTGGGGCGTGATGCCGGTGATGAGGCACGACACCGGGTCGGGCAGATAGTCGTTGGCGGGCTGGCAGTACAGCATCAGAGGCTCGCCGATTTCGTTCAGCTCGGCATCGGTGCGTATGGCCGCGAACTGCGCGGGCCGGTCGCGGCGCGTGTTGGCGCCAAAGGTTTCGTAGTCGTGCCAGAGAAAGGTGTGGGGCGCCATGGTCGGTAGGCTAACAGGGGGGCTGCAGGCGGTGGCTCGCGCGCAATCGGCGGGAGCAGGGGCGATCAAGCCGCCACTGTAACCGCATTTTTCAGTGTTTTTGGCCGCAAGCGCTAGTGGAACATGCGCAAGCAGCTATCAAAAACATAGTAAGTATATTCACCGTACGGACTGATGCACATTCGCACCCCGTACACGTGCCGCCGCGCGGGACAATGGCGCATGCCCAGTTTCATTGATTCCCCTTGCCCCGTGGGGCGCTCCACCGCCCTGCCCCTCGCTGCCCAGCGCGCCCACGCCCCTGCAGGCGTTGCCGGGGTGGCCCTGGCAGCCGCCCTCGCCCTCTCGGGCTGCGCGTCAACCCCCAGCGCCACCCCCACACCCTCAGCCAAACCTGTGGCGGCGGCCCCCGCGGCCCCAACGCAGACAGCTTCGCCCACCCCAGCCGCCGCACCGCTGCAGGCCAGCCCCGATGCCGACCACGCAGCCGGCTTTGCCCAATGGCTGACCACCTTTTCGGCCCAGGCGCTGGAGGCCGGCATTCGCCCGGCCACCGTGCGCGACGTGCTCGGCAAGGCGCAGTGGCTGCCCCGCGTGGTCGAGCTGGACCGCGCCCAGCCCGAGTTCACCCGCACCCCGTGGGCGTACCTGGACAGCGCCGTCTCCCCCCAGCGCATCGCCCAGGGTCAGGCCCAGCTGGCGGCGCACAGCGCGGCACTGCAGGCCGCAGCCGCCCGCTACGGCGTACCGGCCAGCATCGTCACCGCCATCTGGGGCATGGAGAGCAACTACGGCAGCAACTTTGGCACCTTCCGCACGGTGGACGCACTGGCCACCCTGGCGTACGAAGGCCGCCGCCGCGGCTGGGCGCAGACCGAGCTGCTGGCAGCGCTGCGCATCATCGACCAGGGCGACATCGCCGCCGACCGCATGATCGGATCGTGGGCCGGGGCCATGGGGCACACGCAGTTCTTGCCCTCGGTGTTTCTGGCCTACGCCGTGGATGCCGACGGCGACGGGCACCGCGACATCTGGGGCAGCGTGCCCGATGTGACGGCGTCCACCGCGCATTTCCTCGCCCGGTCCGGCTGGAAGCCTGGCGAGCCATGGGGGGCGGAAGTGCAGCTACCTCCCACCTTCGACCACGCCCGCGCCGACCCCGCCGTGCGCCAGACCGCGGCCCAGTGGGAGGCCGAAGGGGTGCGGTCCATCGACGGGGCGCCGCTGCCCGACCTGGCTGGGGCCTCCGTCGTCACCCCTGCGGGTGCACGGGGCCCGGCGTTTTTGGTGGGCAACAACTTCCGCACCATCCTGCGCTACAACAACTCGGTCAACTACGCGCTGGGCGTGGCGCTGCTGGCGCGGCAGATCGACGGCGGGGGCCCGGTGGCCGCCCCCTGGCCCCGCGACATCGAACCGCTGTCGCGCGCACAACTGCAAGCCCTGCAAGAAGCCCTGAACCGCCAAGGCTTTGCCGCCGGCACCCCCGATGGCGTGATGGGCCCCGCCACCCGCGCAGGCCTGCGCGGCTACCAGCGCAGCCTGGGCGTGGTGGCTGACGGGTATCCGACGCTGGAGCTGCTGCAAAAGCTGCAGGCGCCCTGAGCGTGGGTGACCCGGAATACAGATGCACTTCCCAGTTCACAAAGCCAGTGTGCTGAGGGGGAATCGCCCTCACCAACGTAGCACCTGGATGCCGTGCGCTGCAGCCCCTGGTTATGGGCAAATGCTTTTTATCCGTTAGGATTTTTGTCAACACACCATGACCGATCCCACACTGACCTTCGCGACGCAATCGGAGTGGGAAGCCTGGCTGGAGGGCCATGGCAGCACCTCGTCCGGAGTGTGGCTGCGCGTGGCCAAAAAATCTGCCGAGCAGCCCACCATCACCTATGCACAGGCGCTGGAGAGCGCTCTTTGCCACGGGTGGATTGACGGCCAGAAGCAGTCGGACGACCAGCACCATTGGCTTCAGCGCTTTACGCCCAGAACTGCCAAGAGCCTCTGGTCAAAGATCAACAGGGAAAAAGCCGAGGCGCTCATCAGCGCCCACAAAATGCGGCCCGCCGGCCTGGCCGCCATAGAACGGGCCCGGCAGGACGGGCGATGGGATGCGGCCTACGCGTCAGCGCGCACATCCACAGTCCCCGACGACTTGCAACAGGCCCTGGACGCCAACCCCCAAGCCCAGGCGTTTTTTGCAACGCTCAATAGCCAAAACAGGTTTGCCATCCTGTTTCGCATTCAAAACGTCAAGAAGGCCGAGACACGGGCCAGGAAGATCGCTCAGTTCGTGCACATGCTGAGTGAGGGGAAAAAGCTCCATCCATAAGCGCCAGCTTATTCAAAGACCGTTGGGGCGGTCTCCCAGAAGGGGCTGGTCCTTCCTCCGCCAGCAAGGTTTCTTGTCGAACGGCTTTCAGAGGCAAATAATCGCGTTCCCAGCCCTGTCTCAGGAAGGAGTCCGCCGTGTTAAACGATCCGTTTGCCCAGCTCAAAACCATCCAGCGAGAGGGATGGTCTCTTTTCGCTCCGCTCGAAGCCGTCACCACCACGACGGCCGCGGAACTCGTCAAACACGCGGGCATCCGAGCGAACCAGCGGGTGCTCGACGCCTGCTGTGGCACGGGCGTGGGGGCACTGACTGCAGCGCGCATGGGCGCGAACGTCTCCGCGCTCGACCTTTCGCCCGTGCTGATCGAGCACGGCCGGCGGCACGCCGCACTGGCAGGTGTCGAGATCGAATTCACCGAGGGCGATGTCGAAGCCCTGCCGTACGCAGACGCGACTTTTGACGTGGTGATCAGCCAGTTCGGTCACATGTTTGCGCCCAGGCCCGACGTCACCACGGCCGAGCTGCTGCGCGTGCTCAAGCCGGGCGGTACCCTCGCGTTTTCCACGTGGCCCCCGGAACACTATGTGGGCCAGATGTTTGCGCTGGTCGGCAAGTTCGTTCCCCCACCTCCAGGCGCTGCCGCGCCGCCGCAATGGGGAGATCCCGGCATCATTCGCCAGCGGCTCGGCGATGCCGTGACGGACATCGCGTTTGATCGCGCCATCATGGTGTTTCCAGCGTTGAGCCCACAACACTATCGCAAAAGCATTGAGGAAACCCTGGGCCCCGTGGTGAAACTGGTTGCCACATTCAAAGACGAGCCGGCAAAGCTCGCGGCTTTCCGGGCGGAACTCGACAACTTCGTCGCACGCTACTTCGAGAACAACATGGTGCGTCAGCACTATTTGATGACCCGGGCGACAAAAAAATAGCGCTCGCTCCCCGCTAACCACGGCCCCGCCCCCCCCGCTGTGCGCCTGTCCACAGGGCTCTTGCGAAACCACGCGGCCCTGCGTCAATGAAAGTCCCGGCTCCCCTGCAACGCCTGCCCCATGCGGCCCAGCAGCGGGGTCAGGTCTTTGAAGCGCTGGGCCACCAGGTGGCGCACCACGGCCGTGCTGCCGGGTGGGCCCGCGCTGCATTGCCACACCCCCTCCACCGCCAGCAGCTGTGACCGCAGCAGCGCGTTGCGCCACGCATCGACCATGGCGGGCCAGACGATGACATTGACGGGGCCGGTTTCGTCCTCCAGCGTGACGAACATCGTGCCCTTGGCGGTGCCGGGGCGCTGGCGTACGGTGACGATGCCGCAGGCGCGCACCTTGCGGCCGTGGGCGGAGCTGTGCAATTGCAGGGCGGTTTGCAGGCGCCAGCGGGCCAGGCGGGGGCGCAGCAGGGCCAGGGGGTGGCGACGCAACGTCAGGCCGGTGGCGGCGTAGTCGAACAGGATTTCTTCGCCCTCGGGCGCCTCCGGCAGTTGCAGCGGGGCCTCGTGCACGGGCACGTCGCGCCATAGGGGCGGCGCCGCGTGCTGGGCGGCAGCGTCCCACATCTGCTGGCGCCGGTGGCCCGACAGGCTGGCCAGGGCGTCGGCGGCGGCCAGTGCCTGCAGGTCTTGCTGACTCAGTTGGGCACGCAGTGCCAGGTCTTCGGTGCTGGCAAAGGCGGGGCCTGTGGCGCGGGCTTGCAGCAGGCGCTTGGCAGCGTCTGCGTGCAGGCTGCCTACCATCCGCAGGCCCAGGCGCACGGCAGGCTGGGGCAGCGGCGGTGCACCCAAGCCGCGTGCGGGGCGCAGCGGCTCGGGGTTGCCCTCCAGCGTGCAGTCGATGTCGCTCACGGTCACGTCGATGGGCAGCACGCGAACGCCATGGCGGCGGGCGTCCTGCACCAGTTGCGAGGCGCTGTAAAACCCCATGGGCAACGAGTTGAGCAGCGCCGCCAAAAAGCATGCGGGCTCGTGGCACTTGAGCCAGCTGCTGGCATAGGCCAGCAGCGCAAAGCTGTGGGCATGGCTTTCGGGAAAGCCGTATTCACCAAAGCCCAGCATCTGCTGGAAGATGCGGTCGGCAAATTCGGCGGGGTAGTCCCGGTCTTTCATGCCTTGTTTGAGAGGCTCTTCAAAACGATGCACGCCGCCCTTGCGCTTCCAGGCGGCCATGGAGCGGCGCAGGTCGTCGGCCATGCCGGGCGTGAAGCCCGCCGCGATCATGGCGATCTGCATCACCTGTTCCTGGAAGATGGGCACACCGAGCGTGCGCGCCAAGGCGTCCTCCAGCTCGGGCTTTTCGAGTTGCAGAGGCTCGCCCCTGCGCCGGCGCTCGCGCGCCTGCAGGTAAGGGTGCACCATGCCACCCTGGATGGGGCCGGGCCGCACGATGGCGACCTCGACCACCAGGTCGTAGAACTGGCGCGGCTGCAGGCGGGGCAGCATGCTCATCTGGGCGCGGCTTTCGATCTGGAACACGCCCACGGTGTCGGCGGAGCAGATCATGTCGTAGGTGGCGGGGTCTTCGCGCGGGATCTCCTTGATACCCCAGCGCTCGCCGCGGAGGGCTTCGCGCAGGTTGAGGCAGCGGCGCAGCGCGCTGAGCATGCCCAGTGCCAGCACATCGACCTTGAGCAGGCCCATGTCATCGAGGTCGTCCTTGTCCCACTGGATGACGGAACGCTTTTCCATGCTGGCGGGCTCCACAGGCACCAGCCGCGTGAGCTTGCCCTGGGTCAGCACAAAGCCGCCCACATGCTGGCTCAGGTGGCGCGGAAAGTCCTTCAGGTCGGCGGCCAGCTCCAGCCACAGCCGGGCGGTGTGCCGGTGCAGCGACACGCCCACCGCCTGGGCCAGCTCCTGGAGGCGGTCGGTGGCAAAGGTCTCGTCAAACCAGTGGTGGTCTTTGGCAAACGCATCGACCAGGGCGGACTCCACGCCCAGGGCCTTGCCCACGTCGCGCAGGGCGCTGCGCGTGCGGTAGCAGGTGACCACGGCGGCAATGGCGGCGCGGTCGCGGCCGTATTTGTCGTAGATGTACTGGATGACCTCTTCGCGCCGGTCGTGCTCGAAATCCACATCAATGTCAGGCGGCTCGCTGCGTTCCTTGCTGATGAAGCGCTCGAACAGCAGGTGGGAATCCTCGGGGTCCACCGCGGTGATGCCCAGCACGTAGCAGACCACCGAGTTCGCCGCCGAGCCCCGGCCCTGGCACAAAATGTCCACGCTGCGCGCAAACCGCACGATGTCATGCACGGTCAGGAAGTACATCTCGTACCCGCAGTGCGCGATCAGGTCGAGCTCTTTGCGGATCTGCGCCTGCACCCTCTCGGGCGCGCCCAACGGGTAGTGGCTTTGCACCCCCAGCTCCACCAGCCAGGCCAGCGCCTGGGCAGGGGTCATGCCCGTGGGCACGGTCTCCAGCGGGTATTGGTACTTGATCTCGTCCAGACAGAAGGTGCAGCGCCCAGCCACGGCAAGCGTGGCCGCCAGCAACTCGGGTGGGTAGATGCCGGCCAGCCGCACGCGCTGGCGCAGGTGCCGCTCGGCATTGGGTTGCAGCGCAAAGCCGCACTCGGCCACGCTGCAACCCAGCTTCACGGCGGTGATCACGTCCTGCAGCGGCTTGCGCGAACGGGCGTGCATGTGCACGTCGCCCGCGGCCACCAGCGGCAGCTGCAGCGCAGCGCCCACACGCTGCAGCGTGGCCAGCCACAGGCTGTCATCAGGAGCCATGTGCAGTTCGACCGCCAACCACAGGTGCGTGTCAAACTTTGAGCCCAATTGGCCTATAGCGCCCGTTATAAATGCGCTGACAGCTATAAAATCAGAAGCATCAAAGCGCTGGCGACAAGGCGACAGCAGCAGCTCGCACCCCTGCAGCAAGTGCCAGGGGCTGTCCGCGTCCACGCGGTAGTGCCCCTTGGGTGCTGCGGCCCGGGCGGCGGTGATGAACTCGCACAGGTTGCCCCAGCCCTCGGCATCGCGTGCCAGTGCCACCAGCCGCAGGTCGCCCCACAAGAACTCGCTGCCCACGATGAGGTGCAGGCCACAGGCCTTGGCGGCACCCCAGGCACGCACGACGCCGGCGACGGAGCATTCGTCCGTCAGCGCCAGCGCCTGGTAGCCCAGCTTGGCAGCGCGCGCCACCAGCTCTTTGGGGTGTGATGCTCCCCGCTGAAAGCTGAAGTTGGACAGACAATGCAGCTCGGCATAGCCCGGCAGTTCGCCCACGCCCGCTGCGGGGCCTGGCACGGCCGCGGCCTGCGAAGAGAGTCGATGCATCAAGCCCATGGACAACCGCCCCGCCCACTCACCCAAAGATTCCGTGCAAAAACCAGCGGTGGGGGCGTGCCGCCGCCTGTCCGCCAGCGGGCGATGGCGCCAGACGCTCGCGAAACACCCAAACCAGCCCCGCCACGTCGTTGTGGGCCACAAAATAGTCGCGCAAGGCCAGACCCGCGCAGGGGTCTGCCGGGTCCACGCCGTCGTCCATGGCAGACCACCAGCCCGCCTCAAACCGGTGGGGCCCGGCCAGCAGGCGCAGCAAGCCGTGGTGGCAAGGGCGGTTGCCCTGGACGGCCAGCCGCCGGGGCGGGTTCAGCAACCAGGTGGGCAGCAAGGGGGCATCCGGGGTGATGCACTGCGGCGCATCGCCACCAGCACGGGGGGCCGCAGAACGGGTGGGCGCACCCAGCACGTCAGCGGCCGGGCGCCACTGCTGCATGCGTTCGGGCCGGTGGTCGGCCAGCAGCACCGGGGCCACTACCCGGTCGGCTCCCAGGCGGGCCGACAGGCGCTCCAGCAGTTGGTGCAGGGCCTCGCCGGGAGCACCGGCCGGGTCGGCGCTGCCATGGCTTGCAGGGCCGCGCGCCCCGACCTCTCCAGGGGGCAGCAGGCTGGCGCTGCGGTGCGGCAGCGGGGCCGATTCAAGCAGGCGCAGCATGATCTGGTTGACCGGTGCGGCCAGCGTGGTGCGCGCGAGGCTTTCGGCCAGCAGGCGCCGCAGGTGCACCAGGTCGTGGATGGCCTGGGCGGTACGCACCTGCAGCGCCTGGGTGGGGGGCAACGCCACGCCATCGATGCGCCGCAGGTCGTGGCGCCAGACCAGCTCCAGTGCCAGCACGCCCTGCTGGCGCGCCTGCAGCCAGGCCTGCAGGGCCGTCAGGCAGCGGCTTGCGCTCCACAGCAGTGCCTCGGCCGACTCGGCCAATGCGGGCAGCTCGGTGGTCAACGCAAACTGCTCGGGCAGTTGCAGCCAGGCATGGGCCTCGGGGGCATCGCCCAGGGCCTGGTCCAGCACCTGCAGCACGCCAGCTCCCAGGCGCCGCGCCACGCCCGCACGTGGCAGAGCCTGCAGAGCGCCCCAGGTGCGGCAACCCATCCGCTCCAGGCTGGCTACATGGGGGCGCAGCGCCGTCAGGGTATGCAAAGGCAGGCTCTCTACCCGGCCCTGCGATGGGCCGGGGCGCCCTGCCAATGCCATGCGTAGCCTGGCCTGGGCCACCAAGGCCGTCGGGCCGGCACCCCACACTGGCGGCGAACAAGGGGGGGTAGAGGGTGATGCACAGAGCGGCTGGGCTGTGGCCGATTCGCTGGCCGGGGCCTGCTGTTGAGCACTGCGGGCAGGCGCGTTGGCCGCAGCCTCCCCCGTGCCCCTGGCAGCTGCGTCGGCCCAGGCCTGCAGCACCAGCGCCAGCAATGCCTCGCGCCCGCCCCACAGGCGCTCGGTGGTGGACACCTCCAGCAACACCACCTCGCCATCGGCCAGTGCCACACGCGGCGTAAAGCGCAATGCCCACCAGCCTGCGGCCGCGCTAAGCGCTGCGGCATCTGCAGCTGCGCCCATTCCTGCACCTGTGCCCGGCGGGGCGGCAGATTCATCGTGCCAGGGCAATGGCAGTGCGATCCAGTGCATGCCCGCTCCCTTCTGGTCGCCCCCCCTGCGCAGGGCGCGCCAGCACGGCCCCGGCCCCCCGCACAGCGGCTGTCTGGCGCCTCGCCACCAGGGCACTGGCTGCCTCCTGCGCGGCGCGGCGCCGCTCTGCCTGAGCGACCAGCACCTGCGCCAACTGGGGGTGGCAGCCCGGCAAGTGGAGTGCCAGCGCCAACGGCGGCCCCCGGCGCTTGAGGATCTGCACCTGCATGCCAGGGGCTACCGCAGCGTCTCCTGGCAAGGCCAGCCCCTGCACCTGCAGCCGCAACAGGGCCGGTGATGCCTGCAACACTTGCGATGCCTGCATTGAGGCATTGGAGGCATCGACCGAGCGAAACACCCAAAGCAATTGCTGCTGATGGGCCGCCGCCAGTTGCAGCCGCCGCAGCGCGGCAGGCTGCGCCTGGGGCAGCCAGGCCATGACGGCCAGCACGCCCTGGCAGCGCAGCGCCTGCTCAGCGGCCCACAATGCCGCCATGGCAGAGTCGGCGCGCACCACGCACACGCGCTCTGCCCGCAAGCCCTGCGACTGCAGGGCCGGCCCAAAAGGCTCGCACGGCGGCGCCACCAGCACCACGGCCCCGCTCTGGCGGGCCGTGGCCTGCACCAATGCGGGCAGCACCAATTGCCATTCGTGAAAGCCCGCCAGGGGCTGCAGCACCTCGCTCAGGGCCCCCACCGGCCAGCCGCCACCCGGTAGCTGTGCGTCCAGCGCGGCATGACCTGTTGGCAGCACCGACTGCGGCCCTGCACCCAGCGCGTCGGCATGCCACACCCCCGGCACAGCGGTCGGCAAATCGGACGCAACCCGCAAGGAGGGGCGTGGCGCAGGCATGGTGGTTGGAAAGGTTCAGGCAACACGAATACTGTAAATATAACCAGTATTTTGCTGCATGGGTGGACCTGGCAGCAAAGACCTGCCACCAAAGTCGGCGTGCAATTGCCAGCGTACGTGGGTTAACAGCAGGCGCGACCGGGGCACTACCGGCAGGCGCCAGCAAGCGCTCTCAGCGCGAGGCGCGCCACCGGGGGAGGCGACCCACGCACCGGCAGCGCCGATCCGGCTACAGCATGCGACCCCCCCAGTCGCACCAGTCAGCCACCGCGGCATCCGAGGGCGTGACACGCTCGGAGAGCTGGGGCCAGCGGCGATGGATGGCGTTCAGGATGCTTTGCAGCTGCCACAGGGCCTCGCGCCCCACCAGTGCGACCTCGGCCATGCCAATGGGGTCGCCCTGCAGCTGCGCCAGCAGCTCCCCTTGGTGCTTGGGGTGAGAGCCCGCTTCAATCAAGGCTTTTTGCAACGCCATGAGACGGGAATCGGTAAACGCAAAGGCACTGCCTGCTGGAGGCTTGGTCACCGTGTCGGGAGGCAAGACCGCCTTGAGCTGGTCCCAGTAGGCAAAGGCTTGGGCCAGCAGCTCGATCTGGCGCGGGGCATCGTTGCCCAGGGGCATCAGAGCCGATTCGCGGACCACTTCCTCCTGCAGCAAGGGCAGGATGAGCGCCACCAGCGCAGAGGGAAACTTGCGGTGGTTCAGCCGCAGCACCAGCGACAGCCGCTGCGCAGGCATGTCGTCATATTTCTCGTAGAACGCGGCCACCACCTCGGCCAGCAGCAGGATACGGCCCATGGGCGTGATGTCGGCACCGGCCAGGGCGCGGGGGTAGCCGCTGCCGTCCATGCGCTCGTGGTGTTCCAGCACGGCGACCTCGGCAGCGCGTGGATACACCTGCATGTCACGGATCATGAGCATCGCCGAGATGGGGTGGGCCACCAAGTGCTTGCGCCCCACACCCACGACCCGGTGATCGGGGTCGTCCCAGGTCGGGTCCATGTGCAGCACCCCCAGGTCATGCAGCAATGCAGCGGCAGCCACCGCACTGCAGTCGCGCTCACTCACCCCACTCTTGATGGCCAGAAACACCGCTACGGTCATCATCACCAGACTGTGCTGGAACAGCGTGGGCCGCTGGTCGCGCATCACGGTGAGCTTGCAGGCCATGGCAGAAGGCAATGGCAGGGAACGCAGGGGCGCCAGCAACCGGGCACCCGAGCCCAGGGCCTCGGCCAGCATGGCTGGCAGGGTTTCCTGCTCGATCAGCGTCTGGCCCAGGGCCAGCAGCGCTGGCACGTCCACGGGGTTTTCGATCGACAGATGGCGGTCTATGGGTTCGCGCAGCTTGTGCTGGACCAGGCGGTCGTAAAGGCGGCTGTCGATGCGCGCCCCTTTTTCCACCAGCTTGATGCCGTTGTCGGTGTAAATGGCAGCCTCGGCGACCACGGAGCGTCGGTCGGCCATGTCGGTCAGCGCACGCAGATAGTGGGAGCCGTCAGTGGTGTCTGCGTCCACTGAAAGAAGAATATCGGTCATGCAAGCAACACAAATCGTTACCTCGCACTATATGAGTTTCTCTTGCAAGGCACTGACGCTTATCACGCGGTACAGACACACAACTTTGATTCACATCAAGCTGCATGCGCTGCGGTAAGAAGTTGTGTCCAAGACTGGAGAGGCAGACCGCAGCAGCACCATAGGGCCAAGCCCTTGTCAGCCCCTTCTGGCAGGGGTGCCAAAGCCCCCTGTCACCCCAATGTCACTGTCCCAAATTGGCATCAGGGTTTGCATGGACTGATAGAGTTTTAGGAGCATTTTTGAAGTGCTTGCAGATGTCAGTCTTGGGTAAACCCTGAAAAGTTCCCAATCGATTGTTCACAATACTGGAACAGTTAGTTCGCGACCCGGTGGTTTTTCTCTGCCCCCCACCCGCGTACAGTTCATCCCATCGATGAGCCGAACCCGCAAGGCGACTC